>JADFXI010000009.1 GCA_015233655.1 Nitrospirota bacterium | reverse complement strand
CTGGACCTTGTCGGCGTCAGGAACATAGAATCAGTGCTCGACAGCGGCGCGTCACAGGCGATTGCGAACATAAAAGAGACAGCGAAGGCCGAAGGCTCACTCATAAAGACAAGGCTTGAAGAAGGAGACGTTCACAAAAGGATTGTCGAGGTGGCGGAGGAAGAGAACTGCGACCTGATCATAATGGGGGCCCAAAAGATCAAGAAGGGCCTGAGCCGCCTGTTGAGGCGCAATACGGTAGGGAAGGTCATTGAGAGCGCGCCTTGCCCAGTGCTTGTGGTAGGCGCATAACGTATTTGTAGCCGACATATTTCTTGCGCCGGGACAATGCATTTGCAGTTGCCCGGCGCCATTATTGATCCTAAAGCGGCCCACCGCCCTTTATTGCAATCTCTTCACGAATTCTTTATATTTAAATAATGACAGTTTGAATTTAACGCCGCTTTTGAAACTTCTGGAGGAATATGCAAAAAACTTTCTGGTTTAGAATAATCATTGGTGGAATTATGCTGGTTGCCATTGGCGTAATTCTCGGTTCGAGGATGACGCATGTGGCCCCTCAAACCGGGCCGGGCACTGTCATCGGCTTTCCACAGTCCTTCGCCGATGTTGCCGCTAAAGTCACACCGGCTGTGGTAAATATAAGCACATCTTCAACTGTCAGAGTGCCGGGCAACCCGTTCAGGCATTTTTTCGGTCCGGATGACGAAGGGCCATTCGGCGATTTCTTTAAGAGATTTTATGGCGGCATCCCTGACAGAGAGATGAAACAGCAGAGTCTCGGTTCCGGATTTATTGTTGATAAGCAAGGGTATATTATCACAAATAATCATGTCGTGGAGGGTGCGGACGAGATAAAAGTAAAGGCCTCCGACGGCAGGGAATTCCGGGCCCGTGTAATAGGCAGGGACAAAAAGACCGATCTTGCTCTTATAAAGATATCATCCATTTTCAAAGACCTTCCTACTCTTGAACTTGGGGATTCTGAAAAAATCAGGGTCGGCGACTGGGTGCTTGCCATAGGCAATCCGTTCGGGCTGGAACATACTGTCACACAGGGCATTATTAGCGCTATCGGACGTGTTATCGGGGCCGGCCCATACGATAATTTTCTCCAAACCGATGCGCCGATCAATCCGGGTAACAGCGGCGGCCCGCTTGTGAATACGCGTGGTGAAGTCATCGGCATCAATACGGCTATTATCTCTTCGGGGCAGGGGATTGGTTTTGCCATTCCCAGTTCTATGGCAAAGACAATCATCTCTCAGTTGAAGGACAAGGGTAAGGTAGTTCGGGGATGGATAGGTGTTTCAATTCAGAACATTTCTCCTGATATGGTGCAGTCCTTTGGTTTGAAAGGAAGCGAGGGTGCGCTGGTAGGCGATGTAGTAGAGGGCGGGCCGGCTGATGCAGCGGGAATAAAAAGGGGCGATGCGATTACCGTATTCAATGGCAGGAAAGTAAAATCCATGTCTGATCTTTCCAGGGCGGTTGCCGATACTCCTGTGGGCACGACTGTTGATGCCCGTATAATAAGGGGCGGAAAAGAAATGGTTGTAAGGATAACTGTTTCAGAGATGAATGAGCAGAGAATGGCTTCGAGCAGTCAATCTCCGGAAAATAATATCGGCATTAAAGTTGATGATATTACGCCCCGCTGGAGGGCCCAGTTGGGCATAAAGGAGAAAGCTGGCGCTCTTGTTACGGGTGTTGTCCCCGGCAGTCCTGCCGAGGAAGCCGGTTTGCAGTCAGGAGATGTAATAAGAGAGCTGAATCATGAGCCTGTCGGCAATGCGAATGATTTTTATACGGCCCTCAATAAGTTTGAACGCGGAAAGTCGTTGCTCCTTTTAGTTAGGAGAGGTGGGCAAACATTTTATGTATCTATAAAGCTGTCATAAAGGATTCGTTGCCTCCTGGCCGGCAGATCTTTGCGAAACTATTTTTAATTTCCTGTACAATATTGTACAAATAGCATCATATCTATTATCAGGAGGTAAGTGAAAATGAAATCTGCATTAGTGTTATTTGCAGCAGCGGCTATGGTGTGTCTCTTCGGCATGAGTAATATTGCCGGAGCTGATGGTAAGAACAAGTCTGGAGAGGCTGAGTTCAAGGAGCATTGCGCGGTGTGCCATCCCAACGGCGGTAATATTATGAATACAAAAAAGACACTCCATAAAGGCGATCTCGATGCCAATAATATTAAGACGGCTACCGACATAATTATGAAGATGCGTAATCCGGGTACGGGCATGACAAAATTTGATACCAAGACAGTTTCGGACAGCGAAGCCAAGAAGATTGCTGAATATATATTGAAGACCTTTAAATAAATCGTTAATGCGTCGCCTGCTTATTACATATGCAGCAGTATGTTTTATGCTGCTTGTCGCATTTCACTCTGAAGCGACGGGGCATGAGGACTTGTCTCCCGGAGCTTCGCGCGACATCGGAGTTATAGAGAGGACCGGCCAAAGAATCGCGCTCGATGCGGAGTTTTACGATGAGCAGGGAAATCTCAGGACGCTTAAGCAATTGCTCAACAAGCCTGTTGTCCTGAGTCTGGTCTATTACGGTTGCGACCGTTTTTGTCCTTTGCTGCTCTCAGCCGTGGCAGATGTAACGTCTAAATTGCAATTTGTGCCGGGCAAGGAATATGAATTAATCACGATCAGTTTTGACCCTGAGGACAACCCCGGCCGTGCCCGCGAAGCAAAGAAAAATTACATAAGACTGGTTGGCGGGACGTTTCCGCCGGAGGCCTGGAGTTTTATGTCAGGCACCAGTGAGAACATTTCCAAGGTCCTCGATTCTGTCGGTTTCGCTGTCATAAAAGACGAGCTTCATGGTTTCTCTCACCCGGCGGCGCTTGTTGTGCTCTCTGCCGACGGCAAGATTATACGCTACGTCTATACCGAAGGCGACAACTTTTTTTCGTCGCGCAAGCGCGTCGAGTTTCAGCCTTTTGATCTGTCCCTTGCTATTGGAGATGCGGCAAAAGGCAGGACAGGCCTTAGCATCAGCCGGGTGCTGGCATATTGCTTCCCGCACCAGCCCAAGGGTCAGGCCGCATTCTTTAACATCCTTAAAATTGCCGGTGGTATAATAGTTTTTCTAATCCTGTCTTTTTTTATCTATCTTACCTTGTCAGGCAGGATGCGTAAGGCGAGGGAACAATGAGTTCATTTTATAGTGACACCGGCCAGAGGAGCGGCATTGCGGGTTGGATGATGTCTGTCGATCATAAGAGGATCGGCATTATGTATCTGTCGGCCCTGCTTTTGTTCTTTTCCATAGGCACCTCGCTCGGCGTGATGATGAGACTTAATCTCATTTCTCCCGGCACCTTCATGGGAGTACATACATACAACAGGTTATTTACTATCCACGGCATTATACAGATTTTTCTTTTTATCATACCGGGAATTCCTGTCTCTTTCGGTAATTTTTTTCTCCCGCTGCTTATAGGCGCCCGTGATGTCGCATTCCCGCGCCTCAACCGCCTTTCGTGGTGGCTGTATCTTGCAGGCGCTTTCCTTGTTCTGGCTTCGCTTTTTTTGGGAGGCGGTGCACTCGATACAGGATGGACGTTTTATGCTCCC
Source organism: Nitrospirota bacterium (assembly GCA_015233655.1). Lineage (GTDB taxonomy): Bacteria > Nitrospirota > Thermodesulfovibrionia > Thermodesulfovibrionales > Dissulfurispiraceae > JADFXI01. The sequence goes on along the minus strand of JADFXI010000009.1, from coordinate 39,959 downwards.
TATAGCATAAAAACTAAGACGAATGTCTCACTCGCATTATTTGCGGTCTTTATTCTCGGCTTTTCTTCTATTCTGACAGGCGTTAACTTTGTGACGACTATCCACCGGCTCAGGGCACCCGGAATGAAATGGCATCGCATGCCGCTTTTTGTCTGGACCCTCTACGCAACGGGATGGGTGCAGATCTTAGCCACGCCCGTAATAGCCATCTCGCTCCTGCTGATTATTCTTGAGAGATTTTTCGGCATGGGTTTCTTCGATCCCCTGAAGGGCGGGGACCCCGTGCTCTTCGAGCACATGTTCTGGATTTACTCGCATCCTGCCGTATATATAATGATCCTGCCGGCCATGGGAATTATTTCAGAGGTGGTCCCCGTGTTTGCGAGAAAGACCCTTTTCGGCTATAGGGCGGTTGCATACTCTGCTCTCGCTATTGCCGGTGTAGGCTATCTTGTCTGGGGACACCACATGTTCACGAGCGGAATGAGTGACGCATCGAGGGTGGTCTTTTCCTTGCTTACCTTTATTGTTGCAGTGCCGAGCGGCATAAAGGTTTTTAACTGGGTGGCGACGTTGTATAAGGGTTCGATCAGGGTGGATGCGCCGCTGATCTTTGCGCTGACCTTCATTTTCCTGTTTTCGATAGGCGGACTGACAGGCCTTATTCAGGGCGCCCTCTCGGCAAACCTGCACCTGCACGGCACTTACTGGATAGTGGCCCATTTCCATTACGTTATGTTCGGGGGTATGGGGTTCTCGTTCCTGACCGCGCTGCATTACTGGTTCCCGAAAATGTTCGGAAGGATGTACAACGAGAGGCAGGCGAAGATAGGCTGGTTTTTTCTATTTGTAGGATTTAACATGCTCTATTTCAGCATGTTCATACTCGGCGTCCAGGGTATGCCGCGCAGGTATTTCGATTATCCTCCGGAGTATTTTACTGGACATCTTGTCTCAACCATCGGCTCCTGGATCCTCGTTGCCGGTTTTGTAATAGTATTCAGAAATCTTATAATAGCCATTCGTAAAGGGCCTAAGGCCCCTGATAATCCCTGGGGAGGCACGACACTGGAATGGAAGGTCCCTTCTCCTCCTCCGCATGAAAATTTTGAGGAGATACCTGTAATTACGCGAGGGCCGTATCATTATGGAAACGACAAAAAGTAGGGCGGACGAACCGGGCAGCGGTTACGAGGGCGCTAAGCTGGGCATGTGGTTTTTTCTCATTACTGAATTGCTTTTTTTCGGCGGCATGTTTCTTCTCTATTCAGTATATCGTTCCAAGTATTCTCAGGATTTTCATACAGCAGCGCTTGAGGAAAATCTCCTGCTAGGATCAATTAATACGGTAATTCTTATCACCAGCAGCTTCACGATGGCCCTTTCCATTACCGCTATCAGAAAAGGGAACAAGCAGCTGTCTTCATTGCTTCAGGCCGGTACGATGTTGATGGGGGGCATTTTTCTTGTTAATAAATATTTTGAGTGGAGCGCCAAGATAAGCCATGGCATCTATCCTGATTCAGTGCTGCTTCTGAAGAGGAGCAGCGGGGAGATCCTTTTTTACGGCCTCTATTACGTTATGACAGGCATACACGCGCTGCACGTAATTATCGGGATAGGAGTAATCGGAGTGATGCTTTTTTTCACCCGCAGGGAGATAATCAACAGAGAGTCGTTCGTTAAGCTCGAAAATACAGGGCTCTACTGGCACTTTGTAGATATTATCTGGATTTACCTTTTTCCGCTTTTTTATCTGGTTACTTAGGGGATTATATGGAGACAGACGGCAGTCATATAACAGGATATAAAACTTATGCATTGATATGGGGCCTTCTTTTGCTGCTGACAGCGGCGACTATCACAGTCGCGCAAATGCATTTTACGCAATACGCTGTCCTGATTTCGCTTGTTATTGCGTCTGTCAAAGCGCTATTGGTCCTGGCTTTTTTTATGCACCTTCGATACGAAGGGGCCTTTCTCAAAGGTGTCGTCTTTCTCGCGATCATCGCGTTGACGGCAATAATAGGACTGACTTTCGTAGATGTCTGGTACAGGTAAGGTGAGGGCATGAAACCCGGCATTACAAATATCGTATCGGCAGTTGACAGTACTTTTCTGTTCATAACAGTTACCTCAGTTGTTCTTTTGGTGCTGGTAACTTTTTTCATGTTGTATTTTGTTGTCAAATACAACAGAAAAAGACACCCGCAAGCCGAACAGATAGAAGGCAACCTTCTCCTTGAGATTGTCTGGACGGTCATTCCTACTGTTCTGGTCCTCTTGATGTTCTATTACGGGTGGGTCAATTTCTCCTATATGCGAAACGCCCCTGACGATGCTATGACGGTCAAAGTTACCGGCATGATGTGGTCATGGCAGTTCGAATATAAAAACGGCAAGCAGAGTAATACGCTGAATGTCCCACTCGGCAAACCGGTGAATCTGATTCTGTCATCCGCTGATGTGATCCACAGCTTGTATATACCGGCATTCAGGATAAAAGAGGACGCTGTGCCAGGACTGAAGACCCATCTTTGGTTCACGCCGAATGAAATAGGATCGTATGATATTTTTTGCACGGAATATTGCGGCACCGGACATTCGCATATGCTTTCGAAGGTGGTTGTCATGACAGGCGAGGATTTCGAAAAATGGTATGGGACCGCTGCACCGCAGGGAGCAAAGGACAGGGGACTGAATCTTCTTCAGGTCAAGGGCTGCCTTGGCTGCCACACAACAGACGGCACCGGCAAGATAGGGCCGACCTTTAAAGGCATATTCGGAAGGAAAGAGATTGTTATCACCGGCGGAAAAGAACGTGACATTGTTGCTGACGAGGAGTACCTCAAGAAATCCGTATTGCAGCCGGAAGCGGACATTGTCAAAGGGTATCCGCCAATAATGCCGGTGATTCCTGTTACATCCGGTGAACTCGATGACATCATTGAGGCGCTGAAGGGCTTGAAGTGACCGTCATACCCATTTTTTAATATCAATAATCTTTGTGCTATACTTCCGTAGTTGAGATATTTCATGACAAAGAGCAAATATATCCTGCCGTTGATCATCGCAGCGCTTCTACTGTCCTTTTTCAGGTTGGGATTCATACCTCTTGTCGATGTCGATGAGGCTGTTTTTTCGGCCGCCACCAAGGAAATGGTGCAGACCGGCAACTGGATAACGCCGACTTACAACGGAGAAAACCGCTACGACAAGCCGATACTTTTCTACTGGCTCATGGCATTATCGTACAAGGCCTTCGGCATCAATAACTTTGCCGCGCGGTTCCCTTCCGCCCTTGCGGCCTTATGTCTGGCACTGGCGCTGTTCCTGTTTGTCATGCATTCACACGGGGAGAAGAGGGCGTTTTATGCGGCATGTTCATTCGTTTTGTCTGTTTACTTCCTTATTTATTCTCATACCGCAGTTACGGACATGGTATTGACGCTGTTTATCAGCCTGTCGCTTTTTTCATTTTACATGTCGAGGCAAAAAACAGAGAGCGTCGGGCAATTGTACCTCTGCGGCTTTTACGCCTTTTCAGCGCTCGCTTTTCTTACCAAGGGGTTAATAGGAATCGTATTCCCTTTCGGTATAGCCCTCATTTATCTTTATGCAACCGAGGGAAAGTCCGGTATCAGAAGTATTGTAAGCCTGAAGGGAATATTTGTCTTCCTGCTTTTGTCGGTCCCCTGGTATGCTGCAGAATTTTCTGTGAACGGGCGCGAGTTTTTTGAACAGTTTTTCATCAAGCACCACTTTAAGCGTTATGCCGGTGTGATTTCAGGCCACAGCGGTCCTATATACTACTATGTACCTGTTTTACTGCTGGGGCTTTTCCCTTGGGCTGCGTTTCTTCCGTCCGGGATAAGGGCGGTTTTTAAGTCGAAAGATGCTCTCAATCTGTTTGCCTTTATATGGGCAACATTTGTAGTGGTTTTCTTTTCATTCTCCACAACCAAGCTTCCGAATTATATATTTCCTGCAATACCGGCGGCAGTCATAATCGTGGCATCGGGTATGGACGCCACAGAAAAGGGCTGGAACCGTTTTGCATGGTCATTTATGGCGCTCTTATCTGCCCTGCTTTGTCTCGGGCTGGTGCTTGCCAGAACCTACCTGGCCAAATATGGCATATCGGAAACAGGATGGTTGTTTGTGGCGGCAGCGGTCATGGCTGCCATAACAGTGATGGCGTTATATGCCCTGATTGCCGGTAAGGGGAAGTATCCGTTGGTGTTTGGCCTTATGGGAATATTTCTCATCCTGCTGATTGTTAAAGCTCTGCCTGCTGCCGGCGAGTATCTGCAGGGAACATTATACAGGTACAGCATGTATGCCAAGGTTACTCTTCCCCCGGATGAGCGCATTATCACATATGGGATCAATAACCCAAGCATCGTTTTTTATTCAGGCCATAAGATCGCCCATGCCGGGAATGAAGAGGACCTCAAGGCAGTTTTGAATCCGGCACAGCACGGACTGGTTATTGCAAAATCAAAGGACAGAGCTAAAATTGAAGCCCTTGGCTTCCGTGTTCTGGATATGGACGCAAGATATGCCCTTCTTGAAAGAAAATAGGAGATTACTGTTATTTGGCTTGCTTCTGCCGTTATGCCTTTCCGTGGCTGACAAACCGGTCATGTCATGGCTGAAGCAACTCGATAAAATGAGATCACCTTTATACGTCATGTTAAGGCATTTTGATCCGTTCATTAATTTTATAGGCCACGGCTCTACACTCCTTATTGCTGCATGTCTGCTTTTTGTCATAGGCCGGAGAATCAGCGAAGACATGTGTTATACCGGCAAAGCGTTGATGCTCAGTTTTTTCTCAGCCGGGATTTCCGTTCAGGTGCTCAAACACCTCGTAGGACGGGCACGGCCGCGCCTTGCGGAGGGCATCGTGCTTGCCGGGCCATCTCTTAAAGGGGGGTACGATTCTTTCCCTTCGGGACATTCCGCTGTCGTATTTTGTTTCGCATATATACTTGCGCAGCAATTTCCGCGGTTCAGTATTCCGTTTTATTGCGCTGCGGGGACAATAGGTTTAATGAGGGTCGTAGACCTTTCTCACTTCCCGTCCGATGTTGCGGGAGGTGCCGTCTTGGGAGTGATTGTCGGAGCTTTGTTGTCGGTAAAGGTACTTAGGCCAAAACAGTTGGTGACGCAGAGATGAGCGAAGTTGACATTGAGACGTCGAAGCACCGCAATCGCCGTGTGCATATGGCAAATGAGCGGACCTTCCTGGCATGGATTCGGACCAGCATAGGGATTATGGCGTTCGGTTTTGTCGTAGAAAAGTTTGCCCTGTTTGTAAGGCAGTTTTCTCTGGCGTTTGGTAAAGAAGTTGTTGCTCCGTCACCAGGCTATTCTTCCATATTCGGTGCCGTGCTTGTCGGGTTCGGCGCATTGATGGGTGTGCTCGCTTTTTTCAGGTTTAAAAAAATGGAGAAGCAGATCGATACCGATACTTATCAGCCTTCTTTTTTGCTGGATGTAATGGTCACACTCACGCTTCTTGCCATCGCAGTATTTCTAGTTATCTACATAATCCATAGCGCCTGAGAAACCCTTAAAATGGACAATTCGTGAAGTGCTATAATATAGCCAGAGTGTTCGACTATTGGAGGTTTTGTTTATGATCAGGAAGAATTTAGTTTTTATTGCGTGTTTTTATGTGCTGTTCGCTGCGGCGCCCGCTGTGGCGGAGATTCACTGGTATTCGTTGGCTGACGGCCTGAAGATGGCAGCCGGTGAGAATAAGCCTGTTCTGGTGGATTTTTATTTCGGCAAGGGATGCCCCCGCTGCGAATCTTTACAGAAGAACGTTTACGATAATCCTGCTATAGGGAAAAAAATATCGGACGATTTTATACCTGTCCGCATCGATTTGAATAAAAAGCTGACGGCTGAGGAAACAGCGCTCGGCAATCAGTATGATTACAAGAACGACTGTCTTCTGCTGTTTCTTGATCAAAGCGGCAAACTTGTCAAAGGCCCTGGCGGAAAAAAGCTTTGCTTTGCCGATGCAATAGACCCGGAACTGTTTATACAATACCTCGATATGGTCAGGGCAGGATATAAATAACGTTCTGGCATCCAAATTGCTAATTTATTAGCAGCGAGGTGCCGGAAATGAGTTGGCAAATATTAAGAAAAATAGTTTCAATTCTTAGAGAGTCGCCGCTCTACGGGTTGCTGTCTGCTGATGAAAAACGCTCTATTATTTTAGAACTGACTGAAAGCTATTCGTTTTTCAAGGATGGCAGCGGTGAAGATGTTGTTGGATATGAATCAAGCTGGGCAGGAATAATCACCGCCAAAAAGAAAGATACTGCCTGACCGGGACTTTTCTTTCCCTGTTCTTATTCCCTTTTTTGGAAACAAGCTCCTTTTTTAGGGAAATATTTTCCCTTATGTAACTTCTTGCCTCGCTTTTCTGTCCAGATATATGTCTATAAAATCTCTCAGGTGGACTGCGGAATTAATATGAGCAAGAATAAGGTCCATATAACCCTTTGCCCGGAGCACATCACGCGTATCTTTGGGAAGGGCATGAAGTTTTTGAGCATCTATTATGTATAGGTATACCTTCAGCCCTTTGCTCTCGCAGCAGGCGATGGAAATCAAGTCGTACTTCACCAGCGTATCGACAAAGGCCTGAGTCTCCCCGGCTGTTTCGGCTGCAATCATGGCAGGCTTCAGGCATTCATTATAAATGACCGGGTTTGTCGAGCCGTCAGACAATAGGATGGGCTCTCCCGATTCGTCCGAAAATCCGGGGCAGGATGGCTTTAATACAGCTTTCTGCTCACCTTCATCTCCTTTTACCATGCAAAACGGGAATTGCTTGCAGGCTATGGGCCTGTCTTCGCCGAGAGCGCAGCCTTCACCCTCACGTAAATATGTACACGCATTTTTCTCTACAGTAGGCCTCAGAATTATGCTTAGAGTAAGATTGTTTTTCCCGTCAGGGCTGTTTGCGGCATTAAAAGTCAGAGGGAAATGGCTGGCCAAGCGAAGGGCTTCATCAATGAAAATATTTGCCTGCTGGAACCTGAAGCAGCAGGAATCGGAGCAGGCGGCCCCGAGACAGCTCCATTTTTTGCGGGAGTCTAGTGGCTCAATCTCCTCTTTCAGAGGCTGAACTTTCAGCGGCTGATCAGGCGGAATTCTCTGTTCCTCCATTGCGCATCTCCAATAGCTGCAGGAATGTATTTATTATAGCAGAACTTCTGCAGTGGGTCAGTCCTGCTCTCACATGGCGGCTATATGCTATAATTGCCAACGACCAAGATAAAGCGTTCGGCCATATCAGCCGGGAAGCCCCTGGCTTGAATTCCGCATGAGGAGGAGTTGCATTATGGATAAGGGGATGAGAATTGCCATCAATACTGGCGGGGGAGACGCGCCCGGACTTAATGCGGTCATCAAGGCTGTTGTTATGGGCGCCGACAGCAGGAATTGGGAAGTCTACGGGATAAAGAACGGATATGCAGGACTGCTCAATACTGACGAGATGTTTCGCCTTACACCGGCCATGGTCCACGACATCTGCAGCCTAGGCGGCACCATTCTTGGGACGACGAATAAGGGGAACCCGTTCAAAATGCCCATTACCAACCTCGCAGGCGAGACAGAGATCCGCGATGTGTCTGATAAAGTAATGGACAACTTCAAACGCCTTCGCTTCGATTGTCTTATCGCTGTTGGTGGTGACGGCAGTCTTGAGATAGCGTATGATTTCTTCAAGAAGGGCATGCCGGTCATAGGAGTTCCCAAGACTATAGATAACGACATACGCGCGACTGTTATTACGTTCGGGTTCGATACTGCCGTGAATATAGCAACTGAGGCCATTGACCGCCTTCACTCCACTGCCAAGTCGCATGACCGCGTTATGGTTGTTGAGGTTATGGGACGCAACGCCGGTTGGATTGCCCTGCACAGCGGCGTTTCAGGTTCGGCCAATGTCATTCTAATCCCGGAAATCCCTTTTGATATCGATAAAATATGTGATCATGTCAGTGAACTTGAGCTGCAAGGACATCACTATGCCATAGTTGTTGTTGCAGAAGGCGCTGTTCCTTTAGGCGGGCGGGTCATCGACAAGGGAAATGGCGAAGTCGGAAGGCAGCATGTGGTATTGGGCGGTGTCGGAGAATACGTGGCAAAGGAGATTGCCAGAAAGACCGGCAAAGATACACGCTCTCTGGTACTGGGTCACCTCCAGCGCGGCGGCTCCCCCACGACATTCGACCGCCTCATGGGCCTGCGCTTCGGTGCGGCCGCCGTTCGCATGGCAGAGGAGAAGAAGTTCGGTACTATGGTCGCTCTCAATCCTCCGGTGGTAACGGCCATCCCGCTCAGTGATGTTATCGGTAATATCAAGAGAGTGCCGACCGATATCGACACTATTAAAACAGCGCGCGAGATAGGCATATCGTTCGGGGACTGACGAATATCCCCGAATTCCTGTGAGCTGTTCAGGTATAGACGCAGTTATGACTGATTGATTAAACTATTATGTTCATGGAGAGGTGCCGGAGCGGTTGCCCGGTAAGCTGCTCATTGTTCATTCTTTCATTACGCCGCGGCTTGCAAGCGTGTTATAATTGTAATGAGTTTGAGCGGCATGGTGGTGACATGGAAAAACTATCGACTGATGAAATAATTTCTTATTTAAAACAAAACAAGGCCTTGCTGAATGAAAGATTCGGAGTAACCCGTATAGGAATTTTCGGGAGCTTTGCACGTGGTGAGCAATTAGTCACCAGCGATATCGACATGGTTGTAGAAATAGAAAAAGCCAGGAAAAACATTCACAGTTTTCTCAGGCTTAAAAGGTTTTTAGAACAAGAGATGTCGAGAGAGATAGACTTGGGGTTTGAGCATTCCATAAAAGCGGCAATAAAAGAAAAAGTTATAAAACAGATTATTTATGCCTGAAAGGGATATTCAGCTATATCTTGCGGACATTTTGGATTCATGCAATGCGGTCACAGAGTACGTTACCGGTAAGACTTTTGAGGAGTTCTGTAACGAGAGAAAAACATATTCTGCGGTTATCAGGGAGTTTGAGATTATCGGCGAGGCTGTCGGGAAGCTTCCTGACGATTTAAAACAAAAACGCTCTGATGTAGAATGGCAAGACATAAAGGATTTTAGAAATCTTCTGATACATGAATATTTCGGAGTTGATCTTGAGATAGTGTGGAAGGTCATTCAGGAGGATCTCCCGGGCTTAACGGATGCGGTCAGGGAATTTATTGGTAACACAGGCACGGACAGCGCCGAGCCGAAGGCGCCTCCAGTCTGATGTGGAGAATATCTCCGGCTGGACCCGCATATAAGTGATAAGGAGCGGCTTAGGCCTCTCCTGTGTCCTTATGTTTCCGAGAAGATGGCGTTATACGATGTTCCGCCGCCCATTCTTAGTTCTTGTTCTTCATCTTGATCTTTTATCCCACAGTTTTACTGTAGTTGACTATAGACGTTTCGATAACTGATTGATTATACTAATCGTTCGATGGAGAGGTGCCGGAGCGGTTGAACGGGGCGGTCTCGAAAACCGTTGTGGGATTATATCTCACCCAGGGTTCGAATCCCTGCCTCTCCGCCATTTTCATAATCTTTAAATGCCTCTAAAGAATTCGGCGGGACGCATGTGGAGAATCTTTTAAAGAAGAATCAAACTCATAGCAATTTGTTTCATATTGCCTGTCTGGCCTTCCTTGTTATCATAATCTATGCCAACTCGCTCAATGTCCCCTTTCAGTGGGATGAAGAGATGCATATTGTCAACGAGCCTATTATCAAAGATTTTAATTATTTTCTTTACCCCTCTGAAGCACGAGGCTTTGAGCATTACAACTTTTTCATATCCAGATATATAGCTCATCTCACCTTCGCTCTGAACTACAGGATACACGGCTTATCGGTGACAGGCTATCATGTTGTCAATATCGCCATTCATATGGCAAACGCCATTCTGGTTTATTTAGTTGTTCTATTGACATTCAAAACGCCGCTTATGTCAGATTCGGCTTTAAAAAAGGACTCGCGTCTCATTGCTCTTCTATCATCACTTCTGTTCGCGGCGCACCCGCTTCAGACTGCTGCCGTTACGTATGTCATGCAGCGTTTTGCCTCTCTCGTCGCGTTTTTCTATCTGCTTTCTGTTGCAGCATATGTGAAGTCACGCCTGGTTGATGAGGGAGAAGAAACAAAGGCGGCCGGCAGGTATCGGCGTATCTTCTTTTACGGCATATCGTTTATTTCGGCGGTCCTGGCGATGAAGACTAAGGAGAACGCCTTTACTTTGCCCTTTATGATAATGATCTATGAGTTTTGTTTCTTTAAGGGCCCTTTAAAGAGGAGGATGGTCTCTCTTGTTCCCATACTGTTCTTGCTTGGTATCATTCCGCTGACACTAATGAGCATGGCAGGGGCCGCCGGGAGTGGATCATCCAGCCTTATCGACCCTGGCTCGTATTTGGCCGGATTCACCTGGGACTACTCCAGGGGGGAATACTTTTTTACCCAGTTCAGAGTAATTGTCACTTACCTGCGAATGCTTTTTTTGCCTCTGCACCTGGACCTGGATTATGAATATCCGGTATCTCGTTCTCTCTTTGAACCGCAGGTAGCCGGTTCATTCGTGTTCTTATCGTTGTTATTTGCCATTGGTGTCTATCTGGTAAGAGGCAAACGGCAAAAGGCGGATACGAATGACAATGTCCCTATTTCCAATTCAAGTAATAACTCATCGCCCGATTTTCGGCTGATGGGTTTCGGTATATTGTGGTTCTTTATCGCCCTTTCTGTCGAAAGCCTGGTAACTACGCCGAGGCTTATTGAAACATATCGCGCGTATCTGCCTTCGGTCGGAATGATTATTTGTACGGTTACGGGCGTGTTTATGATAAAGAAGAAAACCGGACATGCCATAGCCGACAGGATGATAATGGTTATATTTGTCATCGCACTAGTCCTTATGTCATTTGCCGCTTATCGTCAGAACGAGGCTTATGGAGACGGCAAAAAGATGTGGGAAGACACCGTCAAAAGATTTCCCCGATATGCAATGGCACATAACAAGCTCGGAGTGTTTTATATCGACAAAGGCATGATCGACAAGGCGATGGAACAGTTTCTGATTGCTGTTGAGCTGAAGCCTGACCTGGAAGAGGCACATAACAATCTTGGCAATGTATATTGTACTTTTAACGAATTTGACAAGGCCGCTGTTCAATATATGACTACTATAAAGCTGAACCCCAACTTTGCTGAAGCCCATTTTAATCTTGGACTTCTCTACTACAGAATTGGAGAAATTGAAAAAGCGAAAAGCGAATTGGAAGCAGGATTAAAGATAAAGCCGGATGTCCAGAGGGCCCGGCAACTGCTTGAGGAGTTATCAAGAAGGAAATAGTGGCCGTTCCGGCGCAGAGTACCGGCAATAAGGATGATATGGCGTCTAATGAGGCAGGGGAAGTTCTATGTGTACCGTTGTCCCGCCGCCTTCTCCATTTTGCACAGTTATATGGCCTCCGTGCTCTTTTATTATCTTTTTAGCCTTGCACAGTCCCATGCCGACCCCCACAGTTTTTGTGGTGAAGAAAGGATCGAAAACAAACGGAAGGTTCCTTTCCGGAATTCCCTTGCCTGAATCTGCTATTTCGATCCTGTAAAGTTTTTCATGCAGGGACCCGTATACTTTTATAATGCCCGGGGACGCTGTAAAGGACTCTATCGAATTTGCAAAAACTTCGGCAATCCCCCTGGAAAGGTCACTAATGGCCGCAACGAGTTCGCACGGCTCGGTCTCAATTTGCCATACGACTTCCACGGGCAGCGCGGCAAAACGACGGAGAGCATCTTCCTGAGCTGTCTGAATAAGGAGGGCAGCAGCTGTTACATGGCGTTCTTCGGCATTTATGGAAGAGTACTCGTTGACAACAGAGACGATGTTCTCCATCCTCTTTACGCAGCTTCTGATAGTATCGAAATATCCGATCTGTCTTGTCGAAAGAGCGATCTCCTTAGGAAGCCGCTGTGCCAGTCCCCCGATAATCGTAACCGGATTTCTGATCTGGTGGGCCACTGACATCGATATTTTAAGCAACCCCTCATAACGCTCCTGTTGAAGTGCGTTTTTTTCGTGCAGAATGCTCTTTTCCCGTTCATGAAGAAGAAAGATGTTCGTTACGTCATTTATTTCGAGCACCACTCCGAAGAGTTTGTCATGGTAGATAAGCGGAGAGGCTATAAGGGTAAGGTATCGATGGCTGCCCTCTTTGTTGGTGAAGCGATCTGTGAAATGGTAAGGGGCCTGCTGCATGTGCACGGTAACATAACGCACCATTTCTTCGAGCGTGTTTTTCTGCTCAAAACCTGTGAAGAGTTCCAGCCATTGCTTTCTGACCTGGTCCCCGCCATCAAGGTCGAGAATAGAGTATGCCGACTTATTGAGGGCGTACACAAAGCCCTCTGAGTTGAATATTACAACTCCTGCTGAGAAGCTGTCCAGAAGCCCCTGAAAATAAGTGGAGCGAATGAATTCAAGCATAATTTAAGTCTGATTATAGCAGAGGCTTGTTACATGAACATTACAAATTTTGGATCGGCCATAGAGATATAAAGCAGAAAGGTGTGCTGGCGACGGGAACAAGGCAGAGAGGGGGCTTTTTATGTAAAACTGTCCTATGCTATAGTTATACATAAAAAAACCGATATATTAAGTCATGGGGAAGATATGAAGAAATCCGGCTTATTGTTCATGGTTTTGTTTTTGTCATGTTTCTTGCCCATGTCGTTCGCCGATAACAAACCTGCCCAGGAAAAAAACGTTCAGCCGGCGACCCAGCAAGCCGCGCAAAAAAAGGACGCCCCTGCAGAGGCTAAGGGTTCGGACATTGTTCTTCTCATAGACAGCTCGGGAAGTATGAGGAAAACCGACCCCCATGACAGCAGAAAGACGTCTGCCAAGCTATTCGTATCTCTTCTCGGCAGTGATGATCGCGTCGCTGTTGTGAGTTTCGGCGATTCGGCAAAACTCCTTTTGCCTCTTACCAAGAATACCAAAGAAAACCACGACAGTTTTGTGAGGGCCATTAACAAGGTATCTTCCAGGGAATTTTCTACCGATATTTATGACGCCGTAAAAAAAGGCTATGAAGAACTGAAAACTTCAACAGCCAAAAAGAAGGTGTTGGTCATGCTTTCTGACGGCAAACTTACCCTTGGTTCGGCAGAGAAAGAGGCCGTAGCTCTCAGCAATCTGACCGCCCTGTTTCCGGAACTCGCGAAGTCCGGCATAACGCTTTCAACTATAGCGTTCAGTGAACTGGCGGATGCGAAATTTCTTGAGGACCTCGCAAAGGCATGCGGTGGCTTCTTCAAACTGGCCCTGACAGAGAATGATATTCATGTAATATTTGCAGCTATGTTCGAGAAGATAAAATCTCCCGATTCAGTCCCTTTTGATGGCGACACTTTCACCCTTGATAAGGACATTAAAGAGGCCATAGTCTTTGTCAGCAAAAAGGCCGGCACAACTACGACCCTGGTGGAGCCTTCGGGGAGAAAGGATACTCCGAAGAGGTTCGGAAAGAACATCCAGTGGTTTGAAACAAAGCTCTTCGATTTGATAACTGTTACTGAGCCTGACCCCGGGAAATGGAAGGTCAATCTCAGCACTAAAGAAGGCAACAAGGTTTTTGTCATGACCAATCTGAGTCTGAAGAGTTCCTTCAACAATAGTTTCGTTAATAAAAATGAGATGGTGAAAGGCGAGGCCTGGCTTGAGAGGGATGGCGGACCAATTAGCGAAAAAGATATACTCGACCAAATTTCGCTGTCAGCTGAACTTGCAGGTCCTGACGGCAAGACAGCAAAACTTCCCCTGCAGGCAAACGGGCCGTCTTTTTCATTTGAATTCACCGTGCCGCAGGTGGGTGATTACGCTATTGCTCTGCTCGCCGAAGGTAAGACTTTCAAGCGCACAAAGACTATTCAGTTTAAGTCCGTAGAGCCTCCGCCGGTCGTTCAGGCCGCACAGAAGGCCCCGCCGGTACCTCAGCCCAAGAAAAAAACCGAGGCGCCTGTTAAGATATGGGAGCGTGCTATCGTACAGTTCGGTATTTTTAATGGAGTGCTGATAGCGATTGCGGTCACTATATTCGCAGCCAGAAAAGTGGTGAATATTATTAAGAGCAGGAAAAAGAACACAAAGAAAGGAGCACCGAAGAAAAAATGAATTGCGCGGGGTGCGACGAGAATTATGATGATTGATCCGCTTTATTTTTTATTGCTGGCAGAGTTTGCTGCGGTACTATTATTGCTCACGATCTACTTCTTTATCAATAACAGGAAGAATAAAGACCTTTATCAGAAGACGCTGAGAAAGCTGAACGATCTTAAGAGCGAGAGAGGTCCGGAGACTTTTGAGCGGCCTTCTCCGGATGAAGCATCCTTTCCGGATCTTCCAGCGGAAAACTTGATGGAGCAACAGGAGCCGCTTCATGATATTGCCTCGATGGCACAATTTGAGTCCGTGCAGCCTGATAGCGGCGCGTCAGAGGACGCGGCTGAGCCCGGCGCGGTCAAACGGCTGCAGAGGATGGTGAATTTCCAGAAGAGCACTATAGTGGAACTGATGTGTTACAAAGACGTTTTCGAGGGTGCCAGAAAGCGGCTGTCTTCTCTGCAGCAAAGCAATAACGAGTTGCAGGAAAAGATCAAAGGCATAATGGAAGGCGGTGTTGAAAGCGCTGCGCTCGAAGAGTCCGTAGCGGTCTTAGAGAAGAACAACAAGGAAATGGAAAAATTTATTTCCATACTCGATTCTGAAAACTCAACGCTTTCTGAGAAGTTTCAGGCCTGGGAAGAGGAATTTAAGCGCATTGCAGAAGATGTCGAAGTGAGGCCGGAATCCGGTGCTGCTGATGACGCAAAATATGACGAGATGCTTCAGGAAAAGGAAACAATGGTGGCCAGGATCAAGGATTTTGAGGAAAAACTCGGCGAAAAGAGCGATCTCCTCTCATCCATGCAGACCCAGTACGAAGACCTCGAAAAAGAATATATGATCCTCTACAGGCAGCAACAGCAGCAGGCTGCCGCTCAAGCTCAGCCTGAATAGATAAGTGCTCCCAGGACGCCGGAGCCGATAATAATAAAAGTAGGGTCTATCTTTGCGAAGGAGATGGCCGCGAAGCTGAGGACAGCAATGCCCAGTGTCGGGAAATCCATAAGTGAAGCATGTCCCAGCGAAATGGCAACCGCCCCCAGGAGACCCACTACTGCGGCTTTTATGCCTCTGAAACTCGAATTTACGATTAATGAGCTTTTATAAGCAAAATAGAACTTTGAGACGAGTGTTACGATAAGCACGCATGGCAAGTACGAACTGAACATCGCGAGCAGCGAGCCGGAAAGCCCGTAAATTTTGTATCCGATAAAGGCGTTCATTACTGTAAGAGGCCCTGGAGTAAGCTGTCCCACAGCGATTGCATCAAGAAATTCCTTGTCGGTTATCCAATGATATTTTTCCACGAATTCTTGCTGCAGCAGGGGCAGCATGACAAATCCTCCCCCAATGGTGAGGGAGTTGACTACGACCAATATCCAGCAGAACTTAAGCAGAAGAGGCATTTTATTTCCTCCACCCGTAGACAATTACCCCAACTATTCCGGCTGCAAAGATCAGGCCTATAGGATTTGTCTTGAACAGGGCAAGGGCCAAAAAAGCCGATATCGCAAACATAAACGACTTGTAATCTTTAATGGTCCTGACAGCCATCTTGTATATGACGGAAAGCAGCAGCCCGACTACAGCCGCGCCTGCCCCTTTCATGACTGATTGCAACAGATGGCTATCTTTTGTCTTGACGTAGAAGACTGCAAGTATTATGGCAAGTACGGTTCCGGTAAACGCCATGCCGGTAACGGCTGTTACGGCCCCCCATATTTTTTTTAGTTTATAGCCGGTGCATATGCCGGTATTGACGATAGGCGGCCCTGGAGTCATCTGCCCTATGGCGACGCCATCGATGAACTCTTCGCTAGTGAGCCATCCTCGTTTTTCCACCAACTCCTTTTCAAAAAGGGGAAGCATGGAATAGACCCCGCCGAATGAAAATGTGCCTATTTTTAAAAACGCAAGAAAAATGTCCTTTAAAGAAATCTGCTTCATAAATCTATCTCCTGATGAACTTGGCATAATTATAATCCAAAGTGCGGTCAAATTGACAAAATATTGATTTAAAAACTATAATTATTTTACTTATTTTTAAATTGAGTTCAAGAGCAGGAGGATTTATGGCAGAAGGGATTGTGGATCTTACGAGCGCTGCATGGGACAGCGAAGTATTACAGGCGAGCGGTCTTGTAATGGTTGATTTCTGGGCTGTCTGGTGCGGACCCTGCAGGATGATAGCTCCTACAATTGAGGAATTGGCCAAGGAATATGCCGGCCAGTTGAAAGTCGGAAAGTTGAATACCGATGAAAACCCTGAAGTAGCGAGCAAGTATAAAATTATGGGGATCCCGACTATCATGTTTTTCAAAGACGGGCAGAAAGTGGACCAGGTTGTTGGAGCAGTTCCAAAACCGCAGCTTAAGGCGAAGATAGACACTCTCATAGCCGGCTGATGAAAAAGCTTGCAGGCTTTTTGGGGGCGGCCCTTGTTTTAGTATCGCTTTTATCGTGCTCAAGGGGTGAAAAGGGAGCGTCGCTCAGCAGCAATGATGCCGCCCCTGCCTTTGTTCTCTCGACTCCTGAAGGCGCCAAGATAAGTCTTGATGATTACAAGGGCAAGGTGGTAATGATAGAGTTTTTCGCCTCATGGTGTCCGCCTTGCCAGATGGTTGCCCCTGAAATAAAATCTGCTTATGAAAGATATAAGGACAAGGGATTTACGGTGCTGGCCATATCGATAGACGAAGGGCCTGATGCAGGCAAGGCAGTGAGTAATTTTATCAAGACGTATGGGATCAGCTATCCGGTGGCACTTGACGACGGCACGGCAAGCAGAAGATACCAGGTGATAAGCATCCCCACGAGTTTTATTATTGACAAGACGGGCAAACTGGCAAATAAACATATAGGGCTCATTCCTAATTTTGCAGCCACCCTCTCAAAAGAGATAGAAACCCTGTTATAAAAGGCACGTAACCGCAACGATGTTTGAATCACTCAGCGATAAACTTGACGCCATATTCAGCAAATTAAAGGGCCGGGGTCTTCTTAGAGAGGAAGACGTCGATGTAGCGCTTAAAGAAATAAGACTTGCGCTGCTCGAAGCCGATGTGAATTTCAGGGTAGTCAAGGACTTTATCGAGCATGTCCGCGAGAGGGCCGTCGGCAAAGAGGTGCTCGAAAGCCTTTCTCCGGGACAGCAGGTCGTCAAAATAGTTTATGACTCTCTCTGCGATCTGCTTGGCACCGCCAATAGCCGCATACAACTCGCTCCGAATCCCCCTACAATAGTGATGATGATCGGTCTTCAGGGCTCCGGTAAAACCACAACTTCCGCCAAACTCGGGGCATTCTTTAAGAAGGAGGGCCGAAGGCCCTTGCTCGTTGCAGCGGACCTTCAGAGACCCGCTGCTATTGACCAGCTAATGTCACTCGGCAGGCAAATAGGAGTTCCTGTCTTCGCTACGAAAGAAATTAAGGACCCGGTGACCGTCTGCAGCGATGCCGTTAAGCAGTCTAAGCTGGACGGCAGGGACATAGTGATCCTCGACACCGCAGGAAGACTGCATATAAATGAGGACCTGATGAATGAATTGCAGCGGATAAAAGCTGCTGTAAATCCGCGTGAAGTTATGCTTGTTGCAGATGCAATGACAGGGCAGGATGCAGTTAACATGGCAAAGAGTTTTAATGAGCAGATCGGGGTAGACGGCATTATCCTGACCAAAATGGATGGCGATTCCAGGGGCGGTGCCGCTCTTTCCATAAGAAGCGTAACCGGCAAGCCTATAAAATTTATCGGCTCGGGCGAGAAGATAGATATGCTCGAGCCTTTTTATCCTGACCGGGTTGCGAGCAGAATACTCGGCATGGGTGATGTGCTTACGCTTATTGAACAGGCCCAGCAGTCTTTTGATCAAAAAGAGGCCGAGAAGCTTCAAAAGAAGATCATGGAGGAGAGTTTTTCGTTTGAAGACCTGAAGGACCAGCTTAAGAAACTGCGAAGCATGGGGCCGCTGGAAAATCTGCTCGGCATGATACCCGGGATGAACAAGGCCATGAAGGACGTGAAAGTAGACGAGAAAGAGTTTGTTAGAATAGAGGCGATCATCAATTCCATGACCCCGGCGGAGAGGCGTAACCACAATATCATGAACGGCAGCAGGAGAAAAAGGATCGCCATGGGAAGCGGCACCACGGTGGCGGATGTTAACCGCCTGGTCAAGCAATACCTTGAGATGAAGAAAATGATGAAGATGTTTAAAGGCGGCAAGGGGTTCAGAATGCCCAAGGGTTTTGGATTTTAAGGCGTTATGCTGAAGGCCTCGACTCTTTTATTGACTTGCATACAGAGACATAAATATATTAGACTATCTATTCCTGTTTAAAGGCTTCTGACTTTTTTGGTTCGTTAACAGATGTTTAACATGCGGCATTTGCTTATTAATTACGGAGGTGAGATTTGGTAAAGATCAGGTTGACCAGGCTTGGGGCGCACAAGAAACCATTTTACAGAATTATCGTAGCTGACTCAAGGGCCAGAAGGGACGGCCCTTTTGTTGAAGTTATAGGCACATACGATCCAAAAAAAGAACCATCGGAAATAAAGGTCAATTTGGAACGGGCAAAGCACTGGGTTGAGCGCGGCGCGCAGCCTACGGACACTGTCAGGAAACTATTACAAAGAGCCGGCTTCTAGATCGGCGTTTCCGGGACCAGTGTTTTGTAGGGTGAGTGCTAAAGCAATTTGCCAATTTGGAGGTGGAAAGAAATGAAGACTTTGATTGAGACTATGGCCAAAGCACTGGTAGACAAGCCTGAAGATGTAAAAGTGTCTGAAGTTGAAGGTGAGAAGACCACGGTATACGAACTCAGAGTATTTCAGAGCGATCTCGGCAAGGTGATCGGAAAGCAGGGTAAGACGGCCCGTGCTATGAGGACCATTCTTGGAGCCGCCGGGACCAAAATAGGCAAACGGTGCGTCCTTGAGATATTAGAATAACTGTTGTTTATTCGATGACATATAAGGGGCGTTTGCTTTTGAACGCCCCTTTTGATTGGCTAATGAATGCCGGATTTGATATAATTACGATCTTTCCCGAAATGTTTTCCGCCTATTTGGGAGAAAGTATACTTAAGAGAGCGGCGCAAAAGGGATTGCTTGATGTAAAGCTTTTCAATCCCAGAGACTTTACCACCGACAAGCACAGGACCGTGGACGATTACCCGTATGGCGGCGGTGCAGGAATGGTCATGAAGGTGGAGCCGATTTATAAGGCCCTCGATTCAATTAAGGCTGACGGCCGTGACCGGTTGACGATAATGATGAGCCCCCAGGGAAAGCAGTATACACAGGGCATGGCGGAATCACTGTCACGGGAGGCCCGGAGGGTAGTTATAATTTGCGGCAGATATGAGGGAATCGACGAGCGGGTGCGTGAATCGCTGGTCGATGAAGAGATTTCTATAGGCGATTATGTTTTAACTGGTGGAGAACTGGCTGCGTTGGTTATAATAGACAGTGTTGCCAGGCTTGTCCCCGGAGTGCTGGGTGATGATGATTCCGTGAAAGAAGAGTCTTTTTCATGGGGCCTTTTGGATTACCCTCATTATACGAGGCCTCCAGAGTTTATGGGAATGAAGGTCCCGGATGTGCTGCTTTCAGGGAACCATAAGACAATCTGGAAAAGCAGGAGAAGGGAAGCAATAAAAAGGACTTTGCTCAAACGGCCTGATCTGCTCGAAAAGGTCTCTTTGAGCAGAGAAGATATTGAGATATTAAACGAGCTTGGCTCAAACAGAAACGCGGCTGAAAGCAGGGGGGAAGAAGATGAATCAGATACATGCAATTGAGGAAGGTTTCAGGAGGGATGTCCCGGCATTTAATATTGGAGATACTGTAAGGATATATGTCAAGGTCATAGAAGGTGACAAGGAGAGGCTTCAGCCTTTTGAGGGAGTTGTGATTGCCCGCAAAGGCAGCGGAGTGAGAGAAACTTTTATGGTGCGCAAAATGTCCTTCGGCGTCGGTGTGGAAAGGATCTTTCCTGTGCATTCGCCTTCCATAGACAAGATAGAGACGATAAAACGCGGCAAAATAAGAAGAGCAAAGCTCTATTACATCAGAGATAAAAAGGGAAAAGAAGCGAAGATAAGGGAAAAATCCAGAGAGGCAAAATAACAGTTTGCTTTGATAAAAAAAGCCCCGCTGCCTGCAGCGGGGCTTTTTTTAGTAACCCATCCGCCTTACCCATTTTTCGTGGCGCTTCCTGGCCCATTCCAGCGGCACAGTTCCATAAACCATAATACGGAATGTTCCGGGGTTAGCTAGTGTTCCGAGATAGATATGCAATGGGATAATCGTCACAAGCAGGTCGAAACTGATGTTATGAACCAAATGAGAAATTAGTACCCATTTTTTTACGCCAGCAATAAACCAGATGCCGAGTCCTGAGGCAGAAATGGCGGACCCGGTCAGAAGAAAGACGAGATAGTAAAGCTTCTGCCCTGTGTTGATAATGTCCTGTGGAGGGACAACCGCCTTTTTGGACAAATATCCGCCTGCCTTGAGTATCCATCCAATGTCGTCGGAGCCAAGTCTTAATGATACCGGGAGATAGGTGAACATGGTCAGGAAAAGAGAGACCATGAATATGACCCCCGCCCAATTATGGATAAACCTCATCCGGCTAAAACTTCCGAACAGGGCGTTCATCTGCTCAAGATGAAAGAGGAACCCAAACCCGCTCAGTACCAGAGCAAAGAAGCTTATCGCGAGGGCCCAGTGGTTCACGATCTCAAAGGGCCCTGCCTTTCTTATCATATTACTCATCTCTCGTCACCTCCTCATTTTTTTTGGGACCGAAGGCCACATAGTGTATGAGGGCCAATGCGACCGCGCCTCCAAGTCCAAGGTAAGAGAGCGGCTTCAGAATATTGTTCCAGAAGATGACCGACTCAGGAATTGCCGGATTCTCATTCATCCCGTAAAGCCTCGGAGCATCTTTGAAGGCGTATAGAGCACCGAGCCCCGTGAGGTCCATCTCTCCGTAAACCTTTTCATGCCCGGTCTTTTTTGCTGATGCAATCAGGTCATCCCTTTCTCCATAACGTATGGCGCCGGTAGGGCAGACCTTTGCGCAGGCAGGAGGCAATCCTTGAGATATCCGGTCGGAGCACAGATGGCACTTGGAAATCTTGCCGTCTTTGTCGTATCTCGGCACATCGAAGGGACAAGCTGTAACGCATAATTTGCAGCCTATGCACTTTTCCTTGCTGAAGGCCACCGCGCCTTCAGGCGTCTTGTAGAGCGCACCGGGAGCAGGACAAATTTTCATGCAGCCTGCGTCACCGCAGTGCATGCACCTTTGACTGACAAACAGCCATCGCTGGCCCTCGGCTTCTGTCGGCACCTCGACATATCTTATCCTGTTGTAAAGGGCCGGTATCAGGTCCGGAGGGTTTTCGAAGCTCCCCGCATTTGAAGTCTTTACGCCGTCAAGCTGGTTCCATTCCTTGCAAGCTGTCTGGCAACCCCTGCATCCTATGCAAATCTCAGGTGAGATTAATAGTGCTTTCCTTGTCATTTGCCCCTCCCTACGCCTTCTCGATGTTGACCATAAAGGCCTTTGTCTCGGGTATCATTGTGTTGGCATCGCCAATAGTAGGAGTCAGGAGATTCGAACTGTCCCCGCCGCTGCCGTCCGCCGGAAACTGCCATCCAAAACACCAGGGAAGACCGATCTGATGAACAACGGAGTTGGCTATCTTGAAGGGCCTGAGCCGTGAGGTAACAATCGCGACTGCCCAAATCTTTCCCCTGATGGAAGTGACTGAGACTTTGTCGCCGTTTTTCAACCCTTTTGTTCTTGCGAGTTCTTCACTTATTTCTACAAACTGCTGCGGGGCCATCTCAAGCTGCCATGATTGGTGCCTTGTCAGAACGCCGGTCTGCCAGTGCTCGGATATGCGATATGTGGTCGCTACATAAGGGAACCTAATATCGCATGACGCAAATACATCTTCGACAGAGTCTTTAGTCTTTCCGTGGAATATCTTCATAGTCGGGTTAATCCTCTGTCCTGACATGAGATTTGCGGGCAAAGGGCATTCCAGCGCTTCATAATGCTCGGGGAAGGGCCCTTCAGCGAGCCCGGGGCCGAATATAGCGCCCATACCGTCTGCCCTCATTATGAATGGGTATTTGCCTTTCTCGTCGGCCATGGGTGGCGCTGGTCCATCAGGTACGTCGCCTTCCCAGACGCCGGGTTTCTTCGTATTGGGGTCGAGCTTTACCGCGTTCCATTTTATCACAGCCCGCTGAGGGTCCCAGGGCCTGCCGAGTGGGTCTACGGATGCACGGTTGTAAATAATCCTTCTGTTGACCGGCCAGCACCAGGCCCATTCGGGGAAGAGACCGAGACCGGTTGCGTCTGTCTTTTTTCTCCGGGCCATCATGTTGATTATTTTCCCATCTTTTTGAGTATAACTCTGGGAAAAAATCCAGTTGCCGCATGAAGTAGCTCCATTATCCTGCAAGTGGACAAAAGTCGCGCAAAGTTCACCCTTTTTGCCCAGCAGCTTGGGAGGATTGGCTTTATTGTCTATTACATCTTCCAGATAATACCCGTTTATTTCCTTTGCCACGTTATGGATGTCTACCTTTTTGACTTTGCCTTTGGTATCTTTCTCCCCATAGTCCCACGTGAGATTAAATATGGGGTCACGAAACATTCCGCCCTTTCTCCTGTAAAGGCTCTTTACCCTGAAGTAGAGTTCGTTCATAATCTCGGCATCCGGCATCGATTCTCCGACAGGATCAATCGCCTTGTATCTCCACTGCGCTAGACGGCTGCTGTTCGTGATGCTGCCTTCCTTCTCAATGGAAGAACATGCCGGAAGCAAAAAAACCTCTGTCTGAATATCTGACGGGTTCTCCCCAGGTCCTCTCCAGAACGAGCCTGTCTCGTTGTCGAAGAGGTTGACGTTCACCATCCACTTCAGTTTAGACAGCGCCTTTCTGACTTTTCCTGCGTTCGATCCGGAGCACGCAGGATTCTGTCCCCACGCGAAAAAGCCTTCGAACTGTCCATTGAACATCTGGTCGAAAAGCATGAGCCAGGAACAATTCATTCCTTCATCGAGTTTGGGCAGCCATGAATAACCGAAGTCATTTTCCTTTGTAGCGCTGTTTCCGTAAAGGGCCTTGAGATAACTGGTAATATATTTGCCCCTGTTACTCCACCAGTTGACGCTCTTGGGGTCCTTGGTCTTAGGCGTGTTCTTGTCAATGTAGGTTTTGAGATCTACCCAGGAAGCGTTGGCAACAGGGAGATAACCCGGAAGACTGTTGAACAGAAGACCGTGGTCGGTACTTCCCTGGACATTGCTTTCACCCCTGAGGGCATTGATGCCCCCTCCGGCGATGCCGATATTTCCGAGAAGAAGCTGGATAATGGACATGGCCTTGATGTTCTGTGTGCCTATTGTATGTTGAGTCCAGCCCATGGCATAAAGCTCGGTCCCGGCCCTGTCCTTTCTGCCGGTAGAGGCAAAGATTTTATATACTTCGAGAAGTTTGTTTTTAGGGGTACCGGTAATTTGTGAAACCTTGTCCCGAGTGTAGCGGGAGTATTGTCTCTTTAAAAGTTGAAAAACGCAGTGAGGGTCTTTCAGTGAAGGGTCTTTTTTGGGTAGTCCTTTTTCATCCATCTGAAAAGCCCAGGTCTTCTTGTCATATTTTCTGGTCTTCGCATCATACCCTGAGAAAAGCCCGTTGAGTTCGTCAGCACACTGGAATTCAGGATTTACAAGAAAAGCTGCATTGGTATAATCGACTACGTATTCTTTGAAGAACAGGTGGTGATCAATAATGTACTTGATCATGCCTCCAAGAAAGGCTATATCGGTACCTGAACGCATCGCGGCGTAAATGTCCGCCTTCGCAGCTGTCCTCGTAAACCGCGGGTCTACTACTACGAGCTTTGCGCCCCTCTCCTTTGCCTTCAATATCCATTTCATGGATACCGGATGGTTTTCTGCCGGATTGGCCCCCATCACAAGGATTACGTCTGAGTTCTTAATGTCGATCCAGTTGTTTGTCATTGCACCGCGTCCGAACGACTCTGCCAGAGCCGCTACAGTTGCGGAGTGTCATATTCGGGCCTGGTGTTCTACATAGACAAGGCCCCACGAACGAAGAAGTTTCTGAAGCATGTAGCACTCCTCATTATCAAGTGCCGCACTTCCAACGTGGGCTATCGCTTCAGTTCTGTTAACAACGAAGTCCTTCTCGACTTCCCTTTCCGTGCCGTCGGGCTGCTTCTCCTTTACCCGTGATTTTGCCGAGACTTTGAAAGTCCTGTCTCTTGTGTCCTTAATCTTTTTTGCGATGTTGTCCAGCGCCCATTCCCATTCGACATCTTTCCATTCGCTTGAGCCGGCGGCCCTGTATTTCGGTTTCGTGAGGCGGTGAGGGTTGTTAACGAGTTGGTAAAGAGACGCCCCCTTTGAGCAGAGGGTCCCCTCATTCACAGGATGATCGGGATCGCCCTCAGCATTAATGACCTTTCCATTTACCGAATTGACTATAATGCCGCAACCAACCGAGCAGTAAGGACAGATAGTCTTCGTCTCTTTGGCGCCCTTGAGCCTGAATTGCTGCGTTTCTGCGGAAGCCTCCCGGCCTGAAAGCGCGCTGCCTGCCACACCTGCTACAGCCGTCCCGCCTGAAATCTTTAAAAAATCTCTTCTTGACAGTTTCATGCCGCACCCCCCGGTTTGGAAGCTATATTTTTTTATATGTATTCATACCTGTTGTCCGGAGTTAATAAAACATAATCAAGTAATCCATAAATATAGAACTTTGAAATGGCACTGTCAAGATAAATGTGTGACAGATAAATGTGTGACACCCGGCTGTTTCACCAAAGAATAAGCTGTTTTGATATAGCTGGATTGTTTGGTGTATCATTGGAGTATTAAACGTTTTGGCGTCAGCCGGGAGTTTTGTGGTTTCATTATGCAGGATAGTCAGGTGTTGATCGTATGCGGATGTGACGAGGCCGGGCGGGGAGCTGGCGCTGCGGAAGTCTATGTTGGAGCTGTCATCCTGAATCCGGAACGCCCGATTGAGGGGCTGGCTGACTCAAAGAAATTGTCCCCTCAGAGGCGGGAGATTCTTAGCGAAGAAATAAAGCTGTTCGCTTTAAGCTGGTGCATCGAGAAGGCAAGTCTCGATGAGATAGAAAGACTCAATGTCCTTCATGCAACGCTGCTTGCGATGAAGCGTGCTGTTGAAGGTTTGAAGATCAGGCCGCAAAGAGTGCTGGTGGACGGCAACCATGCGCCTGACCTGGACCTGCCTGTAGAGGCGATTATAAAGGGCGACGATAAGGTCCCGGCCATAAGCGCAGCCTCGATACTGGCTAAAGTGGCCAGGGACCAGGCAATGGTTGAATACCATAAGCTGTACCCTGAGTATGGCTTTGACGTGCACAAGGGTTATTTTACTAGGGAGCACATGGCAGCGCTGCACAAATACGGGCCCTGCCACATTCACCGCCGGACCTATTCGCCAATCTGTCAAATGCAATTATTCGTCTGACGTCTTTAAAAAAAACCTTTTGCTTCTTACTTAATTACACCGCAGGCTACACGGTCGCCGCCGCCTCCGAGTTTTGCAGGAGAGTCCGAATAATTGTCGCCGCCTGCGTGTATCATAAGTGCCCGGCCTTTGAGATCATCAGTTTTCAGACGCGGAGCAAGCACAGGCAGGGTCGCATTTCCTGCAGCATCGACATACAGAGCAGGCAGGTCTCCAAGGTGTCCCTGTCCGTAGGGCCCCTCATGTTTGCCTGTTCCTGCAGGGTCCAGGTGGCCGCCTGCTGCCATGCCGCTCATTTTATGGCCGTCTTTTTCGACCATGCTGCAATCTGCGTTTTGATGCACATGAAAGCCGTGCAGTCCCGGTGCAAGACCACTAAGTTTGGGTGTGAAAATAGTGCCGTAAGGACTCTCTGAGACGGTAACCGTACCTATCGCCTTGCCGGTCCCGTTAGCGTCGATCATATTCATTGGGACCACCAGTTCCGCTGCGTAAGCGGCACCCGCGGCCAGAAATACACAAAGCATTATCAACACGAATGTCTTCATCATGATATCCTCCTATAAATGTAAAAGAATAGATCCTTTCCTAAATTATAATGCAGCTTATCCGTAAAATAAAGCCCGTGCTCGGGTCCGCGATTGACATCTGCCTATTATTTTTTTGGTATAGGGTGTATACTTTTTAATATTTATCTAAAACAGGAGGGCAATGAATATGACAAAGGCAGATCTCATTGACAAGATGGCAAAAGATGCAGGCATCTCAAAGGCAGCGGCAGGTAAGTCGTTAGACTCATTTATTGACGGCGTTAAAAAGACCCTGAAGAAGGGCAACAAAATCACTCTGGTGGGATTCGGGACCTTCTCGGTCGGCAAGAGGGCTGCTCGTAAAGGCCGCAATCCGCAGACTGGTGCAGTCATAAAAATTAAGGCGTCAAAGACGGCAAGATTCAAGGCGGGCAAAGCACTGAAGGACGCCATCTAAGCTGTTTCACAGGCCGTACTGAAGCGCCTGATGAAGCTGCACTGGATGATGCCGGGAATCTAAAAGGGTAGTCGGCGAGATCAATATCGGTTACGGAAAATGCGAGTTCTGTCGCAGCTGGCTGAAAGAACATCAGCACTCTCAGCCGCCTGAGCGTTTTGGCGCGAATCCGATATTTTTAAGCGTTGACAGTACTGCGTCCCTATGGTCGCCTTGAATTTCGAGCGATGTGTCCCTGATCGTTCCGCCGGTGCCGAGTTTCGCCTTCAGTCGTCTGAGAAGTTCCTCAAGTTTATTCCCCGGCATCTGGAGGCCCTCTATGACTGTGACGGTCTTGCCTCCCCGGCTTTTTCTGTCGAGCCTGACAGTGACCTTTTGCTGTGCAGCAGGCGCGCTTGTCTGCAGAGGCGTTTCATCCGGCTTCTCTTTCCGGGAAACGGTTTTGTCTGTTGAGTACACCAATTTTGACTTTTCGTCGGGCATCCGGCATTTCATCGACATCTTCCTCATGCGAGTAGCTAGTATAAACTATGGCTGAGTCCTGTTCATAGACTGTTTGGCCTTCATTGACAACCCGCTGTCAAAAACTGTATTGTTCAATTAGGTGCAATGTCCCTCGTTCGCTTATTGGATGAATAACGAAGGCAGAGTGAATGAACATTAAATTGACCATAGTCAGCCTTTCGATAATCCTTCAGCTAGTTTCAGTTTTCTTCGCGATCAGATTAATTCTAATTACGGGTAAACGCCTGCTGGGGGCTTTAATTCTTACGGCCATTTCCCTGATGGCGCTTCGCAGGGGTATCGTATTTTATCGAATTATCACTGGAGGGGCGGCAAACGTCGATATCTCCGCAGAGATTATTGCTTTAACTGTATCTTTCTTGTTTCTGGTCGGCATTCTGTATATTGCCAGGCTTATTTCATCCATACAGAGTTCAATGGAATTAACGACCGACCGTGAAAAACGCTATCACACCTTGTTTGAACAGTCCCCTGACGGTATTTTGCTCATCGACTCTGATGGGTCCATTATCGAGTTCAATGAAGCGGCCCATCGTCAGCTTGGTTTCTCAAAGGAGGAGTTTGCGGGCCTTAAACTTTCCGATATCGATCCTGTGGAGAGTCCTGAAGAAATACAGGCCAGGATAAGGATGCTGTTGAACGGAGAGAAGGCGGCATTTGAAGTCAAGCATCGGACAAAAGATGGAGAAATAAGAGATGTTCAGGTCATTTCTCAGGCAATTAATTTATCGGGGCGCACTGTTTTTCATGCAATATGGCGTGACATCACCGAGCGCAAGCTGGCCGAAGACAGACTGGAGCAGAGCGAACAATTCATAAGGAACATTCTGGACACGGTTGACGAGGGCTTTATAGTTATCGACAGGGATTATCGCATTCGGATGACTAACAAAGCTTACTGCGCGCAGGCTGGAAGGGCGTGCCATGACATAATCGGCAGGCACTGCTACGAGATCTCTCATAACGCATTTCGTCCATGCTACGAGGAGGGAGAGGAATGTGCCGTACGTCACGTCTTTAGTACGGGGGAGCCTCATACCGCAATCCACAGACATCCGGATATTAACGGCGGCATAATGTATGTCGAGACAAAGGCCTTTCCGGTAACCAACAGTTCAGGGACAGTTGTATCAGCAGTAGAAACAGTCAACAACATTACGGAGAAATATCTTCTTGAAGAGGAACGGTTGAAGACCCAAAAACTCGAGTCCATCGGAACTCTGGCAGGAGGGATTGCGCACGATTTCAACAATTTGCTCCAGGGGATATTTGGATATATCTCAATGGCCAAAACGACCCTCGATCAGAAGGAGCGCTCTCTAGCCATGCTTGAACAGGCAGAGAAGGCCCTGCATATGTCTGTAAACCTGACGACCCAACTCCTGACCTTCTCGAAAGGCGGGATGCCTGTTACCAAGAAAATTTCACTAGTGCCATTAATCGGCAACTCGGTGAGGTTTGCTCTCAGCGGTTCAAGCCGGGACTACAGCATCATGATTGAGGATGACCTTTGCGCTGTGGAAGCTGATGAAGGGCAGATTGGTCAGGTGATCCAGAACATCGTGCTCAATGCCGATCAGGCCATGCCTATGGGCGGGGCCATCGTTATTACTGCAAAGAATGTGCGGACGCCGGAGAGGGGACTGCCTAAAGGCCTGGAAGCCGGGAAGTATGTTGAGATTTCTGTTCAGGACCACGGTATAGGCATTCCCGAACACTACATGAGAAAGATTTTTGATCCGTATTTTACGACTAAAGAGAAGGGCACCGGCCTTGGACTGGCGACGTCTTATTCGATCATCAGAAACCATGGCGGTCTGATCGACGTGACTTCAGTGCCTGGCAAGGGCACGACGTTTTCTATATATCTGCCGGCGACCGAGGCGGAAATGGAAGTTAAAGAACCAGGGGCAGTATACGCGGCTGTGCATAAGGGCAGGGTCCTCGTAATGGATGACGAGGAAATGATACGAAACATAGCCGCCGAGCTGATTAAGGCCCTCGGGCATGAGGTGGAACTGGCGGAAACCGGAGAAGTCGCCATAGAGAAATACAAGAGCGCCGGTGAGTCAGGCAAGCCATTTGATATTGTTATTCTGGATTTGACCATCCGTGGCGGCAAGGGCGGCAGGGAGACAATTGACGAATTGATTTTAATAGACAATGCCGTCAGGGCAATTGTTTCGAGCGGTTACTCGGATGATGATACAGTGTCTGATTATCATAAATATGGATTCAAAGCACGCCTGACAAAGCCCTACCAGCTCGAAAAATTGCGGGATACGATAAATAAGCTGCTGAACGCATAAAGTATCCTGCTGCCTGAAGCTGAGCGTAGGCAGTCGTTATCGTCTCCCGATATTGTATATTAATCGGGATGTATCCTGGTGAACTTCGCCCCCTTGATAGACAACCCTCCCATCAAGCCCTTCTGGCCGAAGATAAAGCCGGCAATCGGGTGCTGGCTTCTAAGGGTCTCTACAGACACTCCGGTGCCTTGGGTTATTAGGGTGATCTCGGCGTCAACCCCGGCTTCCCAGTTTTCGCTGTTTTTGAATTTATTGAGCACTTCATCAGTCATAAAAAGTATTACCATGTCGTACTGCTCGGCGCCAATCTGCCATCCCACCGAACCCTCCGCGAGGCTGTAATAGCCTGCGGTCTTGTTGCCGACCAGCAATGCACCCTGACCGTACTTCCCGCCTATTATGAACCCAGCCTTTGTAATGCCCGACATGACAAGCATTCCCTTGGCACCCTTCATATACTCACTGCCGCCTTTAATTTCCTTCTTGAAGAGGCGAACAGTCCCTTTGACGCTCGCGTCAATCTCTTCTTTTGACTTTGCATACGATGGAGCGGCGAGCAGGGAAAACGCAAAAGCGCAACCCAAAGCGACCGCAAGACTTCTGTAATAGGCTCGCATATTCATATCAGACCCTCCTTAATTTAAGTATAACAAAAGTTCAGCTTTATATTAAGAGACTTGCTCATCCGCAGCCGGCAGAATTATAATCATGAATGAAAAGTTTTCTTCTCTCCATTAAGGGTATTGTTCAGGGAGTAGGATTCAGGCCCTTTGTTTATAATCTCGCAAAGGAATTCGGCGTCAAGGGATCTGTCAGGAATACCTCTGGCGGGGTTGTGATCGAGGTCGAGGGTGACAGGTGCGAAGATTTTATCGATGCTGTGCAGAGGCGTCATCCTCCTTTAGCAAAGATTGATACGGTAGATGTGCGCGAGGTGCCTGCAAAGGGCCATGATGATTTCATAATCATCAGCAGCAGCGACAGCGGCAGTTTTACGCTGGTTTCACCTGACGCTTCCTTATGCGATGAATGCCGGAACGAATTATTCAACCCGCTGGACCGTCGCTATCTGTATCCATTTATCAACTGCACTAATTGCGGCCCGAGATATTCAATAACCAGACAGGTGCCCTATGACCGGCCAAACACTACTATGGCGCCGTTTTCTATGTGTACGAAATGCATGAGCGAGTACAATGAGCCCGGCAGCCGCAGGTTTCATGCACAGCCTAATGCCTGTTCCCAGTGCGGTCCGGCAGTGGAGTTGGTGATCAAGGGACGGGATTGCAGCGTTGAGGAAATACGAGATCCAATAAAGACAGCTATAGATTTGTTGAAACAGGGTGCGATAATTGCTGTAAAAGGCATCGGCGGTTTTCATCTGTGTTGTGATGCCGAGAATGAGACGGCAGTCCAAAAGCTGAGAGAAAAGAAGAGGCGGAGCAACAAGCCCTTTGCCGTGATGTCTCCTGCTACGGACATTATCAAAAAATATTGTGCTGTTTCCGCTGAAGAGGACCGGTTGCTCAAGGACTGGCGAAGGCCTATAGTACTGCTGAAAAAAAGGGTCAATGGCGGCGACAAAAACGAGATTGCCCTGCCTTATGATGTGGCCCCAAAAAACAAATATCTAGGCTTTATGCTGCCGTATACGCCACTTCATTATCTTTTGTTTCATAATCCTGCAGCGGACGGTTTGCAGTCTGCTGCCTATCATTTTAAGGCCCTGGTTATGACTAGCGGAAACATATCCGAAGAGCCCATAGTCATCGACAATAACGAAGCAGCCGATAAGCTGTCTGATATTGCCGACGCATTCCTTTTCCATAACAGAGACATTTTCATGAGGGTCGATGATTCGGTAGTTAAAATCAAAAGTCGGAAGATGGAAGGCACTGCTGCGCGGTTTGTGCGCCGGGCACGCGGGTTTGTCCCTGATCCCATTTTGCTGAAAGACGACGGGCCGGATGTGCTTGGATGCGGTGCGGACTTAAAGAACTGTTTTGCCATTACAAAAGGCAATTATGCTGTAGTGAGCCAGCATATGGGCGATATGGAGAACCTGGAGACCCTGCTTTTTTTTGAGGAAACGCTTGCCAACCTGAAACAGGTTTACCGCTCGGAGCCCGTTGCGCTGGCTTATGACCTGCACCCGGGTTATCTGTCTACGCAGTGGGCCTTAAGGCAGATCAGCAGGTCTGACATAAAAGGATATGCTGTGCAGCATCACTATGCCCATATTGCATCGGTAATGGCTGAAAACGGGCTGACAGATAAGGTCATCGGGATTGCTCTGGATGGCACGGGCTATGGGACTGACGGCAATCTATGGGGCGGAGAATTCCTTGTATGCGGCATAGGCGGCTTCAGCAGGGCTGCACACTTTAATTATATGCCGTTGCCGGGCGGAGAAAGGGCCATCAAGGAGTGTTGGAGAACGGCAATTAGCGCTATAGTCGGCGCTTCGCGTATCAGGGAGAGAGACCCCGAACGCCTCAAGCGTATTGTTATGGAAAACCTGGAAGCAGTGTCGTTCGTCGACAGGTATGGCTACGAGACGGTTGAAATGATGTTGAAACTCGCTGTTAACCGGCAATTCTCCCCGCTATCTTCCGGCGCCGGACGTCTTTTTGATGCTGTATCAGCTTTGGCCGGCGTATGTGACAGCAACACGTTTGAAGGCGAAGCCGCCATTGCGCTCGAAAATGAAATTGAAGAAGGCATTTCAGACTCGTATGCTTTTGCGGTGCTGGGGAGCGGTCCGTTGAATATCGATTTTTCGGAAACGGTCCTGCAGATAATTGATGAGGTAAAAAGCGGAGAATTAAAAAGCAGGATAGCTGCCAGGTTCCATAATACTATAGTTGACGCTATCGCGGCGGCGGCATCACGCATAAGGGACTCATACGGCATAGGGCATGTCGCGCTGAGCGGAGGTGTTTTTCAGAACAGCTACATATTTGAAAGAGCGGTCGGTGCTCTGGAACCACTCGGGTTCAAAGTATTCGCGAATATTCATGTTCCCTGCAATGACGCGTGCATTTCTCTTGGACAGGCATATCTGTTGAGGGAAAGGCTGAAAGCCGGGCTGCCGCTATCGGATTAAATAATCATCTCCATTATTCTTGCCTGCTCTAGTGACGCTGTGTTATTTTAATGAGGGTTATGTCGTGACGATGTTTCAGAGGAGTGGGTTATGGTGAAAAATGACAGGTGGATACATGACATGGCGCTGGGAGGCATGATTGAGCCGTTCCAGGAGAGTCAGGCGAGAGAGGGCGTCATATCTTACGGTATCAGCTCTTATGGATACGACATGCGGATAGAGGACGAGTTCAAGATTTTCACGAATGTTAATTCAACAGTCATAGACCCCAAGAAATTCGATACGGCAAGCTTTATTGATTTTAAGGGAGACGTATGTATTGTGCCTCCGAATTCGTTCGCTCTTGCCAGGTCTCTCGAATATTTCAGGATTCCGAGGGACGTGCTGGTCATCTGTCTGGGCAAATCTACCTATGCGAGATGCGGAATAGTTGTCAATGTAACTCCTCTTGAGCCGGAATGGGAGGGGCATGTCACTATCGAAATATCCAACACTACGCCGCTGCCGGCAAAAATTTATGCCAACGAGGGCATAGCCCAGCTCATTTTTTTGCAGGCCGCGGAACTGTGCAAGACATCGTACAAGGACAAGGCCGGTAAATATCAGGCGCAAAAGGGCATTACGTTACCTAAGCTGTAGTGAAATTGAATCTGAGCAAGACAGATTTTATCGCGGCAGCCTCAAGCGGCGGCGTACCTCCTCTTTTCATTCAGATACCTTATGCCGAGCCGTATCTGGTTTATGAAGCGGTTTCAAAATCGTGTCAGCGCCGGCATAGAATTCTCCTTGAGAGCGTAAAGGGCCCGTTCAAAATAGCCCGCTATTCGTTTATCGCTTTTGACCCTTATTTGGTGCTGAATGCGAAGAACGGCGAGCTGAACATCAGTTCGCCGGGAAGCGGTAAAGACGCTATTTCGTTCAGGCCGCCGTTGGAGCGGTTGAACGAGCTTGTTTCCGCCTATCCTCAAGTCCCTGCCAGGGAACTTCCCCCTTTCCAGGGAGGCGCTATCGGATTGCTTTCCTATGACTTTGTCAGATACCTCGAAGACATTCCGCGAAATGCCGTAGATGACCTGCATATACCCGATGTTCATTTCATGATGGCTGACAAGGTCATTTCTTTTGACCATTTTGAAAAAAAAGCATGGCTTGTTCTGTCTCCCGGTGCCAGGCAGACTGAACAGGGATTCAGGGAACTCGGGGACGTAGACTGGCAGATGGCTTATGAAGAGGCGGCGGACGCGATTGGCGGGTTGAGTGAACAGCTTGCTGCTTATGGAGAACACCGTCCCGGTGAAAAGTATTCCGGCAGCATAAGTTCCGGGACCGCAGGAAAAAGGGCCTTTGAGATTGAGCATGAAATCGGGAAGGACCGTTATATGGATATGGTAAGGAAGGCCAAAGAATATATTGCTGCGGGAGACATATTTCAGGCCAATCTGTCCCAGCGGCTTTCTGCATCTGTCGAAGGGGTCGAGCCGTGGGGCATTTATAAGATACTGCGGCATATAAACCCGTCCCCATTTGCCGCCTTTGCTGATTTTGGAGATTACTGTATCGTCAGTTCGTCGCCCGAACGCCTTGTCATGGTGAAGGACCGCATTATTGAAACCAGGCCAATTGCCGGCACCAGGCCGCGAGGCATGAATGTTGACGAGGACGCTTTGATGAGGGCCGAATTGCTGCTCAATGAAAAGGAGAGGGCGGAGCACATTATGCTTATAGATTTAGAGAGGAACGACATCGGAAGGGTGGCCGAATTCGGCAGCGTTTCAGTGGATGAACTAATGATAACAGAGGACTATTCGCATGTGATACATATTGTCTCCAACATAAAGGGGCTGCTCGAGAGCGGCAAAAACTGCTTTGATCTCACGAAGGCCGTTTTCCCGGGCGGCACTATTACGGGCGTGCCGAAGGTAAGATGCATGGAAATTATCGATGAACTCGAACCTGTCGCACGCGGGCCCTATACAGGCTCACTCGGTTATGTCGGCTTTTCAGGCTGCATGGACCTGAACATCATCATACGCTCTTTCGTTATTAAAGACAATTACGCGTATGTCCAGGCAGGAGCGGGCATTGTGGCCGATTCTGACCCTGAAAGAGAATATTACGAAACCATGAAAAAGGCTGAGGCTTTGATAAAAACCCTTGAATATTTGCATCAATAAGCTGTAATAGTGTATGTTAACAACATCTGAATTTTGTTTAAAATATAAGCGGGAATCCGAATGAAAATATCATTTTCAAAGAAAATTAGTAACAGGCTCCTGTTCTTTCCTTTCCTTTTCATGCTGGGTATGTTTGCTGCGCTTGCCTGCGGTTTCTATTTCCTGGTCCCTCAGAACCCATTTGCTGATTATCACAGGCAGTATCTTATGAATCTATCCGCAGAGAAAAGGCTTGTCGTTGATACGTGGTTCGAGCAGGCCAAAAAGAACGTCGAATATATTGCAAGAAACGAAGTTGTCAGGGAGGCCCTCTCCGTAAATACTCTATTGGCTGCTGCTACCGACAAGAGAAAGAAGAAGGCTGCTGATTCCGCAAGGGGGGCCATTGAGGCGGCATCTCTGAAATTGCTTGACGAGACAGTCC
Source organism: Nitrospirota bacterium (assembly GCA_015233655.1). Lineage (GTDB taxonomy): Bacteria > Nitrospirota > Thermodesulfovibrionia > Thermodesulfovibrionales > Dissulfurispiraceae > JADFXI01. The sequence goes on along the minus strand of JADFXI010000009.1, from coordinate 4,620 downwards.
TTTCATCTCCATTCAAAATGGCCGTTCTCTTGTTAAAGGACGGGACCATTGTTTCGAGTACGCAGAGAGAGTTGACAGGCAGCAACTGGTCGGACAGAAGTTTTTTTTCCGGGGCCGTAGCTGAGCTGAAATCTCCGTCGGTACGCATATTTTACAGCAGCGACAGCGGAATGGGTTTCCTGGCGCCTGTTTTTGATGACAAAGAAGGAATAATAGGTCTTGTCTACGCTGTTCCGAATATTGACAAGCTCTACAGACTTCTCCACATTGAAAACCCTGTTTATAAAACAGAAAAAGTCGAAATGATCGACAGGGAAGGAAACCTGATCCTGACGCAGAAGGGATTTCCTGACAAAAGAATGAAATACAATGTTCCCAAGGAAGGAAAGGGCAACGCCGTGGAATTAAGGGACAACATCTTTTTCGATGTTGTCTCGCTGGAGAATGCCCCCTTCCGTCTGGTTGGGACTATCGACAACGCCGAGGTCGGACGGCCCCTGCTTATTGTATTGGTATTGTGTGCCATATATGCCGGCGTGGTCCTGATAATCATGCTCTTCAAGAGCACTTATTCTGGGCCTAAACTTGTTTCAAGACCGGTCGAAAAAATTATAAGCGCAACTAAAATTGTAGCTGACGGACGTCTTGGCGATATCAGCCTCGGAAAGGACTACAGCGGGGAATTGCTTGAGTTAAGAAACGCCTTTGAGTCGATGGTGGATGAACTGAAGACCAAGGAAGCTATGCAATCGGAAAGTCTCAAGACTGCAAAGGCAAAGGTGTCCTGCGCTCCCTACGAGGGCCTTTCAGATGAGCTAAGGGTGCCCTTGTCCGACATGGCTGCTTCGGCTGATGTGTTGATTATGAATGAGCATCAACTCGGTGCCAAAGGCAGAGAGGCGCTCGATGATATGTTGAGGGTGTCAAGAAGCCTTCTCCTGTACGTGGACAATCTTTACGATATTGCCCAGCTTGAACAGGGAAGGCTGGCTAAAGTCAATGAAGAGTTTAGTCTTTGTGAGTTCATGAGTGAAATTGAGTCCTTCGCAAAGGGCCTGAAAGGCACAAAAGAAATAGAGGTGATTGCGGATTGCCAGGACGAGTTCGAGCACAAGATACTGCATACAGACCGGTTGATGCTCAAGAAGATTTTGATGAATGTCGTGAATAACGCCATGATTAATACCAGTGCCGGCACTGTCACCATATTAGCTACCGAAAAAATGAAGGATGAGACAGAGTATTTGGAAATATCGGTTGCCGATACCGGAAAAGGATTCAGCAATGATGAAATTAATAGCTTGATCGGTGATGAGGCATTGCTCCAGTCCATATCAGGTCTTGGCATGGCGCGAAAGATGTCTGAAATCCTCGGAGGCAATCTTGCTGCTGAGAGTATAGAGGGCAAAGGTTCGGTCTTTACCGCGACTGTTCCGGTCACAAGCATAACTCAAATTGCTGCAGGACAACCCGAATAAGTTCAAATCTCTTTGCTGTTCTTTCTTGAAGATTGCGCGTTGTTAATGCTAATATTAAAATTCGTAGTTGGCCTCGACCACTTCGCAGAGGAGGTAATCTTTAGCCGGTGAGTAGCGACAGGAAAAACAATAGCTTAACAGACACTATATGGAACATATTTTCTTCAGTCAAACTTGCGGTGGTTGTTTTCTCGATAATATCACTCACATCCATCGTCGGCACCGTAATTGAGCAGCAGGCCGAGCCTGAACGTAATATAAAACTGCTTGCCAAGTTTGTCGGTGAGAACTTTGCGCCCACCGCATTTCGCATATTGAACACACTCGGTTTTACCGACATGTTCCGCTCGTGGTGGTTTATGTCGTTCTTGTTTGTTTTCGCTGCGAATCTCGTCATATGTTCACTTGACAGACTGCCGAAAATCTGGAAAGTCGTCAAGGAGCCCATCAAGCCTCTTGCACCTGAAATATTCAGTACCATGTCCATAAAAAGGGAATTTGTCGTAAAGGGCAAACCCGGCAACGCGTCAGAGAAGGCGCGAGCGGTCCTCAAGGGGAATGGGTTTGCCGCAGACGTCCGGGAGGACAGCGGTGCGTTTCAGTTGTACTCTGAAAAGGGCAGATACAGCAGACTCGGAGTTTACGTCGTTCATTTGAGCATCTTGATCATTATGGCAGGAGCTGTAATAGGCATGATTTTCGGTTTTAACGCTTCTCTGAATTTGCCTGAAGGGAATGTGTCAGATATTGCCTACAAGAGCGAGTCTATGCAGATTCCGCTCGGTTTCGAAATACGGTGCGACAACTTTGATGTCTCTTTTTATGATAATTCCGATACTCCAAAATCTTTCAAGAGCCGGTTGACTATATTGGAGAAGGGCAGGGAAGTGATAAAGGAAAGAGAAATTGATGTCAACAGCCCTTTACATTATAAGGGCATTACTTTCTACCAGTCGAGCTATGGATACTCTCCGAGCAAAGATTCGATATTTAAGTTTATGGTCACCTCCAATAAAGGGGCAAAAGAAGAAGTTAATGTCAAATTCGGCGAGACCTTTGCCATTGCCGGCAGCGGCGTAAGCGCGAAAGTAATTGATTTTAGTCCGGCGCTCGCCATGGATGAGTCCGGCAGGCTCTATACGTATATTGAAATGATGCATAATCCTGCGGCCCTTGTGGAATTTTCCGAGAACGGACAACAGAAATACCGCCAGTGGATTCTGGCGCGTCTGCCTCAGACCTGGAAGGTGGCAGACGGGACAGTGGAGTTCAAGCATCTCTGGGGCGCTCAATATACCGGGTTACAGGTGCGCAAAGATCCGGGCGTGGGTGTCGTGTATCTCGGCTGCCTGGTCATGACATTGGGTCTGTACGCCACATTTTTTATGGGGCATGAAAGGGTATGGGTAAGATTCAGTGAAGAGAAAGGCGGGGCCAAGGTCTTTGTAGCCGCCTCTGCGAATAAGAACAAGATCTCGTTTGAACATAAGATAGATAAGATAACGAAAGAATTGCAGGCTTAACTAACAGCCGACAGCTACGGAGGTCTCTGATGGACAGTTCTCAATTTTTTGGAATATCCGGCATTGCTTATATCCTCGCAATGGTTGCATATATAGCCTACCTGGTCTTCAGGAATTCCGCGGTCGGGATTATCGCGACAACGATAACCGCAGTCGGCTTTGTGTCCCACACAATGGCGTTCTTCCTGCGTTGGAAGGAGTTTTACGAGATCGGCCAAATGGGGATACTTAGGGCGATTCCTCTTACCAACCTTTATGAATCTCTCATCTTTTTCGTCTGGTGTCTGATACTGGGCTATCTCATAATCGAGTGGAAGTACAGGAACCGGTCTTTTGGGGCATTTATCACGCCTATTGCCGGTATGGCCCTGGCCTTTATAGACATATCCGGCATGGATAAAAATATTCATCCGCTGATACCTGCCCTTCAGAGCAACTGGCTCCTGGCGCATGTCACTATGAGTTTTACATCATATGCGGCCTTTGCCATCTCTTTTGCGACAGCCATGATGTACCTGGTGGCTACCACCGATGACAAGAAAAGCGCCGGCTATGTTTTCTGGACTGTTGCCCTTGGCATTTTTGTTTCGGTGCTCCTTGCCATGGGAATTGATTTTCTGGTCTTCAGGGTCGCTGTGAGTTCTCCCGAATCGTTCTTAAAGAGTTATCTTTTTAAGGCGACATACAGGAACAGCTCGGGAGCTATTGTGCTCGGCAGTTATTTGGCGGCTGCCGCTTTAATCTTTGCAATCTGGAAATTCGGCCACGTGCTGAAAAATATTATCACCTCGTTTTCTTTGTCCCCGGACGTGCTCGATGACCTTACTTATAAGAGTGTGGCTGTAGGCTTTCCGATATTCACTCTTGGCGGCCTTATTTTCGGAGCGATATGGGCGGACCAGGCATGGGGCCGGTATTGGAGCTGGGACCCTAAGGAGACGTGGTCGTTGATTACCTGGTTTGTTTACGCATTTATCTCCATGCGAGATTTTTGAGGGGCTGGAGGGGGCAAAAGATAGCTATTGTAGCTGTTGTCGGATTTGTCTGCACAGTTTTCACCTATCTGGGTGTAAACCTTTTGCTGAGCGGACTTCATTCTTATGGTGGGGGATAAAACCGGCCTCCAGCTCTGTTAATATGATCATTCTCGGTATTGATACGTCTTGCGACGATACGTCTGCTGCAGTAGTTTCGCATGGCGAGCAAATCCTGTCTTCTATCGTTTCTTCCCAGTCGGACATCCATAGCAAGTACGGCGGGATTGTGCCTGAACTGGCGTCTCGCAGGCATATAGAAATGATCTGGCCTGTTGTGGATGAAGCCCTTGCAGCTGCAAACATCACCTTCGACGCTATTGATGCCATTGCGGTCTGTCACGGTCCTGGCCTGATCGGTTCGCTGCTCGTAGGCTGCGGGTTCGCAAAAGCAGTTGGCTACGTTCGCGGAATACCTCTTGTTGCCGTCAACCATCTTGAAGGCCACATATTTTCAGCCTTTCTGGAAGAGGACAAACCTGAATTCCCCTTTTTGGCACTCATAGCTTCAGGAGGACATACGAGTCTTTACCAGGTAAATGCCTTCGGCAGCTACCATGAATTGGGACGGACGCAGACTGATCA
>JADFXI010000099.1 GCA_015233655.1 Nitrospirota bacterium | reverse complement strand
GATACCAGCGGCCTTCCCACGGACGCCACCACCATCCATTGTAGAAGAAGATGTCATCGGCTATGTCAGGGGCAACATAGACATACGTCCCCGGCAGCACTATCAACTCCGGTGGCGCGGCAAATACAACGGGCGGTGGAAGCGCAATCCCAATGTCTATATTTATTCCTGCCATTGCCGGAGCAGAAAATGCCAACGCTAATACAAAAATAAAAGTTCCCCAAAATAACTTTTTCATTTCACTGCCTCCTATAAATATCACTATTTTGTCTCTCATTAGTCTTTGATGCACCCCGAAACAACAGCAATACCGCCCAAGAGCAGCGTTATTGGCAAGCGCTTTAGTCAGCTTTCATAAACCCCGTTATGGCACATAAGTGTTTATAAAGGCTTTGATTTTATTCTACTCTGTTCCCATAAAATGTCAAGCCACGGACTTTCTTGCGCTGATGAACTAGCCTAAACTGCAAGTAATTAAACTTCAAATAATAAGATTATGATGCCTTCGGGGTGATAAGCTTTTGCATAAAAACCGCTGAAACTGCACAAGGTGAGTCTTTCTAAAATGAGTTCTATGAGTTAGCATAGCAAAGATAACTCTGAATGTAATATGTCACAGCCTGCCCATAAATCAGTTGGTTGTGTGACGTGCTTTGACACTATATCGTACATATGTGATAAGCTATAGATTATGAAGTTGCATGTGGTAATCGAAAAAGACGAAGCAGGCTATTATGTAGCCGAAGTTCCCGCACTTCCCGGGTGTCTTTCCCAAGGGAAGACCTATGATGAGGCAATGGGCAATATAAAGGAAGCTGTTGAAGGGTGGCTCGAAGTGATGGAATCCAAACAGCCGCACGACCCTTCCACATTGATTGAAGTCGCCTTTTAATGGGCGAAAGCGTAAGGCTCTGTTCAGGTTCCGAGGCAGTTCGTAAATTTCAAAAGGCTGGTTGGACTGCTATCCGTCAAAAGGGTTCTCATGTAATGATGACGAAGCCAGGCTACCAGTGGACATTATCTGTTCCTCAACATAGCGAACTCGGACCAGGACTGTTACGGAAATTAATCTCGCAATCAGGCCTTTCGGCTGAAGAATTCAATAGTCTCTGATATCTGACCTCGCAAGAAGCTTACGGTTGCAGAAACAATTTTCCAGAGAATAAAAGAGTTCTTGGATTTTCGTCTCTATCGATAATGGCCGTATCCTTCATCGAATCTTTTCCAAAGATAGGGGCTGAAGATGTATAATACACGGTACTGGTTAATTGTATTTTGAGGGACAAGTGAATATCAGCGGAAAAACGAAAATCGTCGGGCTGTTCGGATATCCTGTCGAGCATAGCCTTTCACCGGTAATGCATAATGCCGCTTTTGCGAATTTCGACATGGACTATTGTTACGTGACATTTTTGGTAAAGCCTGATTTGCTGGGCAAGGCGGTGGACTCTATACGGGCCCTGGACCTTAAAGGCGTAAATGTAACGATTCCCCACAAAGAGAAGGTGATCCCCTTCCTTGACAATGTGAGTGAAGAGGCTTCTTTTATCGGCGCTGTCAATACGATATGCAACGAAGACGGCAGGCTTACGGGTTTTAATACCGACGGGAGGGGATTCATGCAGTCCCTGGCAGAAGCGGGCATAGATGTTAAAGGCAAGAGAGTTCTTGTTGTTGGCGCGGGCGGGGCCTCCCGTGCTATTGGATACTATCTCTGCACAACTGCTTCTGAGGTTTGCCTTTATGATGCTGCTGCTGAAAAGGCGGAACAGCTGGCGCTGCATCTGAATTCTCTCAAAGGCAATGCCGGCGTCATTGACAGTGCAACTTTTAAAAAAGCTGCATTCATTTCGGGATTAGACATTGTTATAAATGCTACGCCGTTGGGACTTAAGCACGACGACCCTGTTCCTGTCGACGCTTCCCTGCTCAACAACAAGCATACTGTGTGTGATCTTATATATAGAGAGACGCCGCTGCTCCGCATGGCATCCGAACGTGGATGCAGGACATTAAGCGGTCTCGGAATGCTTTTGTGGCAGGGTATTTTTGCTTTCGAACTATGGACCGGAAAGATGCCGCCGGTTGAAGTCATGCGTAATGCTTTGTTGTCTGTATAAAGCTCCCTGCCGGAATATTGATTAGTTGTTAAATTTGGATTTCAAGAGGAGAGATAATAAATGAGATTTGAAGATTTTGGATTATCAAAAGAAATTATGCGGTCCATATCGGACATCGGGTTTGAAGAACCTACGCCGATACAGGCTGCTGTAATCCCGCTGATCATGGGCGGGGCGGACATAATAGGGCAGGCACAGACAGGCACCGGCAAGACCGCTGCTTTCGGCATTCCCATTATTGAAATGTGCAAGAAGAGCGGACATCCGTTTGCCATTATACTTGAGCCTACCAGAGAGCTTGCCGTGCAGGTCGCGCAGGAGATCGACCGCATAGGCAGTCGCCAACGTATAAGGGTGCTGCCCGTATATGGAGGGCAATCGATCGAAAACCAGATTAAGGCCCTTAAACACGGCGTCGATGTCGTAGTCGGCACGCCAGGTAGGGTCATCGACCATATTAACAGGAGGACGTTATCTCTTTCATCGGTTAAGATTGCCGTTCTCGATGAGGCCGATGAAATGCTGAATATGGGCTTTATTGAGGACATGGAGCTGATACTCAAGACAATACCGGAGGAGAGGCAAACACTGCTTTTTTCCGCGACAATGCCTCAGCCCATTATGCTTATAGCCAGAAAGTATATGAAGGAGCCGGAAAAGATTCGCATAAGTCCGAAGGACGTAGTTATCCCGCAGATCAAACAGGTATTCTACGAGGTGCGCGAAGCTGACAAAATCAATGCGCTTTCGAGGCTGCTTGATGTCGAGAGCCCTCAGCTCGCGATTATATTTTGTCACACAAAACGGGAAGTCGACGAAGTTTCAATGAAGCTCGGCCAATTGGGTTACAACGCGAGCGCCCTGCATGGAGACTTTACCCAGGCGAGAAGGGACGAGGTTATGTACAAGTTCAGGGAAGGCATGCTCGATATTCTTGTAGCTACCGACGTTGCGGCGCGAGGGTTGGATATTAAAAATGTATCTCATGTCATCAACTTCAGCATTCCTCAAAATCCCGATAGCTACGTGCATCGTATCGGGAGGACGGGCAGGGCAGGGAAGTCGGGCATAGCCATAACGTTTGTAACGCCGAGGGAGTATCGCCATTTGCGGCTTATCGAAGCGACAGCTAAAACAGTCATAGATAAAAAAAGATTGCCTTCAGCGGAGGATGTTCTCAAGGCCAGGGAACAGAATATCATTAAAGACATCGCAGGGATAATAGAGGCCGGCAATCATACGCGCTATATGAAGGCTGTGGAAAAGCTTTCGGGGAGTCACAGTTTTGCCGATATTGCCGCTGCGGCATTTTTCGCTGCATACGGGGAGATGAAGGAACAGCCGGCCGGAGAAGCTGCGGTAACCAAGGGGTCTGTGCGGCTCTTTATGACCATCGGCAGAAAAGACAAGATCAAGGTGGCCGATATTGTGAAATCCATTGCTTCAGAAGCGAATATACCCTATAGCAAGATCGGCAATATCGACGTGCTCGAAAAATTTACTTTTGTTGAAGTGCCGTCCGAACTTGCAGACCGCGTCATTCGTTCGGTCGATGACATGATTATGAAGGGCAAAAGGATCAAGATACAGCAGGCAAAAGCGCGAACTGCCTAGAGTGTAAAGATGCAAGTAAGGTGTCCGGCATGCAAGAAAAAAACGACCTGGGAAGAAAACCCCTTTAAACCCTTTTGCTCTGAACGTTGCAAGCTCATAGATTTGGGCACATGGGCCTCAGAGGAATACAAAGTCCCGGTAGAGCAGACCGAAAATGAAGGTGAGGAGGACAAAGACATTTCATGAAAAATATAATTGTTACCGGGGCCACAGGAAGAATGGGGAGCAGGATTATCTCAGTATCTGAAGAATATACCGATATCATGCTTTGCGGCGCACTCGAAAAGAAAGGCCACAAAGACTTAGGCAAAGACATAGGCTTGCTGCTGGGTCTGGGAGAAAAGAAGGTGCAGCTGAACGACGATCTCGAAAATATAATCGGGGGCGCTGATGTAGTGATCGACTTTACTGCTCCTGCTGCCGCGATTCAAAACATAGAGGTTGCTGCGAAAAAAGGGAAGGCCATGGTCATCGGCACAACTGGATTGTCCAAAGAGGAGATAGATACCATTCGTGGCCTGTCCGGAAACATTCCAGTGGTATTGGCGCCCAATATGAGTGTCGGAGTAAATCTTCTGCTGAAAGTGCTGGGTGATGTGGCGAGGGTCTTGGGCGATGATTACGACATTGAGATAATAGAGGCCCATCATCGCCTGAAAAAAGACGCCCCGAGCGGAACGGCCCTCAAAATGGCACAGGTCATCGCCGGGGCTGTTCAGAGGGACCTTGACGAGGTCGGGGTCTATGCCAGAAAGGGGATTATCGGAGAGCGTTCAAAGAAGGAAATAGGTATCCAGACCGTCAGGGCAGGTGATATTGTAGGGGAACATACTGTTCTTTTTGGCGGCCTTGGCGAGAGGATAGAGATTACTCATAAAGCCTCGAGCAGGGACACTTTTGCCCGTGGAGCATTGAAGGCCGCATTATGGGTCGGCGGACAGAAACCCGGGTTGTACGACATGCAGGATGTGCTGGGACTGAAATAACGCGGGTTATGCCCAGGGAGTCCCGCCGTCGACAATGCTGTGTTCGTCCCACATAAACCAATTTCCGGTGTCGGATAAAAAAGAATAGGTGTTTTCGAATATGGCAAAGTGCTGTTCTTCTTCCAGGACGAGCTTCTCGAATAGCTTCTTTTCTTTATCGGCCCTCGCTTCTTTTAGCGCTTTCCTGTAAAACTCCGTCCCCTCTTTTTCCATATTCATGGCTATCCTGAGCACCTCGAGTTCATCGGTTGTAGCCGTGATGCGCCGCATCATTTCGTCCCTCAGCTCTTCAAAAACCGTCTTCATGTTCGTCATGGGGCCGACTTCTTCGAGCGTCAGGTCCAGACCTCTGAAAAGATCATCCAGCATTTTGACATGCCTCTTTTCATCTTCAATGATCGAGAGAAACATTTTTTTCCCGACCGGATGGCTGGTGCGGTCCGCAGCTTCTTTATAGAAGTTGATGGCATCGGTTTCCATCTTGATGGACATCTCAATTGCATTCATAATTACTCCCTTGCAATCATCTACGGCTCATTCTTTCTCGAACAAGTCTTTTGTTGCGCCGCAAATGGGACATACCCAACTGTCCGGGATGCTTTCGAAAGCAGTACCAGGGGCTATACCTGAATCAGGGTCTCCAAACTCAGGATCATAAACATAACCGCATACGGTGCATTTCCACTTTTCCATAATTCCTCCATTTATTAAGATGTGGGTTCAAAAGAAGACGCCTATTTATTCTCTTCAGCCGCCAGGATCTCCATCTTTACCTTGGCGATTCTCTGCGCTACCATTTCTATAATTCTGAAACGCTTATTCTCGAAATCTACCGTATCGCCCGGTTTGGGTATTCGCTGGAGGCTCATTACAATAAAACCGCCAAGCGTTTCATATTCCGTTGATTCGGGAATTACTATATTATAATCCTCATTAAGGTCGCTTGCGCTTATTGATGCATCGATAATCATGGAGCCGTCCTCGAGCTGTATGACCGGGCTCTCGGTATCGTACTCGTCGCGGATCTCGCCGACTATTTCTTCGAGGAGGTCTTCCAGAGTCACTAGTCCTGAAACCGCGCCATACTCGTCGATGGCAATTGCCATATGGACCCTTTTTCTCTGCATTTCTCTAAGGAGGATACTTATCTTCATGGTTTCAGGAATGAATATGGGAGGCTTGATAATACGGTGAATGTTGGGGGGGGGAGTTTCTCGATATCAGATTGTAAAAATCTTTGGCATAGAGGATTCCCCTGATATCATTGAGGTCTTTGCCGATTACCGGGTATCTTGAAAATTTTTCCTCCAAAATAATCGACTTTACTTCATCAGCCGACATCGAGATTCCGACTGTGACCATCTGGAGCGCCGGGATCATGACCTCTTTGACAGACGTGTCCGTGAATTCAAAAACGCTGTGAATGAGTTCCTTCTCATCAAGTTCAAAGACCCCCTGTTCACCGCCTTCTTCCAAAAGCAGTTTGACCTCTTCTTCTGATACAAAAGCACGTTCGGTGAAGGCCCTTTTGTTGAATGGCTTCAATATCATATTCGAGCTGGCCGTCAGAAGGCTGATCAGCACATAAGCGACCCTCGAAAACTTATCAATAAGCGGAGCGACCAGCAGCCCCATGGCTTCTGAATTTGAAAGCGCAAGGGACTTTGGAATAAGCTCACCGAAAACGAGAAAAAAGAAAGTTATTACTATGACAACTATCCCGATTGCGATGGCCTCGCTCGAAGCTGATATAAACTGCACCGGAACAGCCTGCAGCAGGGGTTTAATGTTCTTCACTGCTGCAGCGCCTCCGATAGCTGAAGCCAGGTCGGCAGTCAGAGTTATGCCGATCTGTATGGTTGCGAGAAAACGGTCTGGCTTCTCTCTGAGTTTATAGAGGATATCGGCATTTTTTATGCCCTCATCCACCAGGTGCTTGATACGTGTTCTTCTGTTGGTCACCACGGCAATTTCGGAAGCAGCGAAAAAGCCGTTAATGATTATGCAGAGAGCTATTAGAAAAATTGGTAGCCACATACGCGATAATTATATCATTTTTTCAGCATTTCGGAGTTGTCGACAGGCAGCCGCAAGGTATAACTATACTCTAAAGGCAAAATTAATGCATCAGTCACGTTATTGCATTACGCGAATAGACACTAAGATATTCTTGACGGTATTATTCCACTAGGGCGTCTTTTTCTTCGTGACTTCACGGGCGATGGCGACCTTTCCGGTCCTGACAAATTCCTTTATCCCCATGGGTTTCATGAGTTCGATAAACGCCTCTATCTTCTTTTCATCGCCGGTAATCTCAATTGTGTAAGAATTCGGACTTGAATCCACCACTCGGCCCCTGAATATTTCGGCTACCCGGAGAGCCTCGGCCTTATTCTCCTGACGGGGGGACACTTTAAGAAGGACCATCTCTCTCTCAACATGGTCGAGTTCGGTCAGGTCAGTAACTTTGATCACATCTATCAGCTTGTTAAGTTGTTTGAAGATCTGTTCTATGACCCAATCGTCACCTCTGGTGACTATGGTCATAATAGATACCTGAGGGTCTATTGTCTCCGCCACGGAAAGGCTTTCAATATTATATCCACGGCCGCTGAAAAGGCCCGATACCCTCGAAAGAACGCCGAATTTATTTTCAACAAGCACCGATAATGTATGTCTCATTCAAATCCTCCTATATTACACTGTCAGCTTTCAGTGCCCGACAAAACCTTTTGCAGACACCGGCACTATTTTACTGCTTTTAGTTTCTTCTCCGTCTTTTTTTCCTTCTCTTCAAAAAGCATGTTATCTATCGCAGCGCCTGCAGGGACCATAGGATAAACCTTTTCCTTCCAGTCTACGACGAAGTCCATAAATACAGGTCTCTTTACTTTGAATGCCTCTTTGAGCACCGGCTCGACTTCGCTCGGTTTTGTTGCACGAAGTCCGACTGCGCCGTAGGCATGGGCCACTTCAACGAAATCAGGAGTCACGTCGAGGTTGGTGTGAGAGTAACGCTCCTGATAGAAGAGTTCCTGCCATTGTCTCACCATGCCTAGATAACGGTTCTTCAGGATGGCAACCTTGATGGGCAGCTTGTATATAACGGCCGTGGCCAATTCCTGGATATTCATCTGTATGCTTCCATCACCCGCGATATCAATTACAAGCTTGTCAGGACAGGCGAGTTGCGCTCCGATGGCAGCAGGCATTCCATACCCCATAGTGCCGAGGCCTCCGGAGGTCAGCAGGCGCCTGGGTTTGTCGAACTTGTAAAATTGGGCTGCCCACATCTGGTTCTGCCCGACCTCTGTGGTGATAATGGCATCTCCCTTTGTCAGCTCATAGATCTTCTCTACTACAAATTGAGGTTTAATTATGTTCTCATCCCAAGTATATGTGAGCGGCCTTTCCTTTTTCCAAAGGGCAATCTGCTTCAGCCAGGCTTTCCTTATCTCATCCCACGGTTCCTTAATGTCTTTTTTGAGCACTTTGTTCAACACAGTCAGTACATTTTTGACATCACCCACGATAGGGATGTCGACCCTTACATTTTTTCTGATGGAAGTAGGGTCGATATCAATATGGACGATCTTGGCATGCGGAGCAAAGCTATCGATTTTTCCTGTTACACGGTCATCGAATCTCATGCCTATGGCAATCAGCAGGTCTGATTCCTGAACACTTGAATTTGCGTAAAATGTGCCGTGCATGCCGAGCATTCCAAGTGAAAGATCATGAGTGCCGGGGAAGGCCCCTAAACCCATGAGGGTCATGGTCACAGGCACCTTGGTCAGTTCCGCAAACTCGCGCAATTCGTGTGAGGCTTCGGAAATAATACAGCCCCCTCCAGCGATAATCACAGGCTTTTTTGCCTTTGCTATCTCATGCGCAGCCTTCTCTATCATCCACCTGTTTCCCTCGTAAGTCGGGTTATAGCTCCTGATGTCCACTTTTTCAGGCCAGATGAATTCCGTCTTGGCAGAAGTCACATCTTTCGGCAGGTCCATAAGGACGGGGCCTGGTCGACCGGTCGTCGCCATATGGAACAACTCTTTTAGTTGTATAGACAACTCTTTTACATCTTTGCAAAGTATATTGTATTTGGTGCATGGTCTGGTTATGCCGACTATGTCCGCTTCCTGAAACGCATCGTTTCCTATCAATAAAGTCGGGACCTGACCGGTGAGGACAACAACTGGAATAGAGTCCATAGAGGCGGTCGCAATGCCTGTAACCGTGTTGGTGGCACCTGGCCCTGACGTCACAAGCACAACGCCAGGTCTTCCGGTAGCCCGGGCATAGCCGTCGGCAGCGTGGACCGCACCCTGCTCATGACGCGTCAATATAAGTTTTAAGTCCTTGTCATCATGAAGCAGGTCAAAGATATTCAGTATAACGCCGCCTGGGTATCCAAAAATATGCTTAACTCCCAGTTTCTTGAGGGACTCCAGAATTATTTCTGCACCGGACAATTTCATTTTATTGCTCCTTGTTTGTTTGACTGCGTCATATATGCGAAGTAATAAAATAGCATAATTCCCCGAGCATTTCCAGTTCCCCGAAATAAATGGCCTGCAGGCCTGAGTTTACAATTCCATACTTTTATTGATAATATATCAGTCTTGCTTGATGGAGAGGTGGCCGAGCCGGTCGAAGGCAGCCGCCTGCTAAGCGGTTGTGGGGGTAACACCTCACCCAGGGTTCGAATCCCTGCCTCTCCGCCATGAATATAAAAGTGGCCCTTAGCGTGACCTGCTTGCGGCTGCCGACTACTAATATAATATAACGGAGGTTGTACATGAAAAGAGTTGTTAATGTAATTGTCATCATGCTTGCTATTGCAGGTTTGATCGCCGGGTGCAAGAAGGCGGAAAAGCAGCCCGAGCAGCAGACGTCGCCTCATGCCATGCAACAGATTCCTGCTGCACCTATACAGTCTCCGATGCCCCAGGGCAACCCTCAGATGCAGCCTCAGGCACCGATGCCTCCTCACGGAGACAGCGCGGCCATGGCGCCCAAGGTAGAGAAAAAGGTCGTTCTTCCGGATACGGTTAAAGGGAAGTGGGGTAAAGTAGTGCTGACAGTCGATGACAAAGGATCTAACAAGACAAGCGAGTACAAGATCAAGTTGAATTCTGATTTCAAGGTCCCTAACAGTGATATTAAAGTGGTGGTCGGCGACTTCCTTCCCGACTTCAAAATGACTGATACCACTATTACGTCGGGCAGCAGTGAGCCGGACAATGCCGCAGTGCACGTCGAGATTTTTGAGGGCGGCAAGAGTTTGTTTAAAGGATGGCTCTTTTCAAAGTTTCCTACCATGCACCCATTTGAGCATCCCAAATATGCTATCAAGCTTAAAGAAGGCATAAAGAGCTAGCAGCTTACAGCCTGTGGACGTCGACCGGGAAAGACAAGTATTCTTTCCCGGCGACTTCCGGCTGTTTTACGGCTGTTGGAAACTATTTATGTCAACCTATATACCTCTCGGCAAAGCGCCTGAAAGCCCTGAAGAAAGGGCCTCTCTTATTGCGAGGAAAGAGCAGATGGATGAATATTTGTCCGGCCTTCAGCTTACCCAGGTGCAGCGAAGGGTAGTTGAATTTCTGATTTCCGACAAGGGTTATAGTGAGAATGACCTGGAGGTCAACAGAGAGTTCACCGTTCAAATGACAGAGTGCCCTTTTAATGTGCGCGCAGATATTATTGTAAAGGTGCATGATAAGCGCTTTCTTCTAGTTAAATGCGTAATGGGTTCGATGGAATCCTGGGAGCGACACTCTGTGGCCTTCGGACGCATTGCTGGCAACTGTCAAATCCCCTATGCCGTTGTGACGACCGGAGATGAAGCGAGACTGCTTTCCACATCTGACGGAGCGTTGGTTGCAGAAGGCCTTGATGCCATTCCGTCAAAACATGAAGCTGAACGAATGGGCCTGGAAACTGCCGAGAAGGTCTGTCCGCCGGACAAGGCGGAGAAAGAAAAAAGGATCCTGTACGCATTTGAAGCCATTAAATGCTCCAATACTCAAATCAATGCTGATTGATGAATGCTGAAATAAGGAGACACGATGAAGCTGGCGATCATAGGGCTCTCAAATGCTGGAAAAACCACGGTCTTTAATGCCCTTACAGGGCAGAGTCTCGATACTACAGTCTATCCGACAATCAGCGGCGAGCCGAATTTCGGTGTCGTCAAAGTCCCGGACAAGAGAATTGACAGACTTGCCGAAATATACAAACCCAAGAAAATTACGTATGCCACTGTCGAATACATAGATTATATCGGGCTTACAAAAGGCGATATGGCGCAGAACAGGAAGGTCTTTGACCTCATCAAGGATGTCGACGCAATTGTTCATGTGGTCAGGGCCTTTGAAAGCGATGCTGTTTCACATCCCTTGAATGACGTCAATCCTTTGCGCGACATAGAGACCCTGGAACTTGAGTTTGTCTTTGGAGACCTGGAGTTTGTTGACAAGAGGCTTGAACGCATGGAGGAGGGCGCAAAGAAGGGGAAAAAACCTAACGAGGCGGAAAAGAAACTGCTCCTTAAATGCAAGGATGCTCTTGAGAAAGAAATTCCTCTTCGAAATATCGCTTTTGATGAAGAGGAACAAAAACTGATGAGACCTCTGCAATTCATTTCTACAAAGCCTGAAGTCATTGTGATTAATACCGGGGAAAACGATTTGAACAAAG
>JADFXI010000098.1 GCA_015233655.1 Nitrospirota bacterium | reverse complement strand
ATAACTCATAACCGTAGTAGTTCATCTGTGACTGATTAATACCTTCCAGGTACTTTATTAATACTCCGACGTCCGGATTTTCGGACATTAAATTACACGCCCTTAAATTTGTTCTTTCCGTAGATGCTCCCGCCGGCCGTATGGATTTTTTCATCGGCACAAAGTTTAGCTCTTTTCCCGTCTATAGTAAAGGTAAAATTACCGCACATTTACGGTAAAAATACCATGGGACACAGCATGCTGTGGGAGATGGAAAACTACCGGATTGTCAGAAAACCCTGTACTTGTCTCTTGATTTCGAGCCGGCTAAGCGGTATGTTCGGAACGTCCCTGTTCCCTGGCAGAGCAATGCAGTGTATGAAACGAGGCCCAATGTCTTTCTTCTTCATTATGCTCGACAACTCTCTTTTCCCAGCCACTTTACAGGTGTTTTGCATGCCGAATCCCCTGGCAACCAGTTCTAGATCCACGCATTTGCCTGTCAGAGTAGGCTGGTTTCCGGTCGAGCCGTAGGCGCCGTTGTCGATGGCCAGAATGGTTAGATTTTCGGGCGAGCAATAGGCTGCAGTAGCGAGGCTACCGGGATTCATAAGAAGACTGCCGTCGCCGTCGATGACGATTATCTTTTTGTCAGATGAAAGCGCAATCCCGAGTCCGATTGGCGTGGCCATGCCCATGCTTCCCAGCATATAAAAATTTGAAGGGCGATGTTTAATGTGAAACAGCTCTTTTGAGGGCACTCCCAGGTTGCTTACTACAACAGCATCGTCAAGATAGGGAGCGATGATTTCGAGCATCTCGTAACGGGTCAAAACCGGTTTCAGCTTCCTGACCTCCTTATGTCCTGCTTTTGCTGGCCTGTCAGAACAAAAGGCAGGTGGCGACGAAACCATAGATGGTTTGACTGAGCAGGTTGAGTCTTCCCATACAGCGGGGCTGAGCAGAAAAGCGTGTATCGAATTCTTACGGTAGACGGAAGTCAATTTTTTCCCGATATTTTTCAGATCAGCCCGGCTCTCGATCAGTGAATAGCTGATTCCAGCGCCTTTAAGAATGCCGGGCAACTTCTTGCCCATGGGTATTTGTGCGGCAATCTTTTCCTTGTAGATTCCCCGGTGGCTTATGAAAAGAGCAAGAGGCAGGCGATAAAAGTACGTAAGTGACAAAAGGGCATTGATCATATTGCCGATGCCGCTGTTTTGGAGGACAATGGCCGTACGCTTTCCTGCCAGCGCAGCTCCGGCGCATATGCCGACACCTTCTTCCTCTCTTGTCAGCGGAATGTGCAGCAACTGTGAAATATCTGTCTGACGGGGTCCCCGAAAAGTCGAAGACTTTTTGGGGTAGCTTAGAATCGAGATAAGTCTCTTCACACGGTCGCAGGGAAGGGTGCATACGAGGTCCACTCCGCCCCGGCGCAGTTCCGATATTAATTCTTCTTCAGGATTTGGCATAACAATGACTCGATATCGGCATCAGAAATATCTTTGGTAACGAGCACAGGTTCAACCTTATATGTTTTATGAGTTTCAGCGAATTTTTTCTCGCCCCCGCCTGTAATGTTCAAAAGAATTGTATCATTTTCACGGATTTTATTTGAGCGAGCAGCGTTAATAAGGGCTGCCACAGCTACTCCCGCGGCAGGACCGATATCTATTCCTTCAGCATCCATGAATATCTCCTGGGCTTCGTACACTTCTTCATTGGTTACTCCGTACATGGCACCGCCTGAGGCGGCAAGGGCGTCGTACAGGCCTCCCCTGACGCTGTATGCAGGGTAGCGGCTCGAAAGCACCCTAGTGGTGATTTCACAGATCAAATCAGGATTCAGGTCTTCACTGAAAAGTGTCCGGCTTCCTTTGTTCCATGCATTGACCATTGGAGTAAACGGTATGTTCTGCGCCAAATGCAGTTTGGGTAAAACGGCACCGAACCTGCCGTCCCGGACCAGCCGCGCAGCCATTTCAGAAACGCCGACAGCCCCGGCGCCGCTGCCCACTGCCTGAAAATAGCAGTCGGGGAGCCTGCCCATACAAGCAACCGCTTCCAGCAGCACGACGCCTAGCCCGTCTCTCTTGGATATGTTGTTGACACCGCCCTCAAAGGGCCAGCCTGAGATAAGGGCCACTCTCTTTGCCACATCTATTGAATCCGCATAATCTCCGTCTGAAACTACCAGCGTCGGTACTTTGGTGCGGCCTTTCGGATACCACATATCGACAATGCACATCCCCGGCACAACTATGATGACGGGGAACCCGCATACCGGAGAGAGATGGCAAAAGGCCCTGGCAGTATTGCCTGCCGATGCCACTGTAAGGCCGGGCATGCCGTTTTCCATGGCATTCTGCAGGACGACTGCTGCTTCAAATTCTTTAAAGGTGCAGGTCTTGACCTCGGCCCCGCGTTCCGGCCACCAGCCGTTGAATGCTATATAAAGGCCGCTGAGCCCGAGGCGGCTGGAGAGTCCCTGCGATTTATACACGACCGGCCCGGGTTGGACGAATTCGGGGCTGTGCACCGGCAGCCAGTTGAACTTCCAGATGCCCTTGCGCAAATCGTCGACTTGAAAAGGGTCGCGGTATTCAGACACGAGAAGGGCGTCTGCGCAGTGGGCGCAAAGCGCACAGTAGACTTCTTTCAAGGTGGTGCCGCATTTGCTGCATCGAATGGTGAAATGGCTCACGATGGTCCTTTTTCTTCTTTCACGAATGTTATGGAAACATCTTTTGGGACATTAAGGCCTGCCTCCACTTCCAGCGCTTTGAGTATGCCTGAAAGAACAGGACAGGCCGTATGCCGCAGGCAGACTGAGCCTTTTCTGTATACCGGGTTGTCCGCAAACCTTATGAACACGTCCGTCAATGCCAACTCCTTTAATTCGGAGCCGAGTTTCGTGACCATATCGCATTCAGAGGTTACGGCTACCGAAAAGGTCTTGCCGCCCATCTTCTCTATAACGACAGTTGCGGGAAACCCGCAGGCCCCCGGATTTATTATGACTTTTGTCGCCATTCTCTTTTTGGTGCTATGCTACCCCTTTATCCCTGCAGCTACAGGACTTTTTTGTTCCTCAAGCATCTTTTTGAGATTAGGGAACTTGTCCTTCATGTGGGGGATATGCATGGCCTGCATAAACTCTTTTTCAAAAGCCGGGTCAGTCGCTATTTCGAGGAACTCGACCCACCTTGCGCGATACTCCGCCTCATCCCGTTTGGCCTTATTGAGAAGCGCCATCCTGGCGCCGTCTCCAGCAGCGTTGCCGACAACGACGACTTTTTCGATCGGGACATCTGGGAACATGCCGAGCGTCAGGGATGCCTCTCTGTCGATATGACTGCCGAAGGCCCCTGCAAGTTCAACCCTGTCCAGCGTGGCGTATCCCATTTTTTTCATCATCAGTTTTGCGCCCGTATATAGCGCACCCTTTGCAAGCTGGAGCGCCCTGACATCGCCCTGGGTCACTGTGATATCGGCATTAATCGAAGTCTCATCAGCCCAGGCAAGGACGTATTCCGGCTTGCCTTCGGCGTCCCGGCGAACTCGGTTGGTGCCGAGGTCCATCACAAATTTGCCTGTCTTGTCGATAATGCCTGCCTTGAACATCTCGGCAATTACATCTATGATGGCCGAGCCGCAGATGCCCTTGGCATTTATTTTCCCTTCTACATGGGTATGCCAGTCCGCTTTGCCGATGACCATGTATTTAGGCTCTTTTGTCTCTGGATCAATCTTCACTTTTTCGATCGCCCCCGGGGCAGCGCGCATCCCGAACTTTATCTGGGCGCCCTCAAAGGCCGGTCCGGTTGCACAGGACGTGGAGCTTACCCGGTCCCTGTTTCCGAGCAGAAGCTCGCCGTTGGTACCGATATCTATTATCAGGACCTTCTCGTCCTGGTTATATTGTTCCTGTGCTATCAGGACGCCGCAATTGTCCGCCCCCACAAAACCGGCTTCGATGGGGAGTACATGGATGTAACTTCCTGGATTTATCTTCAGCCCGAGGTCCCGCGCCTTGATGTCCAGGGAGCGTTGCACCGCAGGGATAAATGGCGAGCGCCCGATGTAGACCGGGTTAAGGCCCAGGAAAATATGATGCATGGCTGTGTTGAAAACGATGGTCAGGTCCTCAATGGCATGGCCTGGATTAGGACCGTCTTTTTTTATTTCAGTGACGACCTTCTCTATGATTTCGTTCAGGCCTGTGATTATGGCATCCTGCATCGTCTTCAGTCCTTCAGGGTTGGTCATGGCGTATGTTATTCTCGACATGACGTCTTCTCCGTACGGGACCTGAGGGTTCATGATGGATTCCGTATTGACGACCTTGCCGGTGGTAAGGTCGCAGAGATAGCCGACGCAGGTAGTCGTCCCTATATCAACCGCAAGCCCGTACGCAACTTCAACGGATCCCGGCTCGGCCTTGACGATTTCTTTGCCTTGCCAGACTGTGAGTGTTGCCATCCATTCGCCCTCTCTAAGCACATCCTGAAGAGTAATAAGCGTCTTGAAATCGAAGGTGAGTCCTTTAAGTCCGTAGCTTGTCTCAAGTTCCTTAAGGACCCTCTCATAATCACCGGTGGTCATTTCGTGCAGTGTCGGAGAAGCAAGCTTTACAGTATATTTTTTGACAGCCGGGTCGAGGGCGATAATCAGCTCTTTGGCGGCCTTGCGGACCACCTGCTTCCCTGCCCTTGACCTTTCCGGCACAAAGATTTTAAGGTCGCCGTGGACCTCGCATGAACAGGCCAGTCTGATGCCGGGCCCGTCTTCGGGCTTGATGTGTTTCAACTCGTCTTCTGTCGGAGCGGCCGGAGTGATATGTGCCATGCCGGACTCCATGTTATCTTTTTCAAAGTAGCCTTCTTCGATCCTCACCTTGCATTTGCCGCATACTTTTTTATTCCCGCAAAGCGCCTCAAGATCAACTCCAAGCGCCTGCGCAGCCTCGAGGATTGTTTTTCCATCCTCTATCTCTCCCCTTCGGCCTGCGGGCTGAAAAATCACCTTGTGTTTATTAGCCATTTATTATGTCCTCCCAAGTTAGCTTGATTGTAAAGGTCAAGATCCTGTTTTTACTCCTCTGACCTTGGCCTTAACCTGTTTTTTCCTAGAATACGGGCAAATCGTGACGCAGAGCCCGCAGTTGGGTTTTTCCTCGAAAACATGTCGTTTTTTCTTCAGGGACAAGCATCTCTTATAAACAACTATCTCAGCCTCAGGAGCTTGCCTCGACCAAAGCAGTCCCTGCACAGCGCCCGACGGGCAATATTTGACGCAGAGATCGCAATCGCCGCATTTTGATTCCATATAGGGGCTGTCAGGCCAGAAAGGTGCATCAGTGAGAACAGTGGCCCACGACAACTTAGACCCGTAATCACTGTTAATGACAAGGCCGTTCTTTCCGATCCATCCGAGTCCGGCACATGTCGCAGCCGTTTTATGACTTACCAGGTGATACAGCCTGGCTATATACTTGCCCTTTATTCTGTCCGAATCAGGCGGCACCGACAGGCTTCTGAATCCCCTGTCCTTCAACCATGCTTCAGTCAGTCTTTGAAGCTTTAAGAGTCGCTCAATGGCGTCTTGCGTAAGTCCCTTGTTTATTGCCAGAGAGATTCCCCTGCCCAGATGGGTGATTTCCTTTGCAAGAAACCTGGTGAGGTCACCCACCCCGACGATTGTGGCGCCTTCTGTCTTCAGATAAGCTTTAAGCTGCTCAGAGTCCATTGCCCCCGCTTATTTCTTGGCGAGCTTTTCATCTCTAAGCTTTTTAAGGAAGCTTACCATCTTGATGGCCTCTTTAAGGGCGTTGCTCGCATCCGTAGCATAGCCGTCGGCACCCCATTTGTCAGCCAATTCCTGGGACGTAGGAGCGCCTCCGATCATGATCATGCAATTCGGGTTCTTGGCCTTTATCTTTTCGATTACCTTCGGCATTCCCACCATTGAGGTCGTCATCATGGCGGACAGGCAGACGAGTTCTGAATCGGTCTTGAGCTGCTCTTCTACAAATTGGTCCAGCGGAACATCCCTGCCCAGGTCGTAAACCGTGAAACCGGCCACATCGAACATCATCTTGACGAGGTTCTTTCCTATGTCATGGACATCGCCTTCAACCGTGCCGATGACGACCGAGCCCTTTACGCCGATGTCCATCTGCTTGCAATGGGGCTTCAGTATATCAAGGCCTGCATAAAGCGCATCAGCGCACATAAGTATTTCGGGCACAAAATACTCCTGCGCCTCGAATAGCCTTCCCACTTCTTCCATTCCTGCAACCAGTCCGTCGAAGATGGCCTCGTTTGCATCCAGCCCGGCGTCAAGGGCTTCCTGGGCGCCTTCTTTGCACGCGTCTTCGTCATACTGTATAACGCCGTTTTTCATCTTATCGAAAATTTCCTGTTTCTTCGCGTCATCCGCCATTACTCTTTACCTCCATAATTTTTTATTTCGTCCATCATAGCTCTCATATTCTGGGGCGGCACCGTAGGCCAGATGTCACAACCGGGCCATACGGCACTTACACCGTTGTCGATGCATTGCCTCATTGTCGACCTGACCAGGTTTTCATCACCCGACACCAATACGTTATACGGATCGTAGTTGCCGAATATGAGGGCGTCTTTTCCGAGTTTTTTTCTTGTTTCGGCAACATCGTTTTTCTGCTCGACGCTTATGGCCGATGGGCCGGCTTCCATCATAAATGTCACGATATCGTTAGTCTTGCCGCAAATATGCAGCACCGAAGACGCCGTGAGTTCTTTTAATATCTTTTGCAGCGGCGGAAGGATGAGGTTCTTGAATACCCTGGGGCTCAACACATCTGAGGTCGCTCCCATTTCCCTGACCGTAATGAAGTCAACGCCTGCCTTCTCATACTCTTTTGCAACTATGATGATGGCGTCTGCCATCAGGTCAAGCAGTTTTGCCACTTTGTCCACTTTTTTGAAAGACAGTTTGAGAAGGTCGTTCAGCTCCATGACCTGTCCCGCAAGGGTAAAGGGGCCGAGCACGTACGAGCCGACGACGACGTCGTTACCGATGTCGGCTTTGAGCAGTTTTATAGCATCACATATGAGCTTGACCCTTCCCTTTGAGGCAAGATCAGAGGGCAGTGTGATGTCCATCTCATCTTCTTTGTGGATGAGTTTCTCCTTGATTGTAGGGTAAAGAATGCCCTCGGCATGAGGGTATACATTGATTGCGCATCCCATCGCTTCAGCCTCGACGCAGAGGTCTACCGGAACAACGCCGGACTCGAAGCCGAAGAGCTTATAAGTCGATGCGGCCGTGTCGGCCAGCATTTTTGCATCCGAATGTATCGCTGCGAATTTGTAGCCGAGCTTGTTTATACCTTCCTCTGTGATATTCCCCATTCCGCTGAAGCAGGGGACCCTGTCGATAGGTTTGCCTTTAAAAAGGTCCAGTACTCTTTCTCTCGAATTCATCGATGTTCAATCTCCTTTTTCTTAATGTTATTTGCCTTTCTTCCTGGTCCCGCCTTCCTGCAGCTTATGAATGAAGTCGCTGTAATATTTCCGCAAAGGCAGGTCCGGATTGTCGTATATGACCCCTGATTCATCGTATACGAGCGTGGAAAGTAGCATGTGTGCGCTTGCTACTGCCGGGAAGACCCTCGATGCGGTTACAGCCGGCCCTGAGAAATTAAAGTCGCTCCATAGAGCGGAGGACATACCCTGTACTACTGCATCCATGGCCCTGAAACCATCCATGCCCCATTTTTCCTTTATTTCCTTCCACATGTGCGTGCCGTTTGAATAAGCGCCGCCGCAGGGATAACCGTATTTTTCCTTTATGAGCCTGTTGGCTGCCAGAGAGAAGGAGGTGGAAGGCATATTCATGACAGAAGTGTCCACTATGATTGTTTCGAATGTGTCGGCGCCCTGGGCAAGAATAGACTCAAGGGATTTCACCCTTCCTGATGGAGACTGGTCGCTGTCGTCGAAGGCCTGAATGACCACATGTTTTATTCCCAGGTCTTTAAGTTTCTGCACCTGCCCCTTTATGTCTTTGTCCCACGGGGTGATGCTGTTGTACAGGAACTTGTCCTGGGCCCCGATTGCAGCGACATACTCGGTAGCCTTGGCCCGTTGCTCGGCGACCCACATATCGATGCCAAAAGGCATGTTGGTCGTAGCAAGGAAGAAATCTATATAAATCTTCGCTTCTTCAGGAGAATTCGCGACCATAGCGACCATGGACGGTATCCCGGTGACTTCACTCATCTTTTCCTGGTTCTCTATTATTTCTTTGGCCCGCTGACGGTCAAAATTGCCTTTCCTGTCCACTACTATCTTATCTTTGTTGTGGAACATGGAGGTAATCATCAGGGGCGGGTTTTCCCCGGGCTGTCCGCCGACTTTTATGCCCGCTATTTCATATACTTTTTGCGCTGTTTTGAATGTGAACATTCTATCTCCTTCTATGCTATAATGAGGCTCGGTCTTTTATCTTCGGGCAACACCTTCGTGGCGAAGGTGCTGCCCCTTTTTTTATTTCCTATTGAGTCCTTCCTCCGGCGCGATTTTTAATATACGCCGTGGTCAAATTTAGGCGCTGCGAGGTATTCCCACTTTTCGCCTTTTTTGTACTTGTCGGCAATCTCGATGCACTTAAGGGCATACTCAAAGGCATACGGGATTCCCGGTCCGCCAGGAACAAAACCGGCAAGTATCATTCCGACTGCTGCCGCCTCGAAGACCTCGTCGCCGGTAGCGCCTGCGTTTACAGCAGGTATTGCATGGATAATACATCTAGGCGAACAGTAAGCAACTCCTCCGGACATGAACATGAGTTCTTTAACTTTCCTGGAAAGAGCGCCGTCGCCGAAAATTGATGCATAAAAATCGGCAAAAGTGCGGCCGGGATCAGGGGTGACAGTGTTGATGATCTGAAACATCCTCGGCACAAAACCGCATTTTTCCTTCATGTACGCATTGACTTCTTCCAACGTCATTTTCTTTGCATCAGCCATTGTTTCCTCCTCCTTTGAGCTGCTTTCCGGCCCAAGGGCCAGAAGCTTTTTGACAAATTCCAATAATCCCATTTTACCCTCCCTTTTAAGGGTCTTGACCACTGTTCCCTCTATTCTTCACCTCCTCCTACGAAATCAAGAAACAGCAAGCGTTGTTAATACTTCCAGTTGAGCGCGACATCGTGGAAAATTTTAAGGTTCTCGAACGGAATAGTGGGCGGAACATCACAACCCGGCACAAGTATGAAGCCGCCGTCTTTCCCTGCGATTTCGATGGTTTCCCTGCAGACCTGCTCAACTTCTGCTGCGGTCTTGTTAAGCAACACATGGACAGGAGCGACATTTCCGCCAAAACTCATTTTCCCGAAAAGGACCTCTTTGGCCTTCGCAATATCGACCTTCTGATCGAAGAATATGCTTGAGCACCCTGTGTCTATGAATTGTTCAAGGCGGTCACCCGTATTGCCGCATATATGCAGTATCGTGTGCGCCCCCTTGGATTTGGCCCAGTCGCTCATCTTCCTGAGCCCCGGGACCGCATAGCGCGCCATCTGTTTTGGGTTGATCAGGTCGCCCGATGCTGTAGGGTCTGCTATGCTGATGGCCTCAAGGCCGCCATTCACAAGCGGTTCGTAAAGCATGATCAGCAGGTCGGCGCAAAAATCGACCATCTTTTCCACAAAAGTCGGCTTCTTAAACGTGTATTTCATGAAGGCTTCTTCACCTACAAAACGCGCAGCCAGGGTGAACGGGCCCCAACATGTCATGGTGACCAAATACTTGTCGCCTATCTTCTCTTTGACCCGCATTGTCGTATCCATAACGGTCTTTACAACAGGATCGGTGAAGATATCGGATTTGTTGAGCTTTGATATGACCTCTTCGGACTCGACAAAATGTTTTGTCAAATCAGGAGCGCCTATTTCGCGGTATTTAATTCCTGCTCCGAATTCCCTGCCAAGTGCCGAGGCATGGAAATTATTGAATCCGGAGCCGACATATACGATATCGCTTCTGATCTTTTCAGCCTCGACAACGCACATATCCACCATTTTCTCTGCATTGCCGGCAAGCTCTTCAAAAGTCGTACCATAATCTTTGATGCTCCACATGCCTCCGCCGAAGAGTGTTACCGGCACTCTCTCAGCCTTGCCGCCCTCGAATGCTTTTAAAACAGTCTCTCTTGGTGTCATCATACCGTGAGCTGCCTCCTTGCCTATTTTATTAAGAACTTGCAGGCACTTAATTTAGCGCAGTGACAATACTTGCAACTTTGGTGCCTGCCCGTAAGCCATTTGGAAACGAAAAGCGCGATAGAATGCCGTGAAGCCGGAGCCACCCTACAACATTGTAATGTTTTGGAAAAACCCCAAGTATGCACTAACTATAATTAGGGCTATTGCACAGCATTAAATCTATAACATGTTTGCTGTCGTAGTATGCGGGGAAATTTACCGCAACTGCTAGGGCAATTTTCCCCATGTTTTGTTGCTGAGAGATTCAGTACATACTGGCTTTGATAAGCAAATCGTCAGTAAGAACAAGCCTGCTGGCTAAAATACTGGAGAATATCTTGTAGAACTTCAACTGTATGGACCTAAGCTCGAGGGAGTCAGTCTCTTTGTCCAGGACATCGGCATCCATCTTAAGGATGAAGGTTTCATCTTCAGCAACGGCATCGGCTGTTCTGGGCTGCCCTGTAACAACGGCAACCTCTCCAAAACACTGCCCTTTTCTTAAACATAATATAGGTTTTTTAAGATTGGCCCTGCCGGTATGTCTCTGTATGCAGACGCTGCCCTTAAGGATGACGAAAAAAGTCCTGCCTGCGTCTCCTTCATGAACGACGATATCGCCGGAATTTTTCTTTAGCCACACGCTTGTCTGGAGGATAACGTACAACTCCTTGTCAGTGAAGGGGCTGAAAAAAGGCAGGGACCGCATTATTCTGATTTTTTTCTCACAATCCTCTGAGACGTTTTCTTCCATTCCAGCCACCTCCTGTCAGCACTGATTATACACCAGTTGCCGGTGTTATTTGCTATACTTTCCCAAGCGCATTATAAGATGCAAGAAAAAGCTTTCCGGGGAGAGATTGAGATGACTGAAAGAAACAAGAAAGAACTTGTCAAAAAGGCAAAAGATACTATGGCGGACAAGAGACTCACAGAGGCCCTGTCTGAAATGATCACTGAGCAGCGCGGCGGGTTGGGTTTCCTTCTCAGCATGCTCAGCGAGAGGCCACGGACATTCAACCCATATATAATCAAAGGTCAATCAATTTACAGAGAGCCTGCGGCCCTGGATACAAAGACGGCCGAGCTGATTGCCGTTGCCGCCTCGACGGCGTTGAGATGCGAGCACTGGCTTGAAGCCCATATAGCCCGCGCTGTCTCAGAAGGCGCTACGCTCGATGAGATCATGGATGTCA
>JADFXI010000097.1 GCA_015233655.1 Nitrospirota bacterium | reverse complement strand
CGTTTTCCAATTCCCTGACATTCCCCTTCCAGGGCCTGTTGATGACGTACCACATGGCGGAAGTGGAGATGTCCGTAACCTCTTTCTCGTATTTGTTCGCATATTTTCTCAGAAAATAACCGGCCAAAACAGGAATGTCTTCTCTCCTCTCTCTGAGGGCAGGCATGGTCAGTGAAATAACATTCAGGCGGTAATACAAATCCTCCCTGAAATTCCCTTTTGCTATCTCGTGTTCCAGTTTTTTATTGGTGGCGCTGATTATGCGCAGGTCTGCCTTCTTGTCATTGACATCACCAATGGAGCGAAATCCTCCGTCCTGGAGCACGCGCAGAAGCTTGACCTGTATCTGAGGGCTTAGTTCCGCTACCTCATCCAGAAAAAGGGTGCCGCCGTCAGCCTCTTCAAGCAGTCCTCTTTTGTCCCGCACTGCTCCGGTGAATGAGCCACGCATATGTCCGAAGAGTTCGCTCTCAAGAATGTTCTCGGGCAATACGGCACAATTGATAGTGACAAAACGCCGGTCTTTTCTCCTGCTTTCGAAATGGATCGCCCTTGCTGCCAGTTCCTTGCCTGTGCCGCTTTCACCTGTGATGAGCACCGGGGCCGAAGTCCCTGCCACATCCCTGATAGTTCCATACACTCGCATCATTTCGACGCTGTTCCCGATGAGTTCGCTGAACCCGAAACATTTCTGCAATTCCGTCTGGAGATAAAGCCGGTCGTCCAAAAGGCGGACTCTCTCGAAGGCCCTGTCAACAGCCAGAAGAAGGTCGTCATACTGGAATGGTTTTGTGATATAGTCGTAAGCGCCTTTTTTCATGGCATCCACCGCGTTGCCTATGGAGCCGAATGCGGTCATCATTATGACTGTTGTCTCGGGCCGGGTCTCCCTGATCCGTTCAAGGAGTTGAAGTCCGTCAACGCCCGGCATGCGGACATCGGCGAGCACTACGCCGACATCGTGAGTTGAAAGAATGTCCAGGGCCTCGTTGGCGGATACTGCTTTCAAAACCACATATTCTCTTTGGCCAGTGACTATCCTCTCAACCAGTGAGAGCATTCCCTCTTCGTCATCAACCACAAGCATCTTATTAGTCACGCCCTGAGAAAAGCCCTGGACGATATCGGCGCAGACTCCTCTGTCGGATCGACTTTTTCCCTCAAGGTGACTGCTGATAATTTCGATGCCGGCGTCCGGCTTATCTCCGATGACCTGCTGCATCCGGCCTTGCCCGAAGCGGCCTTTGCCGTAGTTCAGGAGGAGACCAAAGGCATGCTTGCCGGAAAACTGCAGAGTCCGGACCATATCGCAAAACACACACTGCGTGAGAAACTTTATCCTGCTGGAGACCCTTCTTTGCGTCAGCCGACTCCGGAAAGCGTCGGGAAGCTCACTCTCGAAGATGTAAAGGACTACTTCCGGAAAAACTACAGGCCGGACCTGACCACCATAGTTGTAATAGGCAGAGTTAATACGGAAGAAGCCAGCGCGGTAATCGAAAAGTATTTCGGCGAATGGAAGGCTGCCGGCCCCAAACCCGATACGGACAATCCAGCCGTCCCGCTTAACAATGTTACGGCCTCTGTAGTGCCTGATGCGAGCCGCGTGCAGGACGAAGTGGTGCTTGCCGAGATGATCGGCATAACCCGCTCTCATCCTGACTACTACAAGCTGAACGTCGGAAACCATGTGCTGTCAGGGGGCTTTTACGCCACGAGGCTTTACCACGATCTGCGCGAACAGGCAGGATTGGTATACACAGTTGAGTCCTTTCTCGATGCACGGAAGACCCGCGCACTGTTCGGGGTCTTTTATGCCTGCGACCCGCCCAACGTATACAAGGCCCGCGCACTTGTGGAGCGGAACCTGCGATTACTGCAGAAAAAGAAAATACCGGCTGCTGAATTGCGCAGGGCAAAGACACTTCTGATCCGCCAGATACCTCTTTCAGAAGCTAGCGTGGATGGCATCGCATCAGGACTCCTGGAACGCTCTGTGGAGGATTTACCCCTGGACGAACCGCTGAATGCCGCCAGGCACTACCTGAAAATCACTCCGAGTGATGTGCGTGACGCATTCGCGCGCTGGATACGGCCTGCAGGCTTTGCAGAAGTCGTGCAAGGGCCTGAACCCCGCTGACACAATCAGGAATTTAGAGCCTTAGCCGTTCCTTCTCGGCAAGGGCCTTCAGATCAGCCGTTATCTCCTTCGAGTGCGGGTTGAGCACCCAGGCCTTTTTCAGCGTTTCTATGGCATTTGTTTTGTCGGACGTTTCCAGGTATGTCTTACTCATGCTGTAATATACCTGTGAATTATCCGGGGATATTTTCAGGCAGTCTTTATAGAGTTCAAGGGCCGGCTGCGGCTGTGCCATCCTGCGGTACGCTTCAGCCAGACTTTCCATTATATAAATATCCGTCGGGTTCTGCTTGTACGCCTTCTTCAGTATTTCGAGCGCCTTTTCTCTTTCGTTCTTCGCAAGGTAAATTTCACCCAGAAGATGAGCGGATTCCGCCATATCTTCCCGCAGGTTGGAAACAGCGTCCTTCAGAATGGTTTCCGCCTGGTCCTTCTCTCCAGCCTTGTAGAAAAGCTTGCTGAGCACCAGGACCCGCTCGGTATTGGCGGGGCTTATATTATGCGCATACTTGTAATATTTTATGGCGGAGCCGAGGTCCCCCATGTTTTCGTAAATTTCACCGAGGGCATTATAAGACTTCACATACATGGGGTTCTTTTTTATGGCCTCTTTATAACATTCTATCGCCCGATCGACATTGCCTTTCGCAAGCGCAAGGACGCCAAAATTATGCATTACCTTTGCCGCATCGGGTGCAAGGGCAGAGGCCTTGCAAAGGGCTTCTTCGGCGCTATGATAGTCTTTCTTCGCCATTGCAGCAACAAAGTCTTTGAGACAGGTTTCGAGAGAACCGGGCTTAAACTTATTTTCGAGCGCCCTCGCTATTTTATCCTCCAGCACTCCCATAACAAAGGGTTTGATAATGTATCCCTCTCCGCCCTCTTCAGCAGCCCTCGCAACGGTCCGCCTGGTCGCCTCCGCAGTAACGAAAATGAAGATAATGTGATCGTAGTTTCTGTCCTCCCTTATGGTCTTGAAAAGCTCGATGCCGGTCATTTCGGGCATAAGGACATCAGCTATCACCATGTCCACATGCTTTGCTTTGATGATCTCGAGGGCCTTCTTCCCATTCTCCGCAGATACAACACTCTTGAAGCCTATTCTAGCAAGCATATTGCTTATAGTTCTAAGCATGGACGACTCATCATCGACAACTAGGCATTTTATTTCCAGATACTCCGCCGGGATTGGCATCAGCCTGTCACTCCTCTAAACGTCACGTTGGCACTTTTCTATGCTTATCCAAATTATATGGCCAATTTGTCCATTTGTCATCAATCCATGAGGAATAGTTTTATTAGTGATGAGAAAAACAGCTTACATCAGGCAACCGGAAGGAGAGTACAGACAAAAAACAAACTTAAACAGACCTGAACCGGACCCTGGCCCTATGCGGCATGGAGACGACCTGTTTTTTCAGTACAAGCCGCATCTATGACAGAAACCATCTGATCTGTTGTTTTGGCATGGAAGGCCTTTTCCCTGAGAGGCCTCGTTTCAGGAAGTCCCCGCATATACCACGCAAAAAATTTACGGAAAATAATCGTCCCATTGTCCTCTCCGTAATAATCGGAGCATAGCTGCAGGTGAGTGAGCATGGTTGCGCGGATTTCGGCAAGGCCGGGATGCTGGTCCGCTTTCCAGGTCTTTAAAAAAGCAGCGGTCTGCCTGAAAATCCACGGATTACCCAGGGCGCCGCGTGCCATTACTATACCGTCACAGCCCGTCTCATCGAACATCTTCTTCGCCAGTTCGGGGGACAGGATATCTCCACTGGCGATTACCGGGACATCGATCGAGTTCTTAATTTCTCCAATGATACGGTAATCTGTCTTCCCACTGTACCCCTGGGCCGCGGTCCTGCCATGGATAAATAGTCCCTGTACCCCGGCATCGCGGGCGCTGAGCGCCACGTCCTTAGCATTGATCGAAGACTCATCCCATCCGGTCCTGATCTTTACTGTAACCGGCGCTGTGGAACACTTAACCGCTGCCTTAAGAAGTTCCTGTAACTTGCGGGGCTCCCTCAGCAGGCCCGCACCTTCACCCCGCCGGGTAACTTTACCGACAGGGCAGGCGGCATTGATGTTTACGACATCGAACTTATACGCATCCGTAATTTCCAAAGCCTTTTCGAGTATGTCGGGGTCGTTCGCCAACAGTTGTACACCCAAAGGCCTATCATAAGGCACTGATAAAAGCATTTCTCCGGTCTTTCTGCTCTTACTGACAAGGGCGCGGGCGCTGATCATCTCAAGAAAGGCAAGCTCGCATCCGAACGAACGATTGATGAGCCGGAACGGCAGATCGCTGATTCCAGACAACGGGGCCAGAATAAATGGCG
Organism: Nitrospirota bacterium; assembly: GCA_015233655.1. Taxonomy (GTDB): domain Bacteria; phylum Nitrospirota; class Thermodesulfovibrionia; order Thermodesulfovibrionales; family Dissulfurispiraceae; genus JADFXI01. Next base: position 7,067 of record JADFXI010000097.1, on the reverse strand, counting down.
ATAATAATCTCAGATTTCCTATCTTAAGCACTACATAATATAGTACAGACAAGGCAGCGGATGCGTCAATTGACACGTCAAGATGCCCTTGACGATCGCCGGAGCGCTGGTATAGTCTATCAGCGGAGGATGTCTGATGCAGAATTACAACATAGCCCGCGTCTTTGTTACAGACGGCGAGGCGATTGTGGGTTTTAAGGTCCGCATTTTGCGAATATCTGTTCAGGACTCAATGTCTACTGCATTGCAATACATGCATATTGACCTCATTAAAATAAATACTCTCCTGATTCCACGAGAACAGAATTATTTAAAGGCTCAGTATAGAAGTATACCCATGCCTCAGTCTCTTGACCGTTTTCCAATCTTGCCTTCACAAGTTCTCTTTTGGTAATTCTTTTATGTTTATTTAACCTATCAATCAGTCCAAGTAAATTATCGTCTACAGAATATACCTCTCCTTTAATTTTACTTACAGGCCGCTTAGTAACATATGGATCTCCTTTAATCAAAACCAACGCAAAATCAGACTCAGTTTCTGCACGACCCCGCAATACGGCACCCGAAATGAATTTATTATCTTTACCGCCACTACGCATATTCCCATGTATAAAAACATTAACCATATATCTCTCCACCTTTTAATATTTCTCAAACTCATTGTCTGCTTCGTGCCCATTGCCGCTCTTGCCCATATCAAGGGCTATGCCGCGCGTTGTCTCTGATCTCCCTGCTATTATGCCCTTCGCTGATCTTGGAGTCTCGGACTTTTTAATGTCATGTGTTAAGTGTGCTACGTTGACCTTGTGTTCCGGCCTCTTGGTCTGCCTAGTCACTCTCCCGGCAGAACATGATTCGTCTATCTTAAAGAATGAAATAGCAGTCTGTAACAGATCAGCCTGGGACGCCAGTTCTTCTGATGTTGAAGCCAGTTCCTCGGCCGCGCCCGCATTCTGCTGTATCACCTTGTCCAGTTGCTGTATGGCCATGTTTATCTGGCCCGCACCTGAGTCCTGCTCCCTGCTGGCTGCGCTTATCTCCTGAACAAGTTCAGCTGTCTTCTGAATATCCGGCACCAATTTGGCCAGCATCTCTCCGGCCTTCTCCGCTATCTGCACACTGCTTGAAGATAAATGGCTTATCTCCCCGGCTGCCGTCTGGCTCCTCTCTGCCAGTTTTCTTACCTCTGAGGCCACTACCGCAAAGCCCTTGCCGTGCTCTCCTGCCCTTGCGGCCTCTATTGCCGCATTCAGTGCAAGCAGGTTGGTCTGGCGCGCTATCTCTTCTATTATCGTTATTTTGCCCGCTATCTCTTTCATAGCGCCGACTGTCTCGGAAACCGACTTGCCTCCTTCTACAGCGTCATTAGCCGACTTCTGCGCTATCTTTTCTGTCTGCTGAGAGTTATCAGAGTTCTGCTTTATATTGGATGTCATCTCTTCCATGGATGAGGAGGTTTCCTCTATTGAAGCGGCCTGTTCCGTAGCACCCTGTGAAATCTGCTGCGCTCCTGAACTCAACTCCTGGCTGCCTGATGCAACATTGTTCGCCGCTGATTTAACATCGCCTACTATACTAGTGAGCTTATCCACCATCTGCTTCATAGCGGCAGCCAACTGCCCTGTCTCATCCTTGCTCCTTACCTCAACACTGACATTGAGGTCTCCCTCCGCTAGGCTCTGCATTACGTTTACTCCCTCTGAAAGCGGACGCACTATGCCCCTAGTCAGAAATATGCCAATGAATATTGCAAAGGCCACAGCGATACCGCCGATTGCAAACATAGTAGTGCTGGAACTCTTGTAGGCGGCTTCTGCCTCTTCGTAACGTATCTTGTTGCGATCGAAGTTGTGGTCCAGAAGTTCGTCAATGATTGCCTCGACTGCGCGCGCTGCCGGTGCAGCCTCTTTGCTCAGCAACTGGTAGGCCTCCTTGTCCTTGTTGTCCAGGCCTAGCTCTATGACCTTGTCGTTCAGGTTTCGCATCTTATCGATCGCATCTTTGAGCTTGTTATAAATATCGAAACTCTTGGTATCGGTCTTGGTAGTCAGCTCCTCAGTTTTCTTGAAGTTTTCGGCATATTCCTCACGGAATTTGACAATGCGCTGCTGGTATTCCTTCATTTTTTCAGGACTGTCGGTCATGACTATGTTTCGGACATTGACGCCTATGTTAAGGATCTCCCGACTCATATCATTAATGTGATCAATCCTGACAGTATTGGTCTTGACGATTGTTTCCATATCCTTGTTCATTTTCTTCATTCCGAGAACTCCGATAAGGATAAGCGCGACCATCAAAACCAGGACCAAACCAAACCCCGCCGCCATTCTGCCACCGATCTTCAAATTTTTCAACATATAATGCCTCCCTCTTTTGAGCTATTAATAAAGACAATTTCCGCTTATTCGTCTCATATGACATGCTAACTACTTGGATTTAAGTGCTATAAGACAAAATCATTACTTACCTATAATAACAGTACAAGATTATATCTGATTTTGCAACAACATGGTCGCTACAATGGGTATACCATAGTCAACGAGTCATACGTTTTCCACGGCATAACAACAACCCTCAACTTGCAGACACCTAAAATACACACTTGCCACCCGGTTGCAAAATCATTTTTAATCATGTAACTTTAATGTAGGTAAATAATGGTTTTTTATTTCTAACCATTAAAATCAAGCAATTAGCAGGTTAAGGAAGAGATGGACCTAGAGTACACCATAATATCGGCACACATCATTGGAGCAGTCATAGCAGGAGGATTAATAGGAGTCGAGAGGAGTTTTCATGGACGTCCTGCCGGGTTCAGAACCCATACAATTGTTTGTTTGGCGTCCAGCCTTCTTATGCTGGTAACTATTTATCAATGGAAGTGGCTGCCAGGTGCGCTTCTTGACACTGTAAAGACCGACCCCACAAGGATGGCCCAGGGAATTATGACCGGTATAGGCTTTCTCGGTGCCGGGGTAATTTACAAAGAGGGGCTTACAGTTCGGGGCCTGACTACCGCTGCTTCAATCTGGATTACAGCGGCAATAGGCATACTCATGGGTATCGGATTCTACTTCCCGACCTTCCTCGCAACTTTTCTGACGATGGGGATACTCTCAACGTTTCGGTGGATCGAAAACAAAATGCCTTCACAATTTTATGCCCATCATTACATTCGCTTTGATAGAAATAATATTATGCCTGAGAGTGAGTTAAGAACCATGCTGTCACAATATGGTTTTTCCATAGCCCATATGAGTTACAGCATCATTAATGAGGGGAATACTTTTGAATATAGCATGATGATTCGGACTACCGCCTCAAAGAACATAAGTGTCTTATCAGATGCCCTGCGCATTATTGATTCTGTAAAAGAATACAAAATATCTCCAACAGGTGATTAATATATCGAAGCCGTTCTACTAATAGGAGATGCATACTATGAAAGATCAGGAAATAAGGAAGCAATGTTTGAAGGACGCACTGATTACCGGCGACGAACTGAAACTTGCATTGACGGATATTATCAAGGACGGTGAAAGGGAACTGGACAGCCTAAGCATAAAGGAAATAGTGAGGGAGGCTCAGCTTGTCGTCGATCGATATGAGCAGGCACAGGAACAAATCCCCGGTATTAAGAAATTTATAGACAAATACATATTTAGTTATGTCTGAAAGCATTGCAACCATGCCGACCAAAAAAGGTGGAATAAAAGCGCCATCCTCAAACCCCTCAATAACACCATCGAGAAAAAACATCCCTCTTAATCTGTACGTGTTTACGTACTTATTTATAGGGATGGCCTTATGCGGCAGTTTAGCATCTGTCGTAATCCCGGAACTGGCCGGGCACAAGCCCATCAGTCATGCAGAACTATCCTTGGCATTCTGGATAGGGATTACAGTTACAATAATTGCTACTGAGAAGGGCAAGTCTGCATGGTTATGGTTCCTCATAGGTTTTTTGGGCATAGGCTTTGGCACTGTTTTTGTGCTATCAGTTATTATGCACTTCATAATGGATCATGGTGGAAGCCATCTTTGATGGCATGAAATAAACCTTACTAAGAAATGACAAGCTTGAGATTATTGTATTGGCAGCTTTAGAATGAAGAATATGATATCCCGACGGATTTTACTACTCCTTTTCATAATCGTAGCACTTGTGGCATCCTGCCATCCCAACGAAGATAATACGACTGAAAGGGCCAGAAAGGCAAAGAAAGCGACTGGCGATATTGAAATTGCCATAATATGGTCTCCATCTGTGTACAAAGACATGTTTATGAACGGCATTCATCTTGCCAAGGAAGAGATCAATCGAAGAGGCGGAGTGCTGGGCCGCAAAATCAGATTAATTGAATATGATGAGTTGGCAAGCTTTACGAGGGCCATGGATTTCGCAAGAGATATTGCAGGAAATACCGATATTGTGGCCGTTATAGGCCATCAGGAATCTCTAAATGCCATTTCGGCATCTACTGTATATCAATATAACGGAGTGTTGTTTATATCTCCGAGGGCCACAAGTGCCGTGCTGACCGAACACGGTTTTGACTTGGTTTTCCGCACTATGCCGGCGACTACCGAGATGGGCATACAGATGTGTCAACTTGCATATAAAAAAGGTTTCAGGAGGATGGTGGTAGTTGATGATCAGGGCATATACGGCAAAGAATTGGCTGACGCATTTTACGAATGTGCCAACGACATAGGTATAAATATAGTGTCCCGCCGGTATTATTTCCCATGGGAGGAGACATACTATCCTCTGTTGGCTGAGATAAGAAGGCAGCCTTTTGACGCCATCTTTCTGGCAGGGGGACAACCATACGCTTCGATATTTATCAAACAGGCCCGGAAAATGGGTGTCAAAGCCCCTTTTATGGCTGGTCACTCGCTTGATTCTCCACGTTTGTGGAGCATAGCCGGCAGTGCGTCGGAGGGGACAATAGTGCCTTCAGTCTTTGATCCGTTCAGCTCGAATCCTGTTAACCGCAGGTTCGTCGATAATTTTCATTTGAGGTACGGAATCGATCCCGATACTTCGGCAGCGCAGGGATATGATGCCCTGAGTTTGTTGGCATATGCTTTCGAAGAGAGTAAAACAACGATTCCTGTAGCAGTCGCTTCTACCCTCAGGTTTGTTCAGAACTGGAATGGAGTCACCGGCCTTTACACTTTTAAGGTCAAGGGAGATCTTGTCGATAAAAAAATGTTTTTTAAAGTGATGCACAACGGCACGTTCGAATTCCTGCAGGAGGATGTCAACATTCAAAAGGCGGATTGATCTGAGCACACGACTTTATTCTTTTTAGACAATATCTTTTATCTTGTCCCCAGCTTTCTCTCTACCTGCGAACAGAAGCCGTGGAGCATTTTCATTTCACTGCTGGTCAGTCCGGCCCTGCCGATGAATTGCTTTAAATTATCCATAATCTGTTTTTTCAGGTTTCTGTCGCCGCGCGGCATGTAGTCAAGAAGCACCATTATGCTTGACATCCGCTCAAAAAGCGCAGCAAGTTCTCCATGGTTGATATGGTCTCCACGTCTGCGTTTTGACTGCACCGGGACCTCGACCGGAGCTTCACTGTACTGCATCATCGAAAGCTCGTAGGCGACAACCATCACGGCATGTGAAAGGTTCAGCGATGGCTGCTCCTTGTTAGCGGGGATGGTGAGCAGCAGGCCGCATTCGTTGACCTCTTCATTGTACAGCCCCCTGTCTTCCCTGCCGAATAGAAGGGCCACCCTGTTTTCGGAAGCAAGGTCATAAATTCTTCGGACGCCCTGCCGGAGAGTTAAAACCATGCCGCGTTTCTTTCCCGTCCTTCGCGCCACAGCAACAACAAACGACTGGTCGGAAACGGCATCGGAAAGAGAGGCGTAAATGCGGGCTTTGTCGAGCACGTCAAGGGCGTTATGGGCAAGCCGCTCGGCTTCCTCGTCAAGCTCACAGGATTTCACGAGGCAAAGGTTCCTGAAGCCCATGTTCTTCATGGCCCGGGCAGACGCCCCCACATTAGAGGACTCCCGCGGCTCTACGAGCACAAAAGATATATTATTTTTCCACGAAGGCACAGGCAAGTTTGAATGGTAAGGTCCGGATAAAAATGAAGGTTAAGGTTAAGGCAGTTCTACCCCCTTAACCTTAACCTCAACCTATCTTCTATTAATAGCCGCCGCTGGAACTCTTTTTCTTGGCAGCTTCCTTGGTGGCTTTGCCGTCTTTTACGTCTACCATGTCGCCGACCTTTACGTCGCCCGCATTAGAACATTCAACCTTCGTCTCTTTACCGGCAGCATCCTTGACAGTCAAGGACTTGCCCTCGACCTTTGTAACGGTGCCCTTTACATCTGCAGCAAAGGTAAAGCTGACCATCCCAAGGGTAAATACGACAGCTACCAATAAAGCGATAATTGATTTCATCCTCATACCTAAATCACCTCCCGCAAATTTTATAAAACCAGGACCACAAATGTGCCCGGCCAATCGAAATCATTATACAATATGACAACTCCTTTGAACAAGACCGTCCACATTGTCAACAAATTCAATCCGGCAGGATTTGAACTTTATTGCCGCATCCTTGCATTTCACTGCCATAAACCATATAATCCTTGAAAAATAAGGGGTACTGTAAGCTAATGAAACCTTGTAGTTTGATTTTCAAATGTGCGGTGCTTCTTATTATTTTTTTTATCGGTCCGTCCGGCGCATTCGCATCTAACAGCTCCGCGCACGTCGAATCCATAAGTATCGATGCTGCTCAGACGTTCCTGGACAATTCCATTACAGAACTCGCTATCAAAGACACCCGCAATCTTTTAAAGAAGGGGTTTCCAGCTGCGTCAGTTTATATAAACAATCCTGGTGCCGGCATTCATATAGTCGTTGCGGGCGGCAGCGGAAAAAATAGCGACGAATATGAGTGGGTATCCTCCAGCCGCAACAACCATGTCGTGCTTGTCCTGAAATCACCATCCATGCAGGGGCTAAGCTCAGGACTTTACGGTCTGCTCCAGGAAAAACTCGGATATAGATTTTATCACCCCAGGAGGAC
>JADFXI010000096.1 GCA_015233655.1 Nitrospirota bacterium | reverse complement strand
ATTTTTGTAGGGCTTAGATGTTCGAGCTGAAATGCGTAGCAAATAAGAGGAATGGATAAAAAGCGCACAGTTCTCCCGTAATTGTGTTTTTCTGGAACTGCATATTCCCGTTTAAAGTCGGCATTATTGAAGCACTCATTTTCTGTGAATAAAAGCTCATTGATATGATAAGATTAACGCAAATGGCTGGGAACTTCGACGACGTGTGATATAGGCGAGATTATCGTGAAAGACAATTTATTTATCCGCAGTTGGCTTCTAAAACGCTCTTCAATAATAATAACGGTTATTGGATTGTTCCTCGTGATCGGAGGAGCAGCCATTTACCTATGTTATAAACAGTTTGAATCTACCTTAGAGAATGCGTTAACGTCAGATAGAGCCGTTGCAGACATTTCAGCTAGGTTTATCAAAGAACACGAAAACGCCACAACAGGACTGCTTGAAGCGTACGCATCCAGACTATTATTCATCCGCTCCGTAAAGAGAAAAAATATTCCGGAATTTCATAGGCATATGGCTGACCTCAAAAAAAATAATAAAGAAATGGATTTGACTTTTATCACAGACAAGAGCGGGGTTCTCTGGGCAAATTACCCAGTATTTCCTGAAGCTATTGGAAAGGACCTTTCATATCGTGACTGGTATAAAGGGATTAGCTCAGACTGGAAGCCCTACATCTCTACTGCCTTTAAACTTATTGTCAGAAACAAATCTTTGGCAGTTGCTGTTTGCGTCCCGGTCTTTGACGAAAAAGGCAGTGTGATCGGTATACTTGCAAACTCTCAGCGGCTCAGTTTCCTTAACAATGTATTTAAGATGATACCTTTGAGTTCGGATGTTACCATGAGCGTACTCGACCAGGCAGGACATATCATTTGCAATAATAAATTTTTAGATTATGAACAGGTTACTACTCATCCATCATATGCCGTGATTGACCAAGCTACAAGGGAGGGGAAAGCATATCGTGAGATTAATGACGCACAGAATAGACTAGGAAAAAAATACCTTACCATTTTGCCAATAGAAGACTTAGGATGGACGGTCGTCGTTGAGAGAAGTGCGCGTGATACCTTAGGCGCAGAATACAGACATTTTATTGAGATTGCCACTATTTCGGCCCTGCTGTTTTTACTTGTAGCTGTTTTTATGGTCTATCAATTCCACATGCACAAAAAAACGGACGCCCTTTTAGAGGCAGAAATTAAATTGAAACAGAGTAATGAAGGGCTGCTTAGGAGCGAGGCTCGTTTGCGTTCGGTGGTGGAGTCAGCCGTGGATGCTATTATTGCGATCGACTCAAAAGGCAAGATTGTTTTATGGAATAGAGGCGCTGAACAAATATTTGGGTATGCAGCCAATGAAGTTGCCGGAATAGACATGTCGTTTATTATGCCTGCCAGATATGCAACAGCTCATCAGCAGGCAATAAACGAAATAGGGGCAACCGGCAAGCTCAAATATGGAGGCAAAGTATTGGAGTTGTCAGGACTAAGAAAAGATGAAACTGAGTTCCCTATTGAACTCACTACCGCGAAATGGGAAGCTGGCGATGGAGTTTTTTTTACGGGCATAATAAGGGATATTACTGAGCGCAAACAGGTAGAGTTCAATCTTAGGAGCGCAATGGCAGAGGCGCAACGACTGAGAGAGGCGTTAGATCATGTCCCAGCTTATGTCTACATTAAGGATCTCAACTCATGTTATATATATGCAAACCAGCCTACGTTGGCATTGTTTGGGTGTTCGGCAGAAGAATTGGCAGGTCGTGGAGATAGCAGTTTCTTCCCTCCCACCACCGTTATAAGGCTGCGTGAGATTGACCTGCGAGTTTTTTCGGGAGAGCAGACAAGCGAGGAAATTGATGTGGCGGATACGAAAGACGGGCGCAGGGTCTATTTGGAAGTTAAACGCCTATTTACGATCAATCGGGTGACAAAACAATATCAGGTTTGATAGGTATTTCGACCGACATTACGGATCGCAAAAAGTCCGAAGAACAATTACGTCATAGCCAGGACATGTTGGCACGTACCGAAGGTATAGCGCACATAGGCAGTTGGGAGTTTGACGTAGCTGCTGATAAAGTAACGTGGTCGGACGAACTCTTCAGGATCTTTCAGATGGAGCCCTCTGATACAGCTCCCTCTTATTTGGAACATCCCAGGTTGTTTCACCTTGACGACATTAAAAAGCTCGATATCGCTGTGCAGGCAGCTTTGAGAGATGGAACCCCCTACGAGTTGGAACTTCGTGCTATCAGATTGGATGGGGAAACACGGTTTTGTCTATCAAAGGGGTATTCTCATATTGGACAAAGTGGTAAAGTGGAGCGTCTTTTCGGGTCATTTCAGGATATAACTGAGCACAAGCGGCTCGATCATCTTATCGAAAAGCGGCTGCAACTTTCCTCGTATGCTATTGATCACTCAATAGCCGATGTGCTTCAAAAAACGCTTGATCTGACTGAGGAGATGACAGGCAGTTGCATCGGCTTTTACCATTACATTGATGAGAGTGAGCAGAAAATAATTCTTCAGCAGTGGTCCACCAAAACCGTTCAGGATTTTTGTAAAGCTGAGGGTTACGGACTCCATTATGGTGTTGGTCAGGGTGGAGTATGGGCAGACTGTATACGTGAACGACGGCCGATAATCCACAATGATTACGAATCTCTGCCAAATAAAAAAGGCTTGCCCATGGGCCATGCGAAAATATTTAGGGAGCTTGTCGTTCCAATATTCAGAAATGACAAGATTGTGGCGATACTAGGGGTGGGAAATAAACGTCAAGACTATACTGAGAAGGATGTTGAATTAGCGACTTTTTTCGCTGATTTTGCGTGGGATATTGCTGCGCACAAACAGACGGAGGATTCGCTCCTGCAGAAAGAGCAGACATTCAAAAATCTCTTTAACAACTCCCAATTAGCGATGTTCAGAACTAAAATAGACGGCTCCGAAACTTTAGAGGTAAACGATAAATGGCTTGAGCTTGTGGGCAAAACGCGTGATGAAGTAATTGGCAAACCCTCCGTAATTCACTGGGTCGATCCCGACAAACGAGCTGAAATAGTACGTATTTTAAAATCAAAAGGCCGCATCGTCAATATTGAAAATCAAATGTTAAATGAGAAACTCGGCATCCGGGACTGTTTAACCTCTGTGACATATTATCTGGAGTCAGGAATTTTGGAGGGAACTACAGTTGATATAACAGAACGAAAGAGGATGGAACAAACACTCCGTGAAAGCGAGGAACGCTTCCGGTGTGCATTTGAATATGCCCCAATAGGTGTTTCAATGCATGAACTTGGCGGCGGATTCTTGAGAGTTAATAAGGCGTTCTGTAATATAGTAGGCTACTCAAACGAAGAGCTTTCTACAAGAACATATCGAGACATTACACATCCTGATGACCTGGCTTTAAATATTGAACTGGTGCGAAAATTGTTATCAGGCCAAGAGAAAATCATTCGATTCAATAAAAGATATATCCATAAACTTGGTCACGAGGTGCCAGTTTCGATATATGTATCCGTGCTTAGTAATGAAAGCGGCAAGCCTTTGTCCCTGCTTTCTATCGTGGAAGACCTCACGGAAAAAAAGAAACTTGAGGAGCAGCTCCGCCAGTCGCAAAAGATGGAGGCAATAGGTGTTTTGGCAGGCGGAGTAGCCCACGATTTCAACAATATTTTGACGGCGATCATGGGTTTTGGAACAATGGCAAAGAAGAGGATTAAAGAGGATGATAATATTAAGTTGTTCATAGATGAGATTCTTGCTAGCGCAAAGCGGGCTGCGGAGCTTACTAAAGGATTGCTTGCGTTCAGCAGAAAACAGGTGATAAGTCCCAGGGTTTTGGAATTGAACGGCATAATTGAGGGAATTAGCAAGATGCTCAAGAGGATAATAGGAGAGGATATAATACTAAAAACTAGTTTAAGTAAAGATGCGATCATAGTTAAGGTCGATAGCTCACAGATGGAACAGGTGTTGCTTAACATGGCTACCAACGCCCGTGATGCCATGCCTGATGGAGGCCATCTGATTATCGAGACTAGCACTGTGAATGCAGATAATGAATATGCCGAAATGCATTTCTTGAAAGACCCCGGACAATATGTAGTACTGACCGTTTCAGATACTGGCATAGGGATGGACGCCAAGACTAGAGAGCACATATTCGACCCTTTCTTTACAACAAAGGGGATAGGCAAAGGCACGGGACTTGGCCTGGCAGTGGTTTACGGGATAATAAAGCAGCATGAGGGAAGTATTACAGTGTATAGTGAACCCGGGAATGGAACTACTTTTAAGATATACCTGCCTACAGTAAGGATGAACATTCAAGAAGCAGGCTCTATCGTCGCACACGAGCCGCTTTCTGGAAAAGGAGAGACTCTCCTGCTTGCTGAAGATGATGGGTCTGTCAGGAGGGTGACCAAAATCATACTTGAAGAAGCCGGCTACAAGGTAATCGAGGCTAAAAACGGGGAAGAAGCGTTAAGTAAGTTTGTTGAGAATAAAGATTCTATAAGACTTCTGATCTTTGATGTAATAATGCCAGTACAGACTGGCAAAGATGCATATAATGCGATTAAAAAGATAAAACCTGAACAGGCAGCATTATTTATGAGTGGCTACACTGACGATATTGTTGCCAGGAAAGGAATTCTGGAAGAGGGACTTGAGTTCATATCAAAACCGGTACAGCCGGACGTCCTGTTAAGAAATATAAGAGATCTACTGGATAAAGCATAATGGGTCGCTCGAAAGGGCTTACGTCAAAGCCGTCGAATAACGTTTATTCTTAGATGCGGCAAATAATAAAAGAAGTCCACACAACGCGGATCCTAGGTACAGCTCTTTATGTGCTATATGATATCCGCGAAATGACTTCCCTCTATTATTTCGGAATACAACAGTCAATAAGATTGGCTACTGGTGCAGAGTCGTTGGTGACATCTGCATAAATCCGTCAGTAAAAATGCTCAGCCACTTTTTGGCCGCCGAAGAGCAAGGTTTCAAACCGAATTTAACACCGCGGCAACGGAGCAGATGAATAACTGATTCGGCGAGGTTATAAGCTGGCAGTTGTAATGCTTCAAGAATTTCGGGACAAATTCTGCATATCTGCTCAAACGTTGTTGGTGAGAGGTACTGTCAAAATCAGCTTATTAATTTCTGTTAGTATTCTTTCGCGCTATTTGACTTGTGAAACTCTGTATACAACCACAAACCTCGTTTCAGTATTGAGAGTGCCGATATCACAAGCCCAGAGTACCCCGGATGTCGGCCTTGCCGAAACCTACATAATGTAAGTTCCCATTATTCTCATTTGCATACTTTCTATAGACAAAAAAAGTGCTTAATATGATAAGATTAACAAAGATAACCGGAGACTTTGACAGGAAACTTCCACTAGGTGTGATAACAGTGAGACCATCATAAAAGAAACTTTCTTTGTGAGCGATGGGATTATGAAACGCCATTCAATTGTGTCCATGCTTACTGAGGGCAGTTAAGCCAAGTTCGACGAATGCCGGAACGGTCTATACTCTATAGGTTTAATCCATAAGCACCTATATCGCTCCTCGGATCTGTAAAACATAGAGTTAACGATCCCGTCCTCAGAATAACTATCCGTAGCACTGCTGACAACGGAGGGAAACGGAATGGATAAGTCACCAAAAGAAGCCAGAACACAAGCCAAAAGGATTTTGGTGGCTGTGGATAAAGGTCTAGCCGCCGTTGATCTCAAATCCGACTTGATAAAACTCGGCTATGAGGTCCCTGCCGTTGTTGATACCGCGGAAGAAGCAGTATGCAAGACGGCCGAACTGCTTCCGGACCTTATCATAATGGACATTAAACTCATAGGCCCCCTGACCGGTATAGAAGCAGCCGATGAAATACGGAAGACGTACGCCATACCTGTCATCTACATTACCGCGAATGCCGATGTCGATAGCAATGAAATAGCCAGGACAACAGAACCATTCGGCTATCTTCCTACACCCTGTAATTTGGCCACCCTCAAGAGCTCAATCGATATTGCGTTGTACAAAGGCGTTGCGTACTCACAGCGCAAAAAGACCGAAGAAGCATTGCGGAAGAGTGAGGAACACTATCGTTCCTTGTTCAATAATATGCTTAACGGATGCGCCTATTGCAGAATGATTTTCGATCAGGAACGACCTGTGGATTTTATTTACCTTGATGTTAACAAGGCGTTTGAATCGTTGACAGGCCTGAAGAATGTTATTGGTAAAAAAGTGTCGGAAGTAATTCCCGGCTTAAGAGAATCAGATCCGGAATTGTTTGAAATCTATGGGCGAGTGGCCTCCACAGGCAAGCCGGAAAGAATTGAGAGGTATGTAGTAGCATTGAAATTGTGGTTTGCCGTCTCCGTATACAGCACGGGGAAAGAATATTTTGTGGCTATTTTTGACGTTATTACTGATCGCAAGCGAATGGAGGAAGAACGCGAGATCACTATACGCTTGATGCATCTGCTAAACTCCCGGAACAATTTGCACGAACTGATGCATAGTGTGATAGATTTACTGAAAGACTGGACAGGTTGTGAAGCCATAGGTATCCGCTTGCGCGATGGGGAAGACTTTCCCTATTTTGAAACCAGGGGATTTCCATCAAGTTTTATTGAGCAGGAAAAATTTCTTTGCGAACGTGATCTGAACGGACAAATCGTGAGGGACAGTGTGGGCAATCCCGTGCTTGAGTGCATGTGCGGTAACATCTTATGCAGACGGTTTGATCCCGCCAAGCCGTTTTTCACCGAACACGGAAGCTTCCGCTCAAACAACACCAGTGCACTGCTTGCCAGCACTACGGAAGCCGATCGCCAGGCCCGTACCCGAAACCGCTGTAATGGCGAAGGCTACGAATCTGTAGCTTTGATTCCATTAAGAGCCCAAAATATAGTTTTCGGATTACTGCAAATTAACGACCACCGTACTGATCGCTTTACCCCTGAAGGGACCGCTTTACTGGAGAAACTAGCCGATAATCTGGCTATTGCACTGTCGCAACGATATAGTCAAAAGGCGCTGCGAGTCAGCGAAGCCCGTCTGCGCACCTTGCTGCAAACCCTACCGGACCTGATCTGGCTGAAAGATCCTGACGGTGTCTATCTGTCCTGCAACTTAATGTTCGAACGTTTATACGGTGCAAAGGAAGCAGACATTGTCGGTAAAACTGATTATGACTTTGTTGACAGGGATTTGGCCGACTTTTTCCGTGAACATGACCGCAAGGCAATGGTAGCCGGCAAGCCCAGCAGCAATGAAGAATGGATCACCTTCGCAGACGACGGCCATCGTGCTATGGTTCATACTGTCAAGACACCTATGTACGATGACGTTGGTAAGCTAATTGGGGTGCTAGGCATCGCGCATGACATAACTGTGCGCAAGAAGGCTGAAGATGAAGTGCGTCAGGGTGAGGCGAAATACAGACATGTCATCAATTCGTCATATGATGCCGTTATGATTTTTGCTGCTGAGTCCGGACGGGTCATTGAAGTCAATAAAGCAGCTGAAGTCCTCTACGGCTACAGCGCGGAAGAGTTTCTGAAGCTGACCCATATGGATTTAACGGCTGAGCCCGATATCTCGGCAGTAGCCATAGGTCAGGCTCTCGATGAGGAGCGAGTTTATGTCCCGATGCGGATGCATAGGAAGAAAGACGGAACACCTTTACCTGTTGAGATTTCTGCCAGTTATTTTATGCACAAAGGCAGGAAGTTGATCTGCGGGTGTGTTCGTGATATTACCGAGCGCATGAATGCTCAGATGGAGTTGCTGCGGAGTGAAGAGAAGTTCAGAAACCTTTTCAATAACGCTGAAATTGGTATGTTCAGGTCACGACTTGACGGATCGGAGATACTAGACGTGAACCAGAAGTTTCTGAAAATTACCGGAAGGACGCTAGAGGAGTCGATAGGACAGCCATCCGTTATGCTATGGGCGGATCCGAGAGAACGCGAGAAAATGGTCCGAATGCTTTATAGATATAGCTATATAGAGGACTTCGAATGTCAAATACTGAATAAACGGGGAGAAATAAGAAACTGTCTTACCTCCCTGGTACTCTATCTGGAACAAGGAATTGTTGAGGGGTCTATGCTTGACATTACTGAACGCAAAAAGCTGGAAGAGCAACTCCTCCAATCTCAAAAGATGGAATCTATCGGCACTCTTGCCGGGGGAGTAGCTCATGACTTCAACAATATACTCATGACAATTGTCGGTTATGGGAATATGGTTAAGAAGAGGGTCAAAGATGACGAAAAACTAAGTGAATATATAGGTGAAGTGCTTGCAGGCGCACAGCGGGCCTCAGAACTCACTCATAGTCTGCTCGCCTTTAGCCGAAAGCAGACTATCGCTCTCAAACAGATGGACCTCAATGAAATAGTCAGGAACATTAACAAGATGCTCTTGAGAGTGATTGGAGAAGACATAAATCTGACAAATTTGCTTATCAACAGAGAGCTGCCTGTTATGGCAGACTGCGGACAGATCGAACAGGTGTTATTGAATCTTGCTACCAATGCTCGTGATGCCATGCCTGATGGAGGAGAACTGCTCCTACAGACTGAGATCTTCGATGTTGACAGTAGTTATGCGGACGCGTATCTTATGGAAAACACAGGCTTGTATGCCGTCCTTTCGGTATCCGACACGGGTATCGGCATGGATCAAGAGGTCAGGAAGAATATATTTGAGCCATTTTTCACGACAAAGGAGGTCGGAAAGGGAACAGGGCTCGGTTTGGCTATGGTCTACGGCATAATAAAACAGCATGGCGGCCATATCAATGTCTACAGCGATCCCGGCCAAGGGACGACTTTTAGGGTATATCTGCGGATGATAGCCCTTACTGATGAGGTAAATACAGAGAAGGAACAACCAGTCTCTTTAAGAGGCAGTGAGACGATATTTCTGGCTGAGGATGATCCTAATGTAAGAAAGATAACGAGGATGTACCTTCAGGAATACGGTTACAAGGTAATTGAGGCAGAAAACGGAGTAGACGCTGTAACAAGGTTCATTGAAAACAGGGATGAAATAGCCCTTGTCCTTTTGGATGTGATAATGCCCGGAAAGAACGGCAGGGAAGCATACGAAGAAATTCTGAAATTCAAGCCCGACATAAAGGCCGCATTTATGAGCGGTTACACGGACGATGTTATTTCCAGAAAAGGGATTTTGTCAGATGGGTTTGATTTTATATCAAAACCGATTAATCCTGAAGTATTGATGAGAAAAATAAGGGAAATATTAGACAGGTAGAGCCAGGGCATATTATGTAATGCGATCTATCCATCCACCTTATTCATCCCTTCTACAGGACTCCCTGTGGGAGCGCAGAAGGGATGAATAGATGTAAGATGTAAATCAATTTTCGCTGCTTCCTCCGGTTACAGTATCCTTAACAGAGGCCAGCTCACCAGCTGAAAACACCTGGTCAATATCAAGAAGGATAATAAACTCATCGTTGTGTTTGCCCATTCCTTTGATGAAATCGGTCCTGAGTTTGGTGCCGATCCGCGGTGCAGACTCAATCTGCGCCGGTTCGAGATCGAACACTTCCTGCACTGAGTCCACTAAGGCGCCGATTACAGTTGTGACCCCCTCCACTTTCAACTCGACGACCACAATGCAGGTGTTGACCGTCTTTTCAGTCTTGGACATGCCGAACTTCAGGCGCATGTCTATGACAGGGACCACGTTTCCCCTCAGGTTTATGACTCCCTTCATGAAATCCGGCATCTGCGGTACTCTGGTGACAGTAGAAAAATCGAGTATCTCCCGGACCTCGGCAACATCGAGGCCAAAGACCTCATCGCCAAGCTTGAAGGTTAGATACTGCTTAGTTTCAGTTATAGCCGCTACGCTCATAAATACCTCCATAAAAGAAAGATTTTCGGTAACAAGTAATAGGCCTCAGGCGACTTTGGCCAATTACTTGTTACCCGTCTCTTAATATTTATCAAAATCCTTGTCATCTACGTCATGGCCATTGCCGCCCATCTCTATGACGGCCCCGCTGGTTCTGGCTGTCATGACAGCCTTACTTCCCGTTGAAGCAAGGTGCTTTAATCCTGCATGCGCCACTGTTGGATGACCTATCGCAGGCTTGTGCTGCACCCTCTTCTGACCGGCATGCGGGTCACTGGTTTTCTTGCCCCTGCCGTTGCCGTTGCTTTCGATCTTGAAGAATTCCATGATTTCCTGCATGAGCTCTGCCTGGCTTGACAGCTCTTCGGACGAAGAAGCCATCTCCTCTGCTGCAGAGGCGTTCTGCTGGATAACTTGGTCCAGCTGTTGAATGGCCTTATTGATCTGTTCAGCTCCGGAGTCCTGTTCTCGGCTGGCCGCGCTTATCTCCTGGACCAGTTCAGCGGTTTTCTGAATAGCCGGAACTATCTGTGTCAACATGGTACCGGCTTTCTCGGCGATCTCTACACTTGTGCCTGACAACGAGCTAATCTCTCTTGCCGCTGTCTGACTCCTCTCCGCAAGCTTCCTGACTTCCGCTGCTACAACAGCAAAACCCTTGCCGTGCTCGCCTGCACGAGCAGCCTCAATAGCCGCGTTCAGCGCCAGCATGTTTGTTTGTCTGGCAATCTCCTCAATAATTGTAATTTTAGCGGCTATGTCCTTCATTGCACTTACCGTCTCAGCAACCGCCTTGCCGCCTTCTATTGCGTCTGTAGCCGATTTGGCAGCTATCTTTTCGGTCTGTTGGGCATTGTCAGCATTCTGCCGTATGTTGCTCGTCATCTGCTCCATAGAGGACGAAACCTCTTCGACTGACGCCGCCTGCTCTGTAGCGCCCTGAGACATTTGCTGAGAGCCTGAACTCATCTGCTGACTACCGGATGCCACATTGTCAGAAGAAGTCTTTATATTCTCAACTACCTCTTTCAGTTTTATGACCATCGAATCGATTGCCTTGAGCAGCTCGTCCTGCTCGGATCTTATGTTAACCTTGACCATAAGGTTGCCTTCTGCAATGTCCTGCGCCAGCTTTGTTATTGTGTTCATAGCAGAGATTAACTCGTTCAAATTGTTCTTTATGAGGTTGTACTGTCCTTTATAATGGTCAGATATAATAGGCGGCACGTTCCCCTTGGATATCGCATCTACATAGTCCGCTGTCACCATCAACGGTTTGACTATGTTCGTTATGGTGTCATTAACTCCTGCCACCAGTTGCTTCCAGCCGCCGACAAAGATGTCTGCATCTGCGCGCTTATCGAGTTCTCCGTCCGCAGCCGCCTTGATAATCTTGTCGGTTTCAGCCAGCAGTTCACTCATCATCTTTACGACCGCATTCAGATTGTTCTTGATGACATTGTACTGCCCTTTGTACTCCTGGGTGATAGTCGGCGGAATCACTCCCTTGGCTACCTTGTTTATTGATGAAGTGCAGAATATGTCCCCGGCCATGCAAAACAAGCTCCTTAGGGCCATAGACGAGAGAAAGATAGTGCGGCTCGGAAGCGTTGAACCTGAGGCAATTGACATT
>JADFXI010000095.1 GCA_015233655.1 Nitrospirota bacterium | reverse complement strand
GACTTCATCCTCAAAAATGTCCAGGTCGCTGACCGGAATCAATTTCCTGGGGTCGATCATGGTGAGAAGCTTATCGCCGACTTTGGCTATTCCGGCGACCTGATCTAGATGAGTGCTCATAATGCTGTCTGTGGACTCGACCGAGCTGTCGTCTATTTCAACAACGCCTGTTATCTCGTCGACCAGTATTCCGAACGACGCGCGGCCGCTCGACAGGACAATCACTCTGCTCCCGCTTGCCGTGCCCGGGAGTCCCAGTAATTGCCTTATATCGATTATTGATATTATCCTCCCACGGAGGTTCGTGACGCCCTTGACGTAAGCTGGCGCCTGGGGCATCAGGGTAATTGCCGGCGTATTCATGATCTCCTGGACCCTCAGTATGGGAATGCTGTACTCCTGTCCGCTTATGATGAAGCCTATGTATTTCATTTTCAGTGCCCCAATACCAATGTCACAATTAATTATACATCACAATTATTGCAAAACCGGCCAGCATCAGCATCGTTCCGATCAGGCGCTCTTTTATGCCGGACTCCTTAAAAAAAAGATAGCCGAAAAATACCCCTATCAGCAGGCTCAGTCTCTTTACTGAAACCATATAGGCAACTTTGGTGAGACTCATCGCGGTAGTATGGGTTATGTTCCCTACTGAATCGAGCATGCCGGGCAGTATGGTTGCCATTATAGGTGCTTTCTTAAACTGCCTCCTGGATTTGAACATGGCAACAGGAGTAAACAGCGCAAACAGGACTATGTAATAAATGATGCCGAAAAAAACAGCGGATGAGTGATCTATGGCCTTCTTGCCCAGAGTGGCTGTAAAGCTGTATATAAATGCGACGCCTATCATCATTAAAGACCCTTTCTCCCGTCTTATTGCCTGAAAAGGCCCCAGTATGCCTTCGCTGAATTTATTGATATTGAGAGCGTATCCTCCTGCTGCGATGCATAAAACTCCCAGACCGCCCGCAAGCGATATCTTCTCGCCAAGGAGCAGGTAAGGAACGACGATCAGGAAAACAGGGGTCAAAGATAGAAATGGCAGTGAGAGGCTCAAGGGAGAAACCTTGAGTGCCTTCGTGTATAGCACCAGGGCGGTTATTTCGAGTGGCAGCGCTGTCAGGACAGTTCGGTAAAAAGTATGGTCTAGTGCTGGAACAGGGATGAAAAAGAGACAGACCGCAAGCAGGGGCAGGGAGAAAAAAAGCCTGAGCCACGCCACGATGTATACGTCATTAACAGATAGTGCCCTCTTTGTCAGCGCGTCGCTGGACGCAAGCAAGAAAGCGGAAGTCAGCGCCAACGGTACCCATAACGAAATCACAGTCCCAATTCTTCAGGCGTACCTATCTTTCCGAGTACGGCTGTTGCAGCCGCCACTGCAGGATTTGAGAGATATACTTCGCTTTCCGGGTGGCCCATCCTGCCGACAAAGTTTCTATTGGTGGTTGCCAGCGCCCGTTCGCCTTTGGCAAGTATCCCCATATGCCCGCCCAGACACGGCCCGCATGTAGGGGTCGAAACAGCGGCCTCGGCATCTATAAATATTTCTATAAGCCCTTCCTTCATGGCCTGCCGGTAGATCTGCTGCGTGGCGGGGAATATGATCATCCGGACATTGGGATTGACCTTTCTGCCTTTCAGTATTTGCGCCGCTTCCCGAAGGTCCTCAAGCCTTCCGTTCGTGCAGGAGCCCACTATTACCTGATCGATGGTAATATGAGAGAGTTCAGCCGCAGGCTTGGTATTTGACGGCAGATGAGGACATGCAACTGTCAAAGGAATGCGGCTGCAATCATACTCCCTGGTCTCAGAGTAGGGCGTATCGGCATCTGACGCGTATAGCGTAAACGGACGCTTCACTCTTCCTTTGACGTACTCTTCAGTAACAGCATCCGGGACAATAATGCCGTTTTTTCCACCTGCCTCTATGGCCATATTGCACATTGTCAGCCTTCCGGACATGGAAAGGGCACGTATTGCTTCTCCTTCAAACTCCATGGCCTTGTATAAT
Source organism: Nitrospirota bacterium (assembly GCA_015233655.1). GTDB lineage: Bacteria > Nitrospirota > Thermodesulfovibrionia > Thermodesulfovibrionales > Dissulfurispiraceae > JADFXI01. The sequence continues at coordinate 9,595 of JADFXI010000095.1, read as the reverse complement.
GCGCCGTCTACACCCACGTCTCCTATGGTATGCAAAATCAGGTCTTTTCCGCTGACCCATTTTGGGAGTTTGCCGAAGTAAATAAATTTTATGGATTCCGGGACTTTAAACCAACACTCTCCGGTTGCCATTGCAGCAGCGGCATCAGTCGAACCGACACCCGTAGCAAATGCTCCGAGCGCGCCGTATGTGCATGTATGGCTGTCGGCGCCTATTATAAGATCGCCCGGCCCTACAAGTCCCTGCTCAGGCAGCAGGGCATGCTCGATGCCCATTCTGCCTACCTCAAAATAAAGGCTTATGTCCTGCTCGACAGAGAATTGCTTCAGGAGACGGCATTGTTCCGCTGCTTTGATGTCTTTTTGCGGGGTGAAGTGGTCCGGTATTAATGCTATGCGTTCCTTGTTAAAGACTTGCTTCGCGCCGGTTTTTTTGAATTCCTGTATGGCGATAGGCGCGGTAATGTCATTGGCAAGTACGAGGTCTACTTTGGCATTTATCAATTCCCCGGCCGAAACCGATTTTTTCCCGGCATGTGCCGCAAGGATCTTTTCCGTAATAGTCATGCGCCCCTCCCTGAAAATTATAAACGTAGAATAAATATTATATCTCTACGTCAGGGACTTTGACAAGGTCGGCATTTCCTTATTGTGTGCCGAAGACGCAGACCCTGTTCCTGCCTTTTTTCTTGGCAGAATAGAGGGCGTTGTCCGCCTGCCCGATGAGCGTGTCGGGACAAGGTTCGCATAACGTGTTGAAAGTGGTGATCCCCGCGCTGATTGTTACGTGAAGCGCCTCAGCATCCGCGCATTTAAACTCTTCGTCCTGCACTGCTTTCCGCAGGGCCTCTCCGAGTTCCGCAGCCGAATCAGCGGCAGTGTTTGACATCAGGATAATAAACTCTTCACCTCCGAACCTGCCGATAACGTCCTCCCTTCGAACAGTGCGCAACATGACTTCAGCCATTTTCCTCAGGACTTCGTCTCCGCAGCGGTGGCCGTATGTATCATTGATTCTCTTGAAGAAGTCTATGTCGAGCATCACGAGTGAAAGGGGCTCATTATAGCTCATGGCCCACGACAGCTCTTCAATCAGCCTGGACATGAAGAAGCTGCGATTATAAAGACCGGTCAGACTGTCCCTGTCCATCATGTACTCGATTTCTTTTGTCTTGTTCCTTACATAGATGATGTTCCTGAGTCGCGCAAGCACTTCTTCTTTGAAATACGGCTGCGATATATAATCATATGCGCCGAGTTGGAACCCTCTGGTCAGGGTCTTGCGCGCCCGCGTACTGCCGATAAGAATGACGGGTATCTCCCTCGTGGATGGCGCCGCCTTCAGCTTCTCCAGTACTTTTAGACTGTGCCGCGCGTCAATATGGACAGTGAGGAAAATAACATCAGGAAATTCGCGATAGACTTGTTCGATGATGTCGCCGCTGCTGTCTGTGAAACAGCACTCGTATCCCTGGTTCTGAAGTATCTGCCCCAGGACATTTATTGTCTCAGCCGATATGTCTGCGATCAAAACTTTCATTGCCTGCAATACTATACTACATCCGGACCAATTTTTTAGACCGTTATTGTCTTAGCTTCCGCAATTCCTCGGGCAGCCGTCTCGGTTTTCCATCTCTTCCAATGCAGGCAAAGGTCACATGGGCCTCAGCCAGAACGGTGCCGTGCCTGAGAACGTGGCTTTTCAAAACGACGGATGCATTTTTCATTTCAGCTATTTCAGTAGTGATGTCAATGGTCTCACCCAATTTTACGGCTTTCCTGTAATGTATATCCACATGGATGACAGGAAAAAAAAGCCCCTGATAGTGCAGTTCCGCAATACTTATGCCCCGATCCAGAAGAAACTCGGTGCGCGCCCTCTCAAGGTACCTGAGAAAATTGCCGTAGTAGACAATGCCCGCGGCATCAGTATCCTCATAGTATATTTTTAAGCTGATCTGGTGTGCCATCACTTCCTCCGAATTACACACATTATTCTTACATATAAGCGCAGGAAATGGAAGTGGCTTGTTGAATTGAATTAAGCTTTACACGCAAGGCGAGCTTATGTCCTGAAGGCAGGGCGCACGCGTATCAAAAACATCTATGCGTTAGCCCTGCCGTTTTGGTCTGATATTGGATTACATCCGCAAACGGTGAAGGCGTCTACCTAATTTATCGGCGAAACATGAAAAAACTTTTGCTATTTCTTTTTGTGGCAGTCGGTGCACTTTGTCGGGCTGATCTTATCTTTCCAGTGGCACCCCACGCATTTCTTGTGGGCCCACTCCTTGTTGAACCCCTCTATCTTGCCGGGGCCTTTAACGTGGCAGATCGTGCAATCTTTCAACCTGTTCTCGTGCTCTTTGTGGTGAAATATGACGTTGCCGTTGCTTGCGGGTAAAGTGATTGTCTCTTCTACTGCCAGGGCAACCCCGGCTGTTACTAAAGTGAGCATTGCTGTGATGATGAAAACCGGCTTCATTATTTTCTCCTTTCTGGCTGCAGGTTAGATATTTGTAACAGAAATGGCGCCTTTAATGCAAGGGGGGAATCTGATGATGCAGGGATTCAGAACATCTGTCTAAAAAAAGCGGGCCTGAAATTCCACTGAATCTCAGGCCTCATGGTTAAGTACCGCAACTGAGGGCTTGCCCTCATGAGTTCAAAATAACGGATCTTCGATTAAAAAGTCAATGGATGGTCAGGCCTGTTTTTTTCTCAGGGCCAGTTTGTTCAGCGCGGTGATATACGCTTTGGCGGCGGCGACTATAATATCGGTGTCGGCGCCGTTGCCGCGGGCTGTTTTGCCGTCCTCTTCGAGCGATACAACGACTTCGCCGAGCGCGTCGGTCCCGCCCGTGATGCCTTTTACATCGAACTTCAGCAAATTGCTCTTGGTCTTCGTCAGGGAAGTAATTGCCCTATAGGCGGCATCCACAGGACCGTCGCCATGTTCCTTTGTCTCGACGACAGCGCCGTTGATTTTCATTTTCAGCGAAGCCGTCGGGCTGACATTGGTCCCGCTCGATATAGAGAGTTCAACGAGGCTGTATATCTCTGGTATTCTGGACACCTCTTCAGAGACGAGGGCCTCTATGTCCTCATCGAAAATATTTTTCTTCTGGTCGGCCAGGTGCTTGAACTTATTGAAGGCGGTCTCGACTTCTTCGTCTGTGAGTTCATACCCCAGCTCAATCAGCCGTGTTTTAAACGCATGTCTACCCGAATGTTTGCCGAGGACCAACTCGGTGCTCTTGAGGCCGACATCTTCCGGCCTGATAATTTCGTAAGTCATCTTCTCTTTGAGAAGACCGTCTTGGTGAATGCCTGATTCATGGGCGAAGGCATTGGCCCCAACTACTGCCTTATTGGGCTGCACAGGTATTCCGGTGATCCTTGTGACGAGTCTGCTGGTGCGTATTATCTCTTTTGTATTAATATTGGTCGAAGCCTTGTAGAAGTCTTTGCGGGTCGCAAGATTCATGACGACCTCTTCCATGGAGCAGTTGCCTGCGCGCTCCCCTATGCCGTTTACAGTACATTCAACCTGCCCCGCACCGTTTATAATCGCCGCAAGCGAGTTTGCCACAGAGAGCCCCAGATCGTTATGACAGTGTACAGAGATTACCGCTTTCTCGCCAATCCTCTCTTTAATCGTCTTTATGAGGCTGCCGAATTCGTTTGGAGTAGTGTAGCCGACAGTATCAGGTATATTTACGGTGGACGCCCCGGCATCTATAACGGCCTCTACGACTTCAATGAGGTAATCGGGGTCTGTTCTCGTGGCATCCATAGGGGAGAATTCAATGTCGTCAACAAGGCTTTTTGCGAACGCTACCATCTCGACCGATCTCTTTAGGGCCTCTTCACGGCTCACCCTGAATTGGTATTTCAAATGTATGTCGGATGTGGAATGGAACGTATGTATACGGCGCTGAGGCGCGTCTTTCAATGCCTCCCACGCTCTTCTGATGTCCTGTTCTTTGGCCCTCGCAAGCCCGGCAATGGTCGCCCCCTGCACCTCTGAGGCAATCCTCTGCACCGCTTCAAAATCGCCGGGCGATGCGATTGGAAAGCCGGCTTCAATAATGTCGACGCCCAGCCTCACCAGCTGCCGCGCTACCTGGAGCTTTTCCTCGACATTCATGGAAGCGCCGGGCGATTGTTCGCCGTCCCTGAGTGTCGTATCAAATATCTTAATGGTTCTCATGCGTATTGTCCTGCTGTTCGGGGGTAATTTCGGACTGCGCCGACATCTTCATTCGCCTGCGCCGTATAAGGATATTTGTGTTTTCTACTATACCCCAGATAAGGTACGACATCGCAAAAATAAATATCGCAGTAGGCGGATGAACAAGAAGGGCGAAAAGGATCAAAACAAAAATTACCAGGAACCTGAACGGTTTTTTCTCTCTGAAATCGAGTTCCTTGAGCCCGTGGTACTTGAGAGTGCTGACCATCAGCAGAGAGAGGACTATGGTTATTGCGGGGAAAAAAACATGTTTCGGGGGCAGTCCTTCCCAAAACTCGTAATAGAAGATGATAATCGATGACAAAATAGTGGCGGCGCCGGGTATAGGCATACCCTTGAAAGATTTCGAACCCGGTGTCCCTGTTTGAACATTAAAGCGGGCCAGCCTCAAGGCCCCGCATGCTACAAACAGGAAAGCAGCGGCCCATCCGAACCTGCCAAAAGGGCCGAGCGCCCATTTGTACATCATGATGGAAGGGGCGACACCGAATGCCACAAGATCGGATAGAGAATCCAGCTCGATGCCGAAGCGTGATGAGGTATTGGTCAGACGGGCGACCCACCCATCGAGCCCGTCAAAAATATTCGCTATGACTATGGCCCAGGCCGCATAAATGAAGTTTCCGTTGATTGCAGACATGATAGCGAAGAAACCGCTGAACATACCGCAAAGGGTGAGACTATTCGGAAGGAGGTAGACACCCTTCCTCGGTTTTTTGTCCGGTATACAGGTTTCTTGTGCCGTCATATGCTCCGTTTTCCTATAATAGTTTCACCCGCCCTGACCGTATCGCCGATACTTACTGTAATAGCAGTGTCTTCGGGCAGATAGACGTCCAGCCGAGAACTGAATTTTATAATACCATAACGCTCGCCCTGTCTAAGCGCAACGCCCGGGCTGACACGACATACGACACGACGTGCGACAGCGCCTGCCACCTGGCGGACCAGTACGCTTGCATCCTTTCCCTTAAGAAGCATTGCGATGTTTTCGTTGCGGATGGACGCTTCAGGTTTAAAGGCCGATATGAACGCTCCAGGAGTGTAAACGACAGATTCGACCACACCGGCGCAAGGCGCCCTGTTGACGTGCACATTGAGAGGCGACATAAAGATGCTTACCTCGACGGCCCTGCCTTTCAGGTATTTCTCTTCGGTGACGGTCTGAATCTGCAGTATCCGCCCGTCTGCAGGTGATATATACAAATTGTCGCCTGGCGGGGTATTGCGCTCCGGGTCCCTGAAAAAATAAACAATGAATATCGTGAGCAGCAGCGGAAGAGCGGCTGCCCATCCCCCGCCGAAAATAAATGCGGCTGCTGTTACCGCAGCCGCAATAGATATAAAAGGATAACCTTCGCGCGCAAGTTTCAGCATTACGCTTTAGATCTGTCCACCAATTTGCTTTTCTTTAACCAGGGCATCATGGCCCTCAGCTTTGCTCCCACCTGCTCTACCTGATGCTCTTCGCCCTTCCTGGTCAGGGCATTGAATACCGGCTTGTTCACCCTGCACTCCAACAGCCACTCGCGGGCAAATTTACCGTCCTGTATCTCGCCGAGTATCTTCTTCATTTCCTTCTTTGTCTCATCCGTGATTATGCGGGGACCCCTGGTGAGGTCGCCGTACTGGGCGGTATTGCTTATGGAGTACCTCATATTCGTGATACCGCCTTCATAGATGAGATCAACGATGAGTTTGACCTCGTGCAGGCATTCGAAATAAGCCATTTCAGGGGCATATCCTGCTTCAACAAGGGTCTCAAAGCCAGCCTGGATAAGGGAGGAAACGCCCCCGCAGAGGACGGCCTGTTCGCCGAAGAGGTCGGTTTCGGTCTCTTCCTGGAAGGAGGTCTCGATGATGCCGGCCCTTCCGCCGCCTATTCCCGAGGCGTAGGCGAGCGCAACATCTTTGGCATTGCCTGAAGGGTCCTGGTGTATGGCTATAAGGCAGGGCACGCCGCTGCCTTTTGTATATTCAGACCTGACCAGGTGACCAGGCCCCTTTGGGGCCGCCATAAAAACGTTGGCATCGGCAGGGGGCACTATCTGTCCGAAATGGATATTAAAGCCGTGCGCAAAGGCTATATAAACACCCTTTTTCATATTCGGCGCAATCTCGCTTTTGTAAATATCGGCCTGAAACTCGTCAGGCATAAGAATCATGATGACATCGGCCGTCTTGGCCGCGTCAGCCGGTGTCATTACCGTAAAGCCGGCTGCGGCGGCTTTGTCCCAGCTGCCGCCTTTCCTGATCCCGATTGTCACATCCATTCCGCTGTCCCTCAGGTTGTTTGCATGGGCGTGTCCCTGGCTACCGTAGCCCATAATCACGATTTTTTTGCCTTTAAGTATTTCAGGCTTGGCATCTTTGTCATAATAAATGGTAATCATTGCTTCCTCCTAGAGTGGTTCTGATGAAAAGTAAGTTCTAATATATTACACATATCGGCAAATAATTTCTCCTGCGCCATTCGAGGCACAGTGGGTCTTGAGTGAGGACTTTATGCGACAGTACCGTCAAATGTGCCGAGCATTATCAGCCATTAATTTTGCGATAGACCTCGCAAACGCAGCCGGATCTTTCAGCTTTGACCCTTCGAGCAAAACCGCCTGATCATACAGCAGGCGGGCATAGTCGCTGAGGATAGGGTTCTTGCCGTCCTTGTCATAAATGGCTTGCATGGCCTCAACTACCGGATGAGAAGGGTTGATCTCAAGGACCCGCTTGTGCGTCGGCACCTCCTGTCCCATTGCCTTAAGCATCCGCTCCATATGGGCGTCTATGTCTCCTTCCTCTCCGACCATGCAGCATACTGAATCTTTCAGCCTCGAAGACATGCGGACATCCTTGACATCGTCCTTCAGACAGTCCCTGATGAACCCGAGTATTTTCTCATACTTTGTCTCTGCCTTTTTCCTGTCCGACTCGTCAGCTTTGTCCAGCTTGATATCGCCCTTCGTAACCGACTTCAGGTGTTTGTCTTTATATTGAAGATTACCCATGATGAAGTCATCGACCTCATCGAGCATAATCAGCACCTCGTAATCCTTTTCCCTGAACGCTTCCAGATAAGGTGAAGAAAGCACCTCATCGATGGAAATGCCGGTGATATAATAAATTTCCTCCTGTCCTTCTTTCATCCCCTCTACATATTTCTGAAGCGTTGTGAGTTCTCCCTTTTGGGTCTTTGTGGAGGGGAAGAGCAGCAGGTCGGAGATCTGGTCTTTCTTTGAGAACTCCAGATGGATACCCTCTTTCAAGATCTTTCCGAATTCGCCGTAAAAATTAAGGTAGGTGTCGTATTCACGCTCCTTCATGTCGCTCAGAGTATCGAGTAACTTGGATGTTATGCTTTTCCTGATAATTTCCACCTGCCTGTTCGACTGCAGTATCTCTCTTGAGATATTCAGCGGGAGATCGGAGGAATCCACTACTCCCTTCAGGAAGCGCAAATACAGAGGGATGAGTTCCTCGCAATGGTCCATGATCTGTACCCTTTTTACATACAGGGTCGGACCAATTTTGAAGTCTTTGTAAAAGATATTGAGCGGGGCCTTTGAAGGTATGTAAATAAGCGCCGTGAATTCCGATGTTCCTTCCGCCCTGTAATGAATTGTCTTCAAGGCATCACCATAATCGTGAGAGATGTGCCGGTAAAATTCGTTGTACTCATCCTGTGTTATTTCCGATTTGTTCTTTAGCCAGATCGCTTTCCTCGAATTAAGCGTTTCTTCCTCGGTCACCTTGACCTTCTTGCCTTTTTCAATGGTGGAGTCCACTTCGCGCTCGATGTCCATCACAACAGGATGTTCTATGTAATCAGAATACTTTCTTACTATGTTTTTTATCTCCCATGCTTCAAGATACTTCTTCTCATCTTCCTTCAGGTGAAGAATGACGTCCGTGCCTTTATGCTCTTTCACGGTATCTTCAACGGTGAAAGAGCCGTCTGCCGTTGATTCCCACCTGACTCCCCTGGAGCTTTCTTCGCCGGCCCTGCGAGTTATAACAGTCACTCTATCGGCGACCATGAAGGACGCGTAAAAGCCCACGCCGAACTGGCCTATCAACTCGGGGTTGTCCTTGACGTCTCTTTGCTGAAGCGCCTTGAGGAATTCCTTGGTCCCGGAGTGTGCGATGGTGCCCAGGGACTCGACTGTCTCTTCCTTTGTCATGCCGATCCCGTTATCGCTTACAGTCAAAGTGCCCGCGCCTTTGTCGGCCGTAATCTTGATTTTCCAGTCCCCTGTGCCCTCCATTAGAGCGCTGTCGGTAAGGGACTCATACTTGGCCTTATCAATGGCATCGGACGCATTTGATATAAGTTCCCTCAGAAAAATCTCCTTATGCGAGTACAACGAATGGATCATTAGATCGAGGAGTTGCTTAACTTCAGTCTTAAATTCCATTTTCTTCGCAGTCATGACTATTTAATCTCTCCTTGCAATTCGTTTATTACGGGCTGAGCCTTTTTCCCCGGAAGGCTTTTTTTGCGCGACTTCTTCTTCGCCTTTGGTTTCGCCGCCTGTTTTGCGGGGGCCAGCAGTTTTTCACGGAGTTCTTTTACTTCATCGGCCAGCATGTTGATTTTTGACAGAATAAGCATTTCTGCGGCATCCGGGGCGGCCGGTTTTTCCTTTGTTTCCGCAGAAGCCGGTTTAACAGCGACTTCACGCTGCATGGTTATGGTCTTTGCAGAAAGGTGGACCATCCCATCAGCTTTATTGCGGTATGACGCCGTATATGAAAAGTCAATGAGGTCGCCCGGTTTTATATCGGAGGCCGGAACAGCCATGCCTTTTCTGTCCGTTATTTTTGTATCACCTGTAATGTAAAGCAAGTATTCGCCGTCTCCGACAACCATCCTGTCCTGACTTTCAATGATGGTCACGGGCTGACCTGTGACAATTGTGCCTTGCTCGATGTCCGATTTCGCACGCTTGGTGTCGATATCGTCTTTCATGTTCTTCCTTAGGTCAGACACGTCGGCGCCGAGATCCATGGCGCTGTCGAGGTCTTTTCTGGCTAAAGCCAGGATCTTCGGATCAATGGCGTCAGGACTGACCGCTTTTAAATAATAAGCAAAGGCCCTTCCTCTGTACATGTCCCCCTGCAAAGTCCTGTTGGACGTTGCTTCCAGCACCTTTGTGTATGAATCTATTGCATCGTCCAGCTGCTTGAGGGCCACGAAACAGTCCGCAACTGCGAGATGATAGAGCCAGTCTTCTTTGAACTGCGCAAGCTTTTGGGCCATCTGATAACTCTTGACTGCCTCCCGGCAATCGCCTTCTCCACGGTACCTAAGCCCGGAGACAAGATAATCGGGACCCTGAGCGTC
>JADFXI010000094.1 GCA_015233655.1 Nitrospirota bacterium | reverse complement strand
CTTCCTTCTCAGCGGACGGTACATATGCCCGACGAGACAAAACCTGCAACTCCAGGGACAGCCGCGCATGGCCTCGATAAGATACATATTGGAAAATTCGGACTCCGCACTTACAATGGAGGTGGTGGCTGACTCTGATGATAGTTCATGCAGGTAACGTCTCTTTATTATCGCAGGCGCTCCCTGCAGCGGAATTCTTTCAGCCGGCGTGCCGTCACTATTATATTTCAAGGTGTAAAACTCCGGAACATAAACGCCCTCAATACAAATTGCCGTTTTTTTTACGGACTCCTTGACCCGTCCTGTTTCCATCGCCGCTTTGTATATTTCGAGAAACTCAACTAGAGACTCCTCGGCTTCTCCTATGAACATCACATCGAAAACGGGCGCGACAGGTTCGGGGTTAAAAGAGGGGCAAACACCCCCGGCTATCAGGAGCGGCTGGAAGCTGTCGCGCGCTGAAGAGCGGAACGGAATCTTTGCCAATTCAAGCACCCTTAGTATATTAGGGTAATCATTTTCGAAAGGAATGGAAAAAGCGGCTATGTCGAATGCTCCAACGGGTCTCTTCGACTCAAGGGAAAAAAGTGGAGTTCCGGTCCTTTGAAGCGAGGCGGCATCCTCTTCGTCGGGAAGAAACGCCCGCTCGCAGACCACATCGTCTCTCTTGTTGAGCAGGCCATAAATGCCCTGAAAACCGAGATTGGCCATTCCCACCCTGTATGTATTCGGGTAGATAAGGCAGATGGATATCCTTCCGCCCGGGTCCTTAAAAACAGTTCCCTGTTCTACGGAAAGCAATGAATCGGCTTTTTCAACAAGACTGCGCTTCATGTCAAAAGCCATTCACAGTGGCAGGCACGATTAGACTTTCTTCCTCAAAAATGTGGGAATATCGAAAATATCATCGCCGGAAAACATGGAGTTGTTTGTTGCGTCAGGCTGCTCAACGGCTTCATTTACAGGGTCTGCCTGAATGTCTGCTTCCGGCTTTGGGGTTGGTACTTCCGGCTCTTTCGGCTTGTCATATTGCATCGTATATTCTTTTGAAGGCACGCCGATGCTCTTCGATAATATACGCTCGGAGCCTTTCAGGCTGACAGGCTCTTTCTTAGGCGTCCACTTCCTGATCTGCGGCAACTCGGCTTTTTCGACCCGGTCCTCGAGACCGGTAGCAATGACGGTCACCCGCACTTCCTCCTCCATCTCAGGATTAATTACCGCGCCGAGAATTATGTTGGCCTCATCATGCGCGGAATCATGGATCAGGGATGCGGCCTCCTGGACCGAGTCGAGCGACATCGTGAGGCCGCCCGTGATGTTTATAAGAATGCCCTTGGCGCCCTCGATAGATGATTCTTCAAGGAGGGGATTTGATATTGCCTTTTTTGAGGCCTCGAAAGCCCCTCTCTCGCCTTGGCAAGTGCCCATACCGATCACCGCCCTGCCGGAATTTTCCATTACCGCCTTTACATCGGCGAAATCGAGGTTGATAAGACCTGGAACAAGTATTAAATCAGAGATACCCTGTATCGCCTGTCTCAGCACATCGTTGGCGATCGAAAAAGATTTCAGCAGGGGCGTGCCTTTCTCCACCACAAGATGTATGCGGTCATTGGGAATAACAATGAGTGTATCAACGCATTTCTTCAGCTCTCTGATGCCATCTTCGCCGTTAATGGCGCGCTTTCTGCCCTCGTAATAAAAAGGCCTGGTTACAACGCCTACCGTTAGGATGCCCCGCTCCCGCGCAAGATTGGCAATAACCGGCGCCGCGCCGGTGCCGGTGCCTCCTCCCATGCCGGCAGTTATAAATATCATGTCCGCACCTTCAATTACACTCATCAGTGAATCTTTGTCATCGAGGGCCGCCTGCCGGCCTATAGCAGGGTTCGACCCTGCTCCAAGTCCCTTTGTCAGCGACTCCCCTATTTGCACTTTGGCGGGGGCCAATGATGCTTCCAGATGCTGCCTGTCCGTATTGACGGCAATGAATTCTATCCCGAATATGTCGGCGGCGACCATGCTGTTTATGGCGTTACCGCCGCCTCCGCCGACACCGACAACCTTTATTTTTGCGACCAGCCTGCTTACCTCATCCAACTGAAACATAAAAGCCCCCCTAATTTATTTCCCTACTATTTTCTTGAACCATCCGGCCATTTTGGCGACAACCCTGTTGAACACGTTGGACGACGACATAAACCCCTCGTCCGGCAGAAAAGATCCCGCGCCATAAATTACAAGCCCTATTCCTGTAGCGTAGATAGGGCTGTTGAATTCTCCCTTCATACCCTGAATGGTGACAGCCGCGCCGGAACGTCCCCGGTCATCGTGGTCAGCCCGGACCGGGTATCCTATTCTGACCGGCAGCGACAAAATAGCCTCAGCCATCCTGTCAAAGCCTGAAAGCATAGAGGAACCCCCCGTCAGTATGACCCCCGAAACAGCGAAACCTCCGCCCTGGAACGCCTGAATCTCCTGCCTGATAAGATCGAGGAGTTCTTCACTCCTGGGCTGGAGGATCTCGGATATATATTTCCTCGGGATAGACCTCACCTGGCCGTCAATTGCAACGACATCAACGTCAGTCGTATCGTTCGTATCCGTAGAAGAGGCATAAGATGCCGCAGCCCCAAATTTCTTTTTTATTCTCTCGGCTTCAGGAAACGGCACTCTCAGCCCCACAGAGATATCATTGGTAAAATGATTGCCTCCTACGCCGAGGACCGCCGTATGCCGCAGCCAGCCGTCTTTGTATAGGGCTATATCGGTCGTGCCTCCTCCGATGTCCACGAGCACTACCCCCATGTCCCGCTCGTAGGACGTGAGCGTAGCCTCAGCCGACGCCAGTGGCTGCAGCACAATATCAACGACCTCAAGCCCAGCCCGCTCGCAGCATTTGAGAAGGTTCTGCACCGACGTAACCGCTCCTGTAACAATATATACCTTTACTTCGAGCCTGACACCGGCCATGCCAACCGGATCTTTGATGCCGTCCTGACCGTCAAGGATAAAATCAGTCGGAAGCACATGGAGTATTTCCCTGTCGAGAGGAACATATACCGCGCTGGCTGATTCTATGGCCCGCTCCACATCATCATGGGTCACTTCTTTCCCTTTGATGCCGACTGCGCCGTAACTGCTGAAACTCTTTATGTGGCTGCCGGCTATGCCTACATATACCTCCCGCACGCTGGAGCCTGTCTCTTCCTCTATATCGGCAACTGACTTCTTTATTGAATTGGCAGTCACTTCAATATCGATCACAACACCTTTTTTCAGTCCGCTTGAAGGGTGGCTGCTGACCGCCAGCACGCCGATGCCGGCTTCGCCCGCTTCACCCATAATAGCGCATATCTTCGTAGTGCCGACATCGAGACCTACTATGATATTGCTGCCGTTAGTCCTTTTTCTTCTTTCCATTGTCATTAACTACCTCTAGCGTCTCGTCGACCTGGGCCTCTTGGTGGGCAGGCCTTACGACTATCTTGTTTGCAAACCTGAGATCTATATATTCCACCGTCATGTTCCTCTTGTGTATTTCATCCCTGACAAATTCAAGCCTCTCCAGTTTCTTCTCAAAATCATCCATCCCGACCTTTATAATTATATTATCAACTTTCAGCGTAATATCTTCGGGCCTCTGGCCGGAAATTTCTACATCACCCTGATATGATACCACTCTTCTGTCATGAAGCACCCCGACAAACTTTACTGCCTCGGCATAGGTTGCTTTGTCTCTCACAGGGTCGATGCCTTTTATGACCGGCAGGAGAAGGATGGTCCCTTCTTTCATCTGCTCGAGCAAATAGCCCTCGTTATCTATCAAGTAAGGCCTGTCTTCCAGCATCAGCAAGGCAACCGGCACACGCTCCGTTACTTTGACAATGACCCTGCCGGACAACTCTCGCCTGACAATCGCATCCTTTATCCACGGAGACTTCCTTAGTTTCAGGTAAAGGTCCCTGCCGGACACGCCAAAAAGCTCGCTGTTCTTTCTGGCCCCCAATGTCGCGCCCAGTTCGTCATTCTTGAGATGCCGGTTTCCCGTAAATACAATTTCTCTGACAAGCAGCAGATGTTTGATAAGAAATAAAGCAACCAGGCACAAAGCAACGGCCGCCAGCGGAGGGACAAGCTTATATAGGAATTGCTTCTTTTCTTTTCTCCTCTGCAGCGTCCTGATGTTCCTTGTTCCCATTCAACCTCTGTCCGATAAAGGTGTCAGTTTTAGCTCCTGCGGCGGCTATGATGTCCGACATCAGCGGCTAACACTCAATCCTGCACCGGCACTATATTTCCCCATGGATTGCTGATGCGAGTATTTTCTCAATGAGGTCCGGAAACTCGATTTTCGCAGACCGGGCTATCTTGGGCAACAGGCTCGTTTCCGTCATTCCGGGGATCGTATTTACCTCGAGCAGAAAGGGATTATTTGACTCATCAACGATAAAATCCACCCGGGTCGCTCCCCTGCAGCCAAGCACCGTATGGGCCCTGAGCGCCAGGGCCTTAAGGACATCATATGTCAGCTCACTTATCTCAGGCGGCAGTATGTAATTAGTCAGCCCGGGTGTATACTTGGCCTCAAAATCATAAAATTCCCGCAACGGTCTGACTTCGACGCCGCCCAGAGACCTATTATCAAGTATAGCTATCTGCACCTCTTTTCCCTTTATAAATTCTTCTACAAGCACCCTGTCTCCATACGCAAATGCCTCCTTTAAAGCATCTGCAATGTCGCCCTCTTCCCTCACTATATTAACCCCTATGCTGGACCCTTCAGTTGCCGGCTTGACTACCCACGGCAGCGGGAAGTCTGCCAGGGCCGTGACCATTTGACTATTAATTCTGTCGTGGCCGCACACATCCTTCTTCCGGACCACAATGTATGGAGCAACAGGGATGTCATGATGCAGAAATACCATCTTTGCAGCCTCTTTGTCCATAGCAAGCGCCGAGGCGAGAATACCTGAGCCTGTATAAGGTATGCCCATGACTTCAAGCAGGCCCTGGATGGCCCCGTTTTCACCATGTCCGCCATGGAGCACGATAAAAGCTATGTCTATGCCCTCCTGCCTGAGCTTTTCACATACTCCATCAGACACATCAATAAAGACAGCATCATAGCCCAGACCCGACAGCGCCTTATAGACGGCACTGCCGCTCTTGAGAGAAACCTCCCTTTCGGCGGATGTGCCTCCAGCCAGTACCCCAATGCGTTTATCTGTTATCATATATTGCTTTCTCCATAACTTTGCTCCAGCAGGTCATGCGTTACATTATAAAATTTTTCCGCTCATTTACGCCATAATGCAAATTGCCGAAAAAGTGAATATTACCTGTGCCTGTGGTGAAAAGTACCGTGCATTACAATCATTTGTGTAGTAGACTCCATTTAGGTGCATGAGTTGGTTCAGTTGGATTTTTGTCCAGCTTGACATTGTAATATATACCATTCGTTAAGGGAATACTGAATATTTACCAAACTTATCAATGGCCATTTTTTGGGCACATATGTTGCATAGGTGTTTTGGGAAGGTTTTGTCCGGCTTTCTGCCGATCGCCGGTGAACTCAAAAGGCCCTCTGATAAAGGGAGGAATACTTGAATGGCTGAGAATATAAGGCTGTTAGACATGGTCACAAGAAATTTTGGATACGGTACGCAGTCACCGGTGTCGGGACCTGCGGGCAGGCAAGGCGTTGTTCAGATGCCGGTAAGTGCCTTTACTGTTACCACTACATGTGCTAATATGCGTTATATAGCAACTAGCCGCCGTTTTTTCATTTAACATCATGAAGAACAATGCAACAAATACATGCTGTGGAATCAAAAAAGCCATTATTATTGCCGGCGGTGTGGATGCTTCGCTGGCTGCAATGTCTAAATATTACACGCCATGGCTGCTTCCGGTCCTCAATGAACCGCTTATGGGCTTTACTCTTGATTACCTGAAAAGGAACGGTATAAGAGAAATAGCGCTTTCATTAAGTCCCAATGATGAAATGCCTAATCGGCTCCTGGAGGGAAACGGCGCCAACTATTACGAACATGTCGAGGATAAACACAGGGGGTCTGCAGGTGTTATAAAAGACGTGGAGTCGTTTATTCAAAATGAGCCGTTCCTGGTCATCTGCAGCAATCTCTTTATCGGCGACATCAACCTGGAAGTCCTTGTGAGGGACCACTTCAGGAGGAATTCATTGGCTACGGTCGGATTATCAAGACTTGGAAACAATGCTTTTGATGAAGAATACCTCGTCTCGGAGGATGGCAGGATAAGCGACTTCCGGCTGGATTATTCCTCCTTCAATAAATCGCGATGGAAAGCATGCGGGCTTTATATATTTGACCCGGAGGTCCTGAATTATATCGACGGGAACAGGTATATGGACATAAAAGAACAGCTCATTCCCTTACTTCTGAAAGAGTCCAGAAACGTATTCGCAGGCGAGATTTCAGGGTATCATCGCTGTGTCAGAAACACGAGCGACTATGTTTCGACGAATATGGAAGTGCTTGCCGGAAACAGTTATGCGAGATACCTCGGGGACAAGGAAGAAGTTGCTGATGGCGTATGGATCGGCCGCGGCACGACCGTTTCTCCTCATGCCTGGTTGTTCGGCCCTGTTATCCTGGGAGACGGCTGCACTGTGGACAGAAACGCTCATATTGTCGGGCCGGCGGTAATAGGAAACGATTGTTATCTGTCCGAAGACGTTCTCGTCCATGAAAGCATACTCTGGGATTCAATAGCATTACCCGCAGGCTCAAAAGTGGAATTCTCGGTAATAGGAAACGACAAGAGTATTCGCAGTCGTCATCATATAAAAAATATGGTTGTCCTGAATGGACTGGGGCCTCAGGCTGAAAACCTTATGCCTGTTAATTACAGCATGAAAAGAGCGGTCGACCTCCCTGCAATATTATCAAGGCATGTTATCGGTAAATTTTTATATGCCTTTACTAAAAGGGCCTTGGATGTGGTTATATCTCTGACGAGCATATTGCTGCTTCTTCCGTTTTTTGTGATTATAGCCGTGCTTGTTAAATCAAACTCCAAAGGGCCTGTATTTTTTATTCAGAAAAGGTGCGGCCTGCATGGAAAGCTGTTCGGCATGATAAAATTCAGGACCATGGTCGAAAATGCTGAGAACATCCACAAAGAACTGCTCTCTAAGAATGAGATGGACGGCCCTATGTTCAAGATGTCCAGAGACCCCAGAGTCACAAGCGTCGGCAGAATTCTGAGGGAGACCAGCCTCGATGAAATGCCGCAGCTTTTTAATGTGTTGAAAGGCGAAATGAGTCTGGTCGGACCGAGGCCGTTGATAACGGAGGAGATGAAATTCAGCTCTACATGGCGTGACACCAGACTGAGAGTGAAGCCCGGCATAACAGGACTATGGCAGGTGGAGGGCCGGAGCGAATCACCCTTTCACGACTGGATAAAATATGATACTTACTATGTGAAAAACCAGTCTTTCCTGCTGGACCTGAAAATATTGTTTAAAACAATCACCGTAGTAATGAAAAAGGTCGGGGCCTATTAAGGGCCGCTTAAGAGGGACACTTATGACTCTGGTAAAAATGCTTGAGAGAAATGCCAGGCTTACGCCTGATAAGGCGGCCATATTTTTCCATAGCGACAGGATAAGTTACAGTGAACTGGACAGCACGGCAAACAGGGTAGCTAATGCCTTGATAGAAGCAGGAGTAGTCAGGGGCGACAGAATCGGGCTGATGCTCCCGAGGGTCCCTGAACTCATAGCAGCGTTTCTCGGTATTGCAAAAGCCAATGCCGTTGCAGTGCCGATTAATTTCGACCTCCTGGAGAGTGGGGTAAGGGCCGCGATGTCTCAGACTTCTCCCAAGTGTGTCATAGTCCACAAACATTATTTGGAACTGGCGCGTCAGGCCTTGCCTCCTGCGGCCAAAGCACTGATAATAGCGGTTGACGGCGACGGAAGGGTTGACGAGCTTTCATGGACGGAGGTCCTCCGCAATTACAGTTCAGCCGGTCCGTCCCTTGAGATAAATGACGAAGATGTCGTCTATCTGAATTACACATCCGGCTCTTCCGGAAATCCGAAATGCGCGATCACCACACATTCAAATATATATTGGAATACTTATGCCGCCTCAGACGCATTGGAATTGACGAGTGAAGATATACATATTTGCATGTTTGCGCCTCAGGCCCATCCTCACGAATTGTTGGCAAGGCCCCTTTATTTGGGCGGGTCCATGGTACTGCTCGAAACTATATTCCCAAAATCGCTTGCCGAAGCAATAGCTTCACATGGCGTGACATGCATGATGGGGATTGCGCCCATGTACGAAAAACTCCTCGAGACTGTTGAGGACCGGCATTATGACTTAAGCTCTCTTAAGATCGCCGAGAGCGGCGGCATGCATACAAACACGGACCTCATTGACAGGTTTCGCAAGAAAATCGGCGTACCCGTTCTGCCTGTCTGGGGCAGCACCGAAACGACCGGCATAGCCATTGCCAACAGACCCGGCGAGGAAATCGTTCGCGATTCCATAGGCAGGCCCTGCCCAGGGTATGAAGTCAAACTCGTAGACGAAGAAAACAGGGAAGTCGATACCGGTGAAACAGGAGAGATGATTTTCAGAAGCCCTGCGGTCGTTAAAGGTTATTTTGAGGACCGGGAAAACACGAACAATTGTTTCAGGGGAGGATGGTATTACAGCGGCGACCTTGCAAAAATGGACGATTGCGGCAATCTGTTTTTCGTCGACAGGAAGTCCGGCATGATGAAGGTCACGGGCCTTAAGGTCTATCCGATGGAGATAGAGAGGGTCCTTATGGAACACCCCGATATAAGAGAAGTGGCGGTAATTTCTTCTACAGACAGATTGAGAGGGGAAGTGCCGAAGGCAATAATAGTCCCTGCAAACGGTAAAGTCTTAAGCACAAAAGAAGTCGTCGATTTTTGCAGGGAGAAATTGCCGAATTACAAATTGCCGCGCATAGTGGAATTCAGGGAATGTCTGCCGAAGACCGGGAGCGGGAAATGCAATAAGAAAGAGCTGCATATGGAGGAATTATCAAAGCGTTAATCGCCGATGCGGAGTGGGCGCCGAAAAACGGATGCTGTTCAGGAGGCGGAAAAAGGGAGGATAGATGGGCCGATTCAGGGTCACTGGCATGGCGCGTTCCACGTCTTGAAATTAAAGACGTTCCTTATCCTGATCTAAAAGATGATGAGATACTTGTAAAAGTCAGGGCCTGCGGTATCTGCGGGTCTGATACACACCTTTGCGAGACTGACGTTGAAGGGTATGTCCTCTTTTCGGGTCCTGTCAAACTTCCATGCGTATTGGGCCACGAGTATTCGGGTGATGTGGTTGAAGTGGGAAAACACGTTACTGATTTCGGGAAAGGGGACATTATTACGGGAGAGAGCATTCTCTGGTGCGGCAAATGTCTGCCTTGCCGCCACGGCATGCTCAATCAGTGCGAAAACATAGAACTCATGGGACTTACTTCTGACGGTGCATTTGCCGAATACATGGCTGTCAAAGCGAAATATTGCTGGAACCTGACAGACCTGCTCGAAAAATTTGAGACAGACAAGGTTTATAACCTAGGCACCCTGATAGAACCTGTAGGATGTGCTTACAACGGCATTTTTGTTTCCGGCGGAGGCTTCTTGCCGGGGGCATCGGCTGTCGTATATGGTGCCGGCCCGATAGGGCTGGGCGCCGTGGCCCTCCTGAAGACTGCCGGAGCAGGAAAGATAATAGCCCTCGACATAGTTGATGAGCGGCTTGAGATAGCAAAAAAGATGGGGGCTGATCATGTCTTCAACCCTGACAAGACCCCTGACCTGGGAAAGCTGATTACAGAGCTTACAAACGGATGGGGTGCTGATCTACAGATAGAGGCCACTGGAGCTGCGCGCCGTACCATCCCTCTTATCGAGAGCGTTTATTCAAACAGATCCAAGGTAATATATCTCGGAAGGGCCGATTCGCTCGCAACTGTGCAGCTGAACAAGATGGTTTCCGGGGCCCACAGCTTTGTCGGCTCAAGAGGGCACTCGGGGTACGGCATATTCCCCAACATCATCAGATTGCTTCATGGCGGGAGGCTTGGCAGTTTGGAAGAGATGATCACATCGATTTTCCCTTTCTCCGGAATTATGTCTGCTTTTGAAACTTCAAAAAAGAGAACGGACGGTAAAGTCCTGGTAAAAGTGAATTAATCAGGCATGTTAAAAACCATCTTACAGTGGCTTTACTGGTATCCGTTCAGGACCTTTGCCCAAACACTTTCATTCCGTTATCTCTATGGCATAGGAAAAGTATCGGGGATTATTTTGTCTCATTTTTTTGCAGGGAAAAAGCGCCTTTTCAGGCAGGAACTCGAAAGAAATTTCAGCGGCTCTTTACCGGGCCTTGATCCCGACAAAACAATTCAAAACACTTTCATAAATAAATTACAGACCGAATTGGAAGTCCTGATCTTTCCCAGGCTGAATTCGGCCAATATCGCGTCGGTCATAAAGTACAGGGGGCTTGAGCACCTTGATACCGCACTGTCCAAAGGTAAAGGGGTTATGTTGTTGTTTTCTCATTTTGGGGCCAATCAGATGATAATGCCTGCCATCGGCTACAAGGGATATACGATGAACCAGCTGAGCGCTCCCCCGATGGTCTGGGTCGAAAAGCTGCCCCATAAAAAATTCAGTATGATAGAAAAAAAGGCGTTGTCCATAAGGTGGGAACATGAATTGTCCCTGCCGGTCAAACATATAAACATATTCGGCTCCCTGAAGGATGCCCTCTTATGCCTCAAAAGGAACGAGATACTCGGCATAGCGATTGACGGCGGTGGAGGCAAAGAAAGGATCGAAGTGGACTTCCTGGGACGGAAGGCCTTGTTTTCGACAGGGGCGCTGGAAATAGCCGTCCGCACCGGATGCGCTGTTCTGCCTGTATTTATGGTCAGAGACAAAAAGGGATTCAACACGATAATATTCCCCGGAGATCTGAAGCGCACCTTGCTGTCCCAGAAATTCCTTGATGAACAAAATGAACAGCGAAATGGGCAGCCTCTCGAAATGATCATGCTGCCGAATGACTTGTGGTCAAAGGAATCAGGATACAGGACGCTATCGCGGGCAGGGAAGGGGATGTCGTCGATATTTTCTATGGCCCTCTCGGTATCGTTATGGGTCACTTGACCGTTCTTCCGGTATGAAAGACCTGGAACGCCGGACAGTTCGCCCCCTTTTCGCAAAGAGCGGCAGAGTTCAAGCATGGCGTATTCGCCTTCTCCCCGTATGACAAAATCGACCTCCCTGTTTTCGAGACATTCCGACGGCAGGAAGGTCGGATGCAGGCCGCCCCATACAACAAGGCACTTAGTGCTGTACTCTCTGCAGATCGCGCTTACTTTCTGCGCTGAAGCTGTCTCGACCGACAGAAGAGATACGCCGACCACATCGGGCTTATAAGCCTGAAGGGTCTCTTTTACTTCTTGCCATACATAATGGCCGGGGTCCTTTATGCTCTCAATATATTTCCGGTAACTTACCGACCTTGAATCAAAACCGGCCTGGGCATCCAGGATGACTTCGTCCTGTTTCATGCGCGGGTTTTCCGCATGATATATTTTTGCCTCAAAACCGTCATTTCTGAGAACGGAGGCTATATACCCCAACCCGAGCGGGAAATAGGGGGCCTGGCCTGTTCCCTTAA
>JADFXI010000093.1 GCA_015233655.1 Nitrospirota bacterium | reverse complement strand
TGTATATTAAACTTTCAATACGCAACATACGCAAAAGGAATAATACCGCCATGAAATCGTCAGAAATCAAGAAAGCCGGATTCATATTGACCTTTTTGTTTGTCATAATTTCGTCAGTTGTCTGCCCGTTTTATTCGTCGGCTTCCGATGTCCCAAAAAACTGGCAGGTAAGGGTGGCGATGACTTTTTCCGGAGCTGCCTTCGGCAATAATATTTTTGTCACGGTCGGCGAAAATGGTACTATTGCAACATCGACCGACGGCAGCGAATGGGTCTCTGTGCAGTCGGGAACAAATGAAGTGCTGAGAGCTGTGACTTACGGTCAAGAGCTGTTTGTCGCCGTGGGCGACAAGGGCACTATACTGACATCTTCCGACGGTACAAAATGGACTGCAAGACATGCAAATCCTGTGTCTTCCTTATATGATGTAGTATGCGGTGATGGTTATTTTGTTGCAGTGGGCGATCATGGGACAATCATTAAATCAGCGGATGGGACCGCATGGTCATCGGCCCCTGCTGACAGCTCCGAGAGACTGAGAAGTATCGCCTTCGGAGACGGCAAGTATGTCGTCGGCGGCGATCACGGGATTTTATTGGTTTCATCCGACGGGGCATCATTGCAGAAACGACCGGTCGGAACGTCGGCTTCCATTAAAGCATTGGCTTTTGGCAATGCCGGATTCGTGGCGGTTTGCGGGCGTGATTCTGCGCTGACTTCCAAAGACGGCGATAATTGGGTCCTCGTAAGGAGAAACGTCCCGACTTGGGTCAACAGGATGATGTATGCTTCCGGTAACTACGTGGCACTGAGCGACCAGGGCGCCCTTCTGATGTCAAAGGACGGCCTGGCATGGTCTTCAACCAGTTCCGGCACTAAGGTATCGCTCGAATATGCTGCCCATGGCAAAAATATTTTTGTTTTTGTAGGAAACAAAATAATTCTGACTTCCCGGGACAATTCGAATTTTACAGAGGTGGTGTCAAACCATTCCAATACCCTTAAGGGACTGACTTTTGCAAGCAGCCGTTTCGTGGCTGTTGGAAGCAAAGGCGACGTACGTGTTTCAAATGACGGAATGGTCTGGAAAACGGGGCATTCGAATGCCGAAGCTGAACTGAACGGGGTCTGTTACGGCAATGGACTTTTTGTTGCCGCAGGCCGTAGGGGAACCATACTGACATCTTCTGATGGGCTGCAATGGAAGGAGACAAAGTCAGGTACAATCGAGGGCCTCCAGGGAGCGGCATATGGCAACAAGGTTTTTGTGGCTGTCGGGAATAGTGGGACAATTGTTTCTTCTGCAGACGGCTCTAAATGGGTCAGCGTCAAGTCGGGTGTAACAGACAATCTCACTGCCGTTGCATTTGGCGACAATGGCTTTGTGGCTGTCGGAGATAATGGCGTTATAATCACTTCACCCGACGGTTCCGAATGGACGAAAAGGGAAATGGGTCCGAGTGATACGCCGCCCCAGCTCAGAGGCATTGCCTTCGGAGCCAAAGGGTATGTGACTGTAGGCGATGGCGGGACGGTATTTCTTTCACCGGACGGCGTTAAATGGAAACGGGTTTACGCCGGTACGCAGAACGACTTAAAAAGTATAACTTACTGTCTTGACCAGTATATAACTACAGGTTTCCTCGAAACCCCGGAACGGTCTGTTAAGTCTCACCGCCGGGTTTATTTCTCGACCGACGGGGAAAAATGGACACCATCGACGATGGATAGTCTCTATCCATTTTACAGCGCCGCGTGCGGCAGCAACAGGACGGTTGTTGCAGTCGGAAAAATAGTAGTGCAATCGGAGATACTCCCCTGACTATACAGGAGTGTGCTATGAAAAAAATAATCATCGGCATTATGTTCTTTGTTGCAGTTCTCGGATGCAGTCAAAAAGAAGAACAAAAATCTCAGCCCCGGTTTCCGGGAGGCTGTGTTCAGGCCGGGAATCCATCTAACGAGGAAAGACAACTCAGGGACACTCTTGCAAGAAATCCTAAAAATGTCGATGCATGGACTGGTCTCGGAGACATGTTGATGGATGCGAAACGTTTTAAGGAAGCGGTTGAGGCCTATCAGAAGTCTCTCGAAATTAATCCTGATAATATTGACGTGCGTGTCGACATGGGGACTTGCCTCAGGCAATCCGGAAAACCCGACATGGCGGTGCTGGAATACAAAAAAGCGCTCCAGATCAACCCAGGACATGTGAATGCGCATAAGAACCTTGCGGTCGTTCTGGGAGAGGACTTTAAGGATTATGCCGGCTCGATAAGAGAGCTTGAAACAGCGATCAGCCTTGACCCTAACGCGCCGGATGTTGCGGCCATGAGGCAGCAGATAGAGCGATGGAAACAGCAGACGGCGAGTAAATGAGAAGATATATGTATTATTATCTTCTGTATGTCTTATTCGTTATCATTGCAGCGCCCAAAGGGCTGTCGGCGGAAGTTCTGTCTGATGATGTCACAAAATCAACTTTGCTCATTAAGAAGGTCATAGAGGTTTATGGCGGTCAAAACATAATAGACGATACCAGGTCTTTTCATGCATCAGGTAAAATCGAGGCCCTCATGCGGGACGACCGCGGCACATACGATCTCTATTTCAGGAGAGACAGGAAGTTGCGTGTCGAAACTAAATACAGGCATGCTTCGGAAGTAAGAATCTTGAACGGCAGCAGAGGTTACAGGAGCACAGATAGCGACCCGCTCGAAGAAGTTTTCGGCCCAAAGTACTTTTCGATGCTGTATCAGTATAAGCATGTTGATATTCTCCATGAACTGTCCGTGGGGGCTTTTGATGTCCGATATGACGGGAAAAGTATTGTAAACGGCAGTAGCGTCGAGGTCTTGAAGCTGAAGGACAAAGAGGGCATCATGATGGATATATTTATAGACGAAAAGGATTATTATATATTGAAAGTCACCGGATACTTCAGCGCTGACAATAAGAAAATGGAGCTGTCATCCGAATTGTCGGATTTCAGAAAGGTCGGGAACTCTGTGTTTCCTTTCCAGATTACGAATTATGCCGGCGGGATGAAAATAGCCAGGACAACAATTGAAAAGTATTCCATCAACCCCGAGTTGCGTGATTCACTGTTTGAAGCGCCTGTAATCCAGTCATTGTAGTTATCATGAGAATGTGGGATCAGGTCATATGCTAAAGCATTAACGCATGGTTGAATGAGAAGCTGGACAGTGCTGTTAATGAAGAACTGAAAAAGTGTGGAGCATAACATGCCCTGAACAGTTGAGGTCTGTCTCGTCTTTTCGGTCTGAGTGATTTTTTCCGGGCAAAATTAAAGATTGTCTGCTTTATAAAGAACTCAGAAACAGGGACGCTGTCAGAATGATTATTCCCGCGGTCTCTTCCGGCTTATTCGTGAATGCTCCAAAATGGGCGATGTCACCTGTTATTAGATGCGACGCGCGGCAAGCATGGGCAGCTTGAAAAACAGGGCGGTCTTTTTCATTCAATTCAGGAGGGTAAGGCGCGTCAGGGGTTTCTGAAACTATAGTTATCTCTGAAATAAGTTCGTTGAATTTCTTTTCAGAAGACGGGTACTTAGCTGAGATATTGCGACGCGCCTCTTCAACAGCAAAGCCACTGGTGTATACTTGCCATGCCCCTTTAATGCCGAGAGAAATAATTAAAGACGCCTTGCCGTCAGGATTGTGGGCTGCCGTAAAAAGCACATTTGCGTCAAGGAACAGGCGGTTCACTTCTTAATTCTTACTTTCTTGAGCACAGCTCTTTTTTCATCTGTCTTGAGCCGGTCAGCGGCATCCCATTCAGAGATCTGCCGGTCGGAATACATATCAATTTCGAGCACCACAGCAGGCTTGAGTACCAACTCGTTGCCTCTGTCTTCGATAATCACCGCGCTGCCTTCTCTTATCCCGACCCGCTTTCTCAATAATGCAGGCAAGGTGACCTGGCCCCTGCTGCTGACAATAAGTGTTTCTTTCATGTTGTTTTTCTCCTTGATTATCAGCATAACAGATTTTCTGATTTTCCGCAATAATGTTAGAAGCGGGGAAACAAAGATGGAGATATTTATGTCTGAACAGTCTCGATACGACTTCGAGACAGCCGAGACCCCATCCTAATAGCCGCAGGACTCAAAATTCATTTGTGGGACTCCACTAGACGACCTGTAATATATTTATGTAAAATGCTGGACACCAGGCTTTGATACGGCATCCCCTCCTCTAACGCCCTTGCTTTTAACGATTCCATGTCTCTTTTTGCAATTCGGATATTCATCCTCTGCAGTGACAGTGTAACAGAATTCTCTGCAAAATTACCTTGTAATTTTGCAAGACATCTGATAACTTATTGCATGGCGTTCATAAAGCGAAATGTCATTGATATTGTCCTGCCCAAAATAAAACAGGAGCAGGTAGTTGTTCTTACCGGCGCCAGACAGACAGGCAAGACCACTCTATGCGAGAGTTTGATCCCGCAATCCATGTCCATTGATGATTTCACCTATATCTCTTTTGATGACCCTGATGAAAGATTGCGTTTCCAAAAAGCAGCTGTTTCAATTTTAGAATCAATAGAGACACCACTTATCATTCTTGATGAAGTGCAGAAGATACCGGCATTGTTTGATCCTCTCAAGTATGTAATAGACAGGCAAAAGAGAAAGGGCGGCCCTGGAAATAAAAGCTTCGTTCTCACAGGTTCTTCTCAGCTCACACTCCTCAGCAACATCAGGGAATCTCTTGCGGGAAGGACCGCGTTACTGCATCTTTATCCCTTCTCATTGTCAGAGGTGCTTGTCTGCAAAGCGGTCCCTTTGCTTACAAAAGTCTGGATGGGCAAAAAACTTTCTCAAAGGGATGCTGAACGTATTAGCATTCTTTCGCCTGACAAGGTCCGTTCTATTATGCAGACAAGGGATGAGCATCAGCAATGGGGTGGATATCCTCCTGTATGGCAGAGAAAGGAAAAAGCGGACCGGATCAATTGGCTTAAAGACTACCGGACAACTTATGTTGAAAGAGATATCTCTGATGTCGGCCAGGTAGGCAATATAGATTCCTTTGTCCTGGTCCAGAAACTTTTGTGTGCCCGTACAGGGCAAATACTCTCAATCAGCGAGGTGGCGAGAGATGCCTCATTGGCAGTAAACACGGTAAAGAGATATATTAATCTGCTCTCCATGACATTTCAATGTTATCTTTTGTCTCCATATCATGAGAATATCAGCAAGCGTCTCATAAAAAGTCCCAAGATTTATTTTCCGGATGCAGGGCTCAACAAGGTCATTCTGGGAGAGGTGGGGACCGGTTCAGGCTCCGGGTACGAAAGCTGGGTGTTTTCCGAACTCATCAAGTGGAAACAATTGCAACCCATTGAACCGGAGTTGTTCTTTTACCGGACAGGCGCCGGCATGGAGATCGACTTCCTTCTTGTTGGAGAGGGAATGATCTTGCCCATTGAAGTCAAATTAGCGGACAAAGTGTCTTACGCCGATGGGCGCAATATTGAGTCGTTTATAGCAGAACACAAGAAACTTGTTCCTCTTGGCATTATTGTCTATCATGGCAATGAGTTAAAAGCTGTCAGGAAGAACATATGGGCGGTCCCTGACTGGGCGCTCCTTGGGTGTTTCTGATTACACAGACGCAATGTGATTTCGGACGCAAGAGGCACTAGACCTGTCAATAAAATGAGAAATCTTTCTGTGCCTGAGAGAGTGTACCAATAAGCTAAAGAAGCATATCTTTATCAGTATAACTCAGTTCCAATGTCCGAAGCGCCTCTTTAAGCCGCAGGTCCCATGAATCGACCGGATTATAATCATCGGTGAGAATGATCCCCTGGGCATCGGAAGGAAGAGTGAATTCCCTCCCGATCTGGTCCCGCGTCTTTGCTGCCACCATGGGATGGTACGGGAGGCTTTTAAGCCGGTCCCTGTCCAGTTGCACGTGAGGAAAGTTATAGGCAAACAGTTCTACGTTATTAAGCTCGCTGTCTGGAACGTCGCACGGGTAAATATCCACGGTTGAGAACACTTGCCGTAAGGTTTTTATAAAAGACCCTGCTATCCTGGCTTCCTTTCTTAGACTGTTGATAAGATTGACAGCAAGAATACCGTTGGAATTCATACGACGGGAGATAAGCTGCAGCGCTTCGAGACTTAGCACATGACTGGGGGTATTTTCTCCATTGAAAACATCAAGTATTACGTAGTCATATTTATTATGCGATTTGCTCAGGAAGTAACGGGCATCCTCCACAAATTTCCCGCCGTGGTTCCTGAAGCCGAAATATGTTTCAGCAACCGCAAAGACTTCCGGACTGATATCAACAACATCCGTGACAATCCCCATGCTCTCATACCAAGTGGGAACGGCCCCTACGCCGAGACCGATGACCAGACAGTTTTTCCCCCGAGGGTTGATGCTGTATGGGATGTACTGAAGATAATATGTATAAGAGTACATTGACATTCCGGATGATGGGTCCATTCCCCCCTGAACAGCACTGTCAACCAGTAAGTCCCTCATCCGCCTGTCGCCATAACTGTACTCCAGGACCTTTGTGTTTCCGTAAAAAGTGTCCGCATCATAGAGCCTTGTGACAGCTGTTCCATTGTCCAGAACCTTTGTCCGTATAGCTTCGCCACCGGGCAGGATAAACGGTACTGCGAGGAGGAGAAGAAAAAACGGCTTCTTCCGGAACAGGAGGAAATAGAGGACTGCAAGAACAATGAGACTCATACCTATGAAAGCAAAAATCCGATTCACCGGAAACCATGCAATCAGGATGAAGCCGGTGCAAATAGTACCCACAAAGCTGCCCACAGTCGAAAGAGCATAGAATAGACCCACAGTCCTGCCGATGTTCCGGACTTCACGGGCAGCAATCTTAATAATATAAGGGGATACACATCCGAGAAGTAAAAGTGCAGGCCCGAAAAGAAGAGCAGAGGAGCTCAGAGCCCCTAAGCGAACGCCAATAGGCAAGGTAAGCTCCATTACGGGCTTTTTCAGCGCTGGAACAAGCAGCACGGCGATACCGGCAAGAAAAATGATACAGTACAAATAGTCGGGTGAAGCGCGGCGGTCGGAAAGAATACCGCCTGCTGCATAACCTAGAGCCAGTCCAACCAGAGTTACGGTTATAAGCGAAGTCCACACGAAAAGACTGGCACCGAAAAAAGGACCGATGACACGGGAACCAAGGATCTCGACGGTCATCACTAATGCCCCGCAAATCAGCGATGTTACGACAAGAAAAATAATAAACAGCAATGAATGTGAAGATAGCTCAGTCTCGCCGACGGACATAAACAATACACCTCTGTAACATATTAATATTACCTATTGACCCGGTAATACCTCTCTCAGACACCCAATCAAAAGCCGGAGGCAGTTTCAACTCCTTTTCCGGACTGCTCACTTCCTACTTCGGCAGCCATACGCCGTGCTTGTCAAGTATCTTCCTGAATTCCGGATTATTCCGGACATTATTCAGATCCGGGTCCTTGCGCAGAAAATCGTAATCCCTGAAACCCATTACGAGCGCCTTGTCAAGGTTATCAAGGGCAGGGGCCGCCTGTTTTTGAACAGCATATAGCGCCGCACTATTGTAGTAAGTCACCGGGTTGTGTGGATTAATAGACAAAGCCTTTTCGAGGTCTGCCTTTGCCATATCGAACTTCTTCTGCAGTACATAGACTGCAGCCCTGTCATCATAGGCCATATCATACTTCGGATACTGGTCAATAGCTGCAGTGAATTCCCTTATTGCTTTATCGTAGTCGTGCGACCGCGCGTGTTCCATGCCGAGCTGCACACTGCGAAGCGCCTCCTCAGGTATAGGTTCAGGCGTGGTCCTGGCTGCCGCCTTGTCCGGTGAGACCGACGGCTGCGGTGCTGACGAAGAGGTCGCTTTTTCAGGCTCGGCTTTTTTGCATCCAGAAGAAAGACAGCCCAGCACTATAAATACCGAAGCGACAAACATAATGCCACTGAACGCTTTTCCATTTGCCCCCAAAAAATGTTTTCTCATGATAGCTCCCTGCAAATTTAATTTGCGTTATTGGACCAAACCGTCGCGCAACTATTTCAGAATTATTTCTGTCCTTGTATTTCCTCGTCTTGCCTAATTTTGGACGCAGTTAAATATTATACTATAATTGATTTTTTTACATGCATGTGAATAATGTGATAGAATTACTTTATAAAAAATCTCTCAATAACATGACGGACCAGACGAAATCCAAAATTCAAATCAGGACAGAGTATTTTTTTATTGCAGCGCTGCTCGCGTTCCTTATCGCCATTTCTTTTGTCTATTTGTTGAACCCAATCGAAGACCCTGATTTTTTCTGGCACATCGCAACTGGAAAGTGGATTGCCGAACATCATACTCTTCCGATTAAGGACCCATTTTCGTATACCACGGCACACCTTGAAGACGGCAGGATAAAATTTTTCATGACGTCATACTGGCTGAGCCAGGTCTGCTATTATATTTTTTTCCTGGTCGGAGATTACAACGGCATAATACTGATGCGCTTTGTTATTACGGCAATCATGATATTCGTTCTTTACAAAACAGGCAGGTCAGGTGAAAAGACCGTTCTTTGGAGCAGCATCTTTTTGGTAATGCTCATTATCCTCAAAACCTATGCTGTTGAAAGACCTCAGGTCTTCACTTTTATCCTCTTTGCCGCTCTTATCCATCAGCTTGACAAGTTGACCTCCGACTCTCAAGTCTCGCGCCGCGAGGCTTTTATCCTGCCTTCAATCATGCTGTTGTGGTCGAATACGCATGCCGGATATATTGTGGGGCAACTGACGATTTTACTGTATATGATCACTGAAGGGCTGAAATTCTCTCATGCTTCCCTGGACCCGATGGGGGATGGCCGTTACCGGAAATTTCTTCTCATTGGCGGTGCCGGACTGCTTGCATCTTTTGTCAATCCAAATACATACCGCGGCCTGATCGAATACATAAACCTGCAAACTTATACACAAACACCAATTATAGAATACGAGTCGACATTTAAGGCTTTTTTGAGTGCATACGCCCCGCAGATACCGCTTTTCTGGCTGCTTCTCATCTTCTCCGCAGTCATCGTTTCCTATAAAATTTACAGTCGGCGTGTGAATATAACGGAACTTTCGATGCTCGTTATATTCGGCTATTTTGGGGTAATGACGGTACGGTATATTCCATTTTATCTTATCATCGCAGTGCCTCTGTTCTCCCGATTCGCTGGTGCTCTTAGCTACAAGAGAATAGTCAGCTCAGCAGCTTTTGGCGTTTCCGTCATTGTATTCATCCTTTTCATGACGATGCCCGGAGAACTCAATACGCTCTGGAACCTGCGAAATCTTAAATCTCAAAAATGGGTAAGCGTCTACTATCCTGCTGCTGCAGTCGGTTTTATCAAAGGAGAAAGGCTGCAGGGAAACATGTTCAATTATTACGATTGGGGCGGGTACCTAATCTGGACGTTGCCTGAGCAAAAAGTATTCAATGACAGCAGAGGGTTTTTCAGGATATCACACAGGCGCAAACTTTGCCGCAAGTAAATGGTATGCCGTATTATAAGTCCGCATTGGCGGAATATGGCATAAGTTTTGTTCTGTCCCCTCTATATGATGTGCGCGGCAACATTATTCCGCTCGTTTTAAAATTGCTCTCAGATGATGAATGGGTGCCGGTTTACCTTTGGGGAAATGCAACTATATTTGTTAAAAGCGCAACGGCAAATTACACTGTAATTTACCGTTGCGGCATTCCCAAGGATTATTTTGTGGGAGGGATGCTGGATGTTGTTGATGCCAGGATACAAACGACACAAAAGCCGTTTCATTTGTACATAACAAAAGGTGACCTTTACCTGAAAATTGGCCAGCCCGACAAAGCAATACAGGCATATCAAAAGTCTCTGGAGATTTACCCTAACCCAGTGGCCGAGAAACGACTGAACATGCTCCGTGGAAGCAGGAACGATGCAGGCCCTGGTTTGTCAAGATAATCACAAAACAATAGTGAAGCCCGGACTTGCCCTATTTGATAGTTGCTTCTTCAACAATGACCGAGTATTTGTAACCACCGCCAAAGTCCTTGTCCTTGTAAAGAATGCCGCTTACAGTAACGATATCGCCCACTTTGGGCAAGTCCTTTGATGTCACTACAAGCTTTTCCTTTGGGGACCCGCTGCCGTCCTTTATATGTACCCAGTTTTTCCCCATTATCGCCTCTGACACCTTTACCACCTTTCCGCTGACGACGATCGGCTGCTTGTCAAGGTCGGCGCTCTTGGCAATAAGCTCGTTGATTGTGTATGCGTTCGGGCCCTCTGCCTTTTTTACCTTGATTTCGGCGGATGATGCAGCGCCCGCTCCGTCCCCCTCTGTCATCGATGTCCCATGAGTATCGGGCGCCGGACCGATCAGTCCGGTAGAGAAAAATATATTATCGAATTTTTTGTTGAGCGTCTTGCTCACAAAAGGCCCCATTTCCACACCGGACGCGAATGATACCTCCTGTCCGACATTAATAACTGTTGCAGGAACAGCTACCCAAATCTTCTGACCTTCCCTGTCAATCATCACATAGGTGTACCCG
Organism: Nitrospirota bacterium; assembly: GCA_015233655.1. Lineage (GTDB taxonomy): Bacteria > Nitrospirota > Thermodesulfovibrionia > Thermodesulfovibrionales > Dissulfurispiraceae > JADFXI01. The sequence continues at coordinate 1,278 of JADFXI010000093.1, read as the reverse complement.
CCGCTCGTCATAGTTTCAATTACCTTGCCGGCAAGTGATGGCCCCTTCTCCTTTTTGGGCAGAGAGGTCTCTGGCGCCGCTTGCGGAGCGGGAGGATTCTCTGTATCAGCAGCACGTGCAACAGTCCATGACAGCACTAAAACAAATAAGACCACCAATGATAAATACATTTTTTTCATAGCAGCTCCAGCTTCATTTATTTTACAGTTTTTCATTTCTTGTTCCGTTTTTTGCTCAACATATTATTGGGCCTCATGCACAAGAATCTCTATTTTTGCATTCTTTCTCAAGCCTTCGGTCCACTCCTTGGTCATCTGGTTCTGGATGTCGGTCCTTAGTTTTTTTTCTATAATGTCTTTGACCTCATCAAGCGTATGGACCTTTTCAGGATTGTATTCCACCAGCTTGATTATATGAAAGCTGTCGACCGTCTTGATCAAATCCGAAACCTCTCCCGGGTTCAATTTCCTGGAAGCCTCGAAAAGCTCTTTTTCTTTATCGCTATCTTTTTTCAGTTCATACTCCCTCACAACAAAAGTGCCGTCCTGAACGAGCTTCTGAGGGTCGTTGCCGTTCTCCCTGATCTTCTTCAGGACATCTTCAGCCCTTGTCTCAGGAGCCCTGTCTGAGGGGTCCAACTTAATGGCCACATCAATTACTGAACTTGTTTCCGGTTGTGTGAAAAAAGCCTTGTTTTTTTCATACTTCATGGGCCACACTTATCTTGTCAAGTACATCCTGCTTGTACGCAGTCTCAATGATAAGGCCCTTTTCCACCTGAGTTCTCATCTGATCTTCCGTCATCTCATTTTGCGCAAGGAAATTCCTGTATGCCTCTTCACCGCCCGCCCTGGCTTTTATATCTGCAAGCGCAGAATCAACTGCCTTTGGCTCTGCTGCTATGTCCCGGGCCTTCGCCCTTTGGTAGGCGAGTTCCTGCACTATTACCCTTTCAAGAGCTTCTTTCTGTATCATCGCTGCAGAGGGGCCTTCTGCCGAATGGGCCTGCCTCATCTGAAGATTCAAACGGTCTGACAATATCATCACTGCATCGAGCATAATGTCCGTTCCATTGACCCTTGCGGCAACGACCTTTCTCGCCTCGCCAAGGCCGATTTGCTTTACCTTCTGCTCTGCTGCAGGGGCCTTTTCGTCCTGCGCTTCGGGTGACGCTGAAGCGCTGTCAGACAACGTGCCCGCCGACAGCAGCAGGACAATGACATAAATTATACCTATCTTCATCCTCTCCTCCTGATATATAACACTTTGGCCTTTAGA
>JADFXI010000092.1 GCA_015233655.1 Nitrospirota bacterium | reverse complement strand
CTGTTTCAGCAACGATCCTTGTTCTTCTCGGCATGATAGCCGCTCTCGGCGTAAACACTCAAAAAAGAAAAAAGACAGAGGATTCGCTCCGGAGCAATACTATGCTATCCCTCGGTAAAGACTGAACTCGCTCGCTGATCTCCTGAATGCCCATATCTTCGAGAAAGACAAAGTCGACACGGCCCAGGAGCGCAGGAATAAATCTCATTATCTGGTCATGGAGGGCTTTGCCCACGTCGCTTGTGTCGTTAATCACATAAACATGTCTTGCAGCAGGATGAAATTGCAGGGCGATATCCACTGTCTTTTTTATGTCTACGTCTTCAACAACACCCGTGATGTTAGGATGGATGTTGCGCATCAATTTTTGGAAATCCGCTTCGGTAAATTTGTTCACGCCGCAGAAAATAACCGGAATGCCTGGAAACAGCTCGTCGCCATGCTTCAGCATGAGTTCATATGCGGCGTCATCCGATGTGATAATGATGTCGATTTTTTTACCTGAATATTTGTGTCTGAATAGCTCATAATATTTTTTCAGATACGTACTGTCGGATATTCTTTTCACGTCCATATATTCAGTAAAGAAAATAGGATGCTTTATTGATTTCCTCAATGCGGATTCTATCCCCTCGTCTATCTTATCCGTCCAAATATACCCCTTGTTGTACGAATGAAGGACCAGGATATTGGTACTGTTATCAGTTGCAGCATTTGAAGTGTGCGTCCACAGGAGAAATGAACAACTTAAAAATACCCATAAGACATTAGGAATGACCAAAGCATTACTGTGCCTCATTTGCGCTGATTATAACAAAAATAAAACGATTTATAAAATAGTCTTATAGCCTCACTGCCTTATCCGTTCCCTCGCGTCGCTATTTGTGCAGTACATATGGGATAGCGTATACTTAATATCGGTAATCAGCCTCAATGAAAGAGCGCCTTGATAAGATTATTGTCGACAGAGGGCTTGCTGCAAGTCGCGAACGTGCCCGCGCATTGATAATGGAAGGCAAGGTCCATGTTGGCGGAGTGGCTGCTGCAAAGGCAGGGTCTATGGTGTCCTCTGATGCGCCTGTCGAGATTAGCGGCGGGGAAATGCCCTATGTCAGCCGCGGCGGCCTGAAGCTTGAAGCTGCAGTCAGAAATTTCAATGTATCCGTGGCCGGTAAAATCGCGATGGATGTCGGTGCGTCAACCGGGGGATTCACGGACTGCCTGCTCCAGAACGGCGCTGAAAAAGTTTATTGCATTGATGTCGGCTACGGACAGCTTGCGTGGAAGCTCAGGCAGGACCCAAGGGTGCATCTTCTCGAACGTACCAACATGCGTTATCTTGAAAATGTAAAAATTCCGGATCCCATAGACTTTGCGACTATTGATGTATCTTTTATCTCCCTTGTCAAAGTCGTGCCGAAAGTCCTTGAGTTTTTGCAGAAGGGCGGAGAATTGATCGCCTTGATAAAACCGCAGTTCGAGGTGGGAAAAGGTGAAGTGGATAAGGGAGGTATCATCAGGGATGCGGCCAAGCGGGAACAGGCCGTGAACAGGGTGAAAGAAAGTCTCGAGTCATTTGGGTTAAGTACTGTCGGGATAATGGAGTCTCCGATTACAGGGCAGAAGGGGAATATCGAGTATTTGATTTATATGACAACGGGCTAATCGATTCTCTTGCTCGAAATGGGTTGTATTATATCAGGGAACATGCTGATGGAACGAAAGGGGGGAAACATGGAGGTTACCTACCTCAAAATGAGTACAACTGAAAAGCTTCGCGCGATGGAAAGTTTATGGGATGATTTGTGCCAAAAAGCAGGGGATACTCTTTCTCCAGCGTGGCATCAGATAACATTCTGAAGAATATCGTTCAGTTCGATGTGTCTGTATGGTTTTATAAGTACCCCTCTGAAACCGTATTCCCTGTAGTTCGCCATTATAGGATCGTTGGAGTAGCCGCTGGAAACAATCGCCTTTACCGACGGATCTATGGCCAAGAGCCTTTGAACGGTTTCTTTCCCCCCCATACCGCCTGGAATAGTCAGGTCCATTATGACCGCATGGAAGGGACTTCCCTCGTCCCTTGCAGTCCTGTATTTCTCCACGGCATCCGACCCGTCTTTCACGGTTTCAACAATATAACCCATGTTTTCCAGCATGGCTATGGCGGTGTCAAGCACCATGTCCTCATCGTCCATGACCAGTATTCTCCCTGAGCCTTTGATAATAGCCTCATGCCCGTTAACATTAGTCTGAATTTTTTTGTCGGACGCGGGTATATAAACCGTAAAGGTTGTCCCCTCTCCGTCAGTAGAGTCAGCAGAGATGTGGCCATCGTGTTTATTGACGATGGAATATGACATCGCAAGCCCAAGGCCGCTTCCCTTTTGTTTGGTGGTAAAGTAGGGGTCGAAGACCTTACTTAGGTATTCCTTCTTAATGCCGATCCCTTGGTCCTTGACCTTTATCTCGACATATCTTCCGCCTTTGAGCCTCATTGGATTGCCTGGGGCGAGGCGAACGTTCATGCAGGAAATACTGATTATGCCCCCTCCAGGCATGGCTTCTGTCGCGTTTATTACCAGATTCTGCATAACCTGGCTAATCTGTCCGGGGTCTGCCTCCACTTGCCATAGGTCATTTGGGAGGGACAGGGCACACCTCACATTGGACCCACTGACAGCAAAAGAAGACGTGTCTCTGATTATGTCCACGATGGATGTAGTCTTTTTTATGGGTGCGCCCCCGCGCGAGAAGGTCAGTAATTGCTGTGTCAGATCCTTAGTTTTCAGTGTAGCCTTCTCAGCCTCGGCCAGGCGCGCAAATGCCTTCTCCGAAGGTTCACTATACATCTTGGCCAGGCTGATGTTACCCAGTATTGCTGTCAGTAGGTTGTTGAAGTCATGTGCTATGCCTCCGGCTAAAACCCCAAGGGACTCAAGTTTTTGCGATTTAAGGAGTTCTTCTTCAGTCTTTTGTTTCTCCGTAATGTCACGGAATACCAGTACGACACCTCTGATCCTACTCTCCAGATCCCTGATCGGAGCGCCACTGTCAGCAATAATACGCTTAGTACCGTCCCGAGAGATTAGGGCGGTATGATTAGCCAGCCCGACGATTACTCCTGTTTCCAATACCTTCTGTACCGGGCTTTCGCACCGTTCACCAGTCCTCTCGTCAACAATGTGAAACACCTCATCGAAGGGTCTGCCGAATGCCTCTTCCTGATGCATGCCGGTCATATTTTCAGCTACCTTGTTCATCAACACAACTGAACCAGCTGTGTCAGTGGTGATAACACCGTCGCCTATAGAGCGTAGTGTGACAGTCAGTCGTTCCTTTTCCTCGGCAAGCGCCCCTTCAGCAACCTTTCGTTTTTCCAGTTCGGTTTCAAGAGCGCTAAAGGCGCCCTCCAGTTTGGTGCTCATTGCAGTAATTGCTTTTGCTACATGGTCCAGTTCGTCCTCTGACCGGAAAACAGGAGGGGATTTCAGAACCAGCGGGCTGTCCAGGCTACCCGTTTCAAGCCGGAACACATGGTCGGCAATTATGGAAAGACGCTTTGTAATCAGTGAGCGCACTATGAATAGTATAAATACCGAGACAAGAAATATCTGGACGCCCTGAAACAGCAGCCTTAGGCGCATCTTGGCTAACAGTTCATCATAGACTCCGTCCAAGCCCGCGTAAACATGGAGGGAACCCATGTCCATATCTTTGGACCCGATGGTATAACGTACCGGGAACTCGCGATTTATGGTGCGCTTTGAACGTATATTCCCTACAGAGGCGATTAAATCACCCTTATGCTTAATCTCCAGGTATTCGATGTAAGGGATGTTAAGGATGCCTTTGAGCTGCGCTTCCAACTGCTGTTTGTCCATCACCCAAAGGCTGGCAGCAATGCCGGGCACATGTGTCCTATTGATATGTTGAATACTGTCTTCTATATCTCTAAGGTCTTCATTGTAATTGATATACAGGAGAACCCCGGAGGACAGTATGGTTACAAGAGAACTAAAGACGACCACGGATAAGAGCAGGCGATATGCGATGGTGTTTATCCGTTTGGAGGACATGCCTATTTCTTGAGGGAAAGGGATTTCAAAACCCCGTCCACAATCTTTGCGTATGTGCCGTCCTTCTTCATAGACTTCAAGGCTTCAGCCAGTTTTGGAACAAGCTCCTTATGCTTTTTATGGAGATAGGGATACATTGACTTGACAGTTAGCGGCGGAATCAGTACTACAATGTTTTTCATGCCGGAGTTGTTTAAGAAATACTTCCCCTGCATCCGTTCATAGACAACCACATCGACCCTGTCAGCGGCAAGGAGATTGAAAAGAAGTGTTTCATCTTTCACCTGAGTGAGAGACTTCGCGTTCGTTATGTTTGTTTCTAATATCTTCCAGCCGGTAATGATTCCGACATTATAGGGAGCAAGGCTGTCCCAGCCAGTGGGCTTAAAGTGTACATTTTTCGAAAAAGCGGAGAACTCGAACCGTGTAATCTCCTCAGGTACACGGATCAGATTGGGATATGTTTTTTCCAGTCCTTCAATGCGGGCATAGTTACCATCGTCGATTCCCTCATTGGCGTTTATAAGCGCCCTCTCGGAAGGGAGATTAACTATCTCAAGTTTAATGCCGATGCGTTTAAACGCCTCAGTCATGACTATGTCGCAGATACCACTATAATCGTCAGTGGAGTTAGGTGGATCATTGGCGGTGTTCATAATAAGAACTTGAGAATGCGCTGCTGATGCGAATGCAAGAAATACGGCTATGAAGGCACAAAGTATTCTCATATGTTCCAAATGAATTGTTGTTGCAGACGGTCAAGCATTAATTTAGTACGCATCATCATGATAAGTCTCGCCCTCCCCAGCCTTCCCGGAAGACTATACAGACAGAGTACTTGAATTGATAATACTACGTTACAGTACAAATATCAATGTAACGTCAGCTCCATACTTTGTCACAGTTCTGATTACTGGGAGGGCCTGAGAAACAGGTTTTCTTGGAAACCAACACTCTTGCTGAGATGCCGCTGGTGCTGAGTCGAAGGTGCATCAAAATTATCAGAGGATATAGTGTGCATCTCAATTATGGAAAGAATGCAACGTCGGCACCGATTTGTAGATTCTGCGGTATATGAAGTCATCAGATATTAATATGTGCAACTCGCGTAGATTAACGGATTGCAAGCGGCTATAATTTGAGCAATAATGCAGAAATTTGATACAAAACCTGTTCAACACAAAACATGGCCATCCCTGAGGTTTTCTGCTAAAATGATTCAATGGTAGAATTTAATCAACCTCCCAGCCGCGTGCTTATGAACAGTGGAAATATCAGTTTTGGGAATAGTTAAATGAAAAAACTGCTTTCTCTGTCCATAAGTGCCCAATTGTTTTTAATCGTCTCAATCATGGGTTTTTTCACGTTTTGCATTATTATCTATTCCGGCATCAACAGCAGAAATGACCAAATAGATTACGGCATACGCGAGTCTCAGGATCTTGCCAATACTGTAACAACCGAACTGCAGAACCTGGTCAATACAGCGCAGCAGTTGACAGTTTTAATAGCCAAACTGCCCGACACAGCCAGGCGCAATGCCGTCAGGATGCATGAAACCCTGGACCGAGTCCTGAAACTGAATCCACAATATTCCAACATATTCGTAACAGACCGGACCGGTAATATATGGGCCTCCGCAATTGTTGCAAAACAAAAGGACCTGTCCGACAGGCTCCACTTTAAAAAAGCGCTCTCAAGCGGACGTTTCTCTTCAGGTGAATACATTGTAAGCAGATTTACCGGCAGGCCTGTCCTAACCTTTGGTTATCCCTTCAAAGACAATAGAGGCGAGGTGCTCGGGGTCATTATCCTGGGCATAGACCTGAACTATTTAAAGAGGGTCATGGACAGACTTAATTTGCCTGAAGGCTCCAGCTATCTTTTGCTGGACTATAAAGGTGTGATTATGAGCAGGGGAAACGATGATAAATTCGTAGGGGAACTCTATAATCAGCAACGCTTTAATGAGATGAAGGAAGGCCCTGAAACCAGGAGTTTCGCTGCGCTTGCGCATGATGGAATACAAAGATATATAACTTATCGCAAACTGCAGCTTGAAGGAGAACAGGCACCCTTCCTGTATATTCGGGCAGGGGTCCCGGTTGATACGGTTATTGCGAAAGCAAACTTGGCCCTCTTCCGTAATCTGGCCATATTTGTCCCTTCAATGCTTTTAGTTTTCTGCATAGCCTGGTTTATTGGAAAGCGTTCAATCGCCGACCGCATCGCCATTCTGGAGAAGAGTTCCAGGAGTCTGGCAGAGGGGGACCTGCAGGTCAGGGTATCAGATGTCATATCCGGCGGAGAGTTAGGAGGTCTTGGCCTGACTTTCGACCGTATGGCCCGTGAGATTGCCGTAAGGGAAGAGGCGCTGGAGCTGAAGACTCTGGAGCAGAACGCGATTCTCGAAAGCGCCCTTGTCGGCATAGCATATCTGAAGGACAGACGGTTTGTCTGGATCAACAGCAAGATGGAACAAATGTTCGGATACCCTATGAGCGAAATAATCGGACAGACTACGGAACTGTTTTATCCGTCACATGAAAGTTATGAACAATTGGGCAGCGAGGCGTATCCGGTGCTCGCAGCCGGCGGCACTTACTATTGCGAACGCAAGATGAAACGGAAGGATGTCTCTTTGTTCTGGTGCAGCATTTCCGGAAAGACTATTGACCCGTCGGTTGAATTGAGCACAGGCACCATCTGGATACTGGAGGACATCACCGAGCGAAAGCAGGCGGAAGAGAAGCTTACAGAGAGCAATGAGAGATTCCGGTCCCTTGTAGAAACAACGAGCGACTGGATATGGGAACTAGACGAAAGCGGCATTTATACCTATGTAAGTCCCAAGGTCAAAGACTTGCTTGGATACGAACAGCAGGAGATTATTGGCAAGTCTCCCTTTGATTTAATGTCTCAGGAAGAAGCAAAACGAGTTGCAGAGGAATTTGGCGCTATTGTAAATGCCAGAAGACTTTTTGCCGGACTTGAAAATACCAACTTGCATAAAGACGGGCGTCTTGTCGTTTTGGAAACAAGCGGGGTGCCCATATTTGATGCTGAAGGAAAATTTAGAGGTTATAGAGGCATTGATCGGGACATCACAGAGCGCAAGAAGGCCGAGGAGCAGATAGAACAGTCCCTTAGGGAAAAAGAGACCCTTCTCAGAGAGCTATATCACAGGACAAAAAATAATATGCAGGTCATAACCAGCCTGCTTGGCCTCCAATCCAGAGGTATCGATGATAAGAAGACATTACAGATACTGGAAGACACAAAAGACAGGATACAGTCGATGGCCCTGGTACATGAGAAGTTATATAAGACAAAGAATTTATCACAGGTATATCTGGACGACTACATCAAAGACCTTGCCAATGCTTTAATGAAAAGCCATAATGTCGACAAGGAGCAAATCTCTGTCCACACGGACGTTGAGAGGATTCCGGTATCCATAGACACTATAACGCCGTTGGGCCTTGTTATAAACGAACTTATGACCAACGCCTTGAAATATGCATTCCCCGACAATAAAAAGGGGGAGATAATAATAAAAGGCAGCTTAAATGAGGATGAAATCATAGAAATTACCTTTAGCGACAACGGAATCGGAATGCCCCAAAATATTAATCTTAAAAAAACTGAATCTTTGGGCTTAACAATTGTGCGTACGCTCGTTGTATCGCAGATCAAGGGTAAATTGGAAATGCAGACTAACAAGGGAACCGCGTTTATAATCAAGTTCAAGGACAAAGGGTTACCGGCGAGGACATAAAAGATGGCTGAAAGCAAGATATTGATTGTAGAAGATGAGGTTCTTCCCGCGCTGGAGTTACAGTTCATCCTCAAAGGACTGGGCTATGCAGTCCAAACCTCAACAAACGGAGAGGAGGCAGTTTTGCTGGCTGGTGAGGAAAATCCTGACATTGTGCTTATGGATATAAGCATAGACGGAGAGATGGATGGGATTCAGACTGCTGATAATATAGGTTTGGGATTAGGGATACCAATAATATTCATGACGGGATACAGCGATGAAGAGGTCATAGAAAAGGCAAAACACATCAACCCAGTGGCAATTTTGAGCAAGCCGTTAGATATGCACATATTGAAATCAGTTATCAAGTCGGCGATTGAAAAGACCACCTAAAGCACTGCAAATTACAGTCAACTATCTCGCTCAAAAGGAAAAGCAAGAGCGTTTTTGGCTATTTTACCGGTAGGGCACCACTGTTATTGACCGTCTGGGATTATCCGGTGAGTTTGGAATTTCTGAGAAGGTCCTTTACAAAGAACAGATACACCCGTCCATTCTAAAGGAGAACACAGAACTCCTTGCGTTGGTAAATAAGGGCTTTCACTACATGTCGAATCAAGAACTGGTTGAAAAAGAATATGGGAATCTTTGGTGCTGTACGTGCCGCAGATGGCAAGATGATTACTACGCTTGCACCAACGTTTAATGCGGTTACTTTCAAACAATTTCTGGTCTCGCTTTTGCGCCATCATCGGAAGGGTCGCAAAATAATAGTCGTATCGGATAACGCGCTTTGGCATCATGCCAGACTGCTTGCACCGTAGCTGAGGAAGCACCGCCGCCTTTTGGATTTGGATTTCCTGCCTCCGTACAGTCCGGAATTGAACCCGATTGAACGAGTATGGAAATTGACCCGTAGGCTCTGCACACACAATCGCTACTTCCTCCAGCTTGAAACCGTTATTACAGTAGTTACCGAACAGTTCCATATTTGGCAAAAACCAAATGAGATACTTCGTCGCTTATGCGCAATTATTTAAGACGCTATGTATAGTAGTCGAAGAACGTGCGGACACTGTCTGCAGGGTCATCACTACCACTTATCTTTTAGGTTGCTGCACAGCACCATTATAAAAGACCTCGCATTTGCCGCCTTGAAGAAAACGCTTTGCCGTGCTGAAAAGACTGACGATCGGGCGGGCAATGGTCTCGACTACGCTCACCCCGCTGACTTTAGGACTGTCGAAGGGACCGCTGATGACTTGTTTGAATTTTGCGCATCCCTTGTCATCGAGAAGCGCCACTATTACATTATCATATCGTTCGCTTACAAGATCGAGCTTGCCTTTAAGTGCAACCCTGTTATGGTGCGTTGCAAGGGCGCAGTCCGCAGCATCCGCCACCCCGGCCTTGATCTTCCAGTGGGAGCTGAACTTTGTGATGATACCCCGTCCTCCCCTCGTCTGGTTGTAAAGGTCCCCATAACGGTACCCCTTTAGCGCAACGCTGCCGAGAGGTCCGCCGATTAGGAAAGCGCCTACGTCGACGAGGTTGAACTTCTGGCTTGCTTCAAAAGATGAGAGTACCTTGTCGAGGTCCATAGTATTAATGATCAGATTGTCACCCCGGATGGAAAAAGTACCATCCATGCTGCTCATAAGGTTGCGACTTCCTTTTTCTTTTATTGTAAGGGAAGCAGCAAGATTACCCTTCCCGCCGATAACCTTCTTTGTGCCGAATGACTCCTCAAGTTTTTCGAAGTCCAGCTTCGATGCATTCAAATTGATTTTATATGCGGCATCTGCTTCAGACTCGTCTGCCGTGACATCTCCGTCGACCTTCGTGCCGAAGAGATCCATGCTGAGGGGACTTAGGTAAATTATTCCCTTCTCCGCTTTTATAGGACTCTTGATGTTGTCTATCCTGAGGTCCTTTGCACGTACCTCCTTGCAGTCCAGGTTGCCCGTGAATGAGAGGTTCTTTATAATTTCCCCTGACGTATCCACTACCAAAACATCCTTGATAGCGAGATTGAAATCTTTAAGCTCTGTCTTTCCCCCTGTCATCTCGTCGAGATAGACCAGTATACCTTTGGACAGCTTGAGCTCATTCAAACTGAAAGCTGCTCCGGGTCTCCCTTCAGTGGATTTCTTTTCAGTCCCTTCGAAATTATATTTCCCCTTGGCATCTTTCACGATGGTGACAGCCGGTTTAACAAGCTCACAATTGGTGACTTTGAGTTGCTTTTTCAGCAAGGGCCTCAACTCCACCCCTATCTTGAGGTTTTCAAGGGAAAGAATATCTCCTCCCTTGTTGGCAACATGAATATCCTTGGCCGATATGCCGAAGGGAAAGAAAGAGATCCCCATCTTCCCATTGATCCTGACATCCAGGCCGATAGCTCCGGATACGGCGGCCTCGATGCGGGGCCTGTAGGAGTTTATGTCAAATGTGAGGGCTAAAACAACGACTGCAAGAACAAGGGCTGCAGCAGCACCGCCAAGGACAAAAAAGGCTTTTTTTTTCTTCAAATTCATTTGAAATAAGGCTATCATACAATTGTGCACACGTCAAACAATCTATTGTTAAATTGCACCCAGGTAATGCTTTGTTTCATAACTTTCTGTGGATCATATATGCACAGAAAAGATAGCTTGAAAAAGCTATTGAAGAATTAAAATAGCTGTCAAGCCGGCCCCAGCAGAAGAAGCCCTTAGCAATAATCTCGCAAGGGCTGCTGCATCAAGAAACGCTGCCCGTAGCTGTAAGATAAACTATCCAGCCTGCATTCGTGTTACTTTTTTTTGGGAATCTTTATTGTAGCAGCAATTCGAATTGTGTTGAGTTTGTAAAAGTGGTATCCGTCCCTTAGAAGGTCAGAACCGATTTTTTTTGTAAGGTGATACCCAAATTCTTCTTGTACCAAAAACAGATATTTTTGGTACCGAGGGTTCGATTGGAAATTAACAGTTGCAAACAATCGCAATGTCGCAATCAATTAGTTGAGGAGGGAGTATGTAGCGTCTCATAAATAGGCGTCTTTATTTGAATCGTTTAGGGGATAAGTCCGGTTCTTTCTTTATTACTGCTCGGTTTGAATAGAATCGACCCTGAGGCTGCCGATCTTCCGAAGCTTTTTATATCGTTCTTCTACCAGTTTCCCGATCGGCTTTGATTTAAGCGCCTCCAGCGATTTCACTATATACTCTGTAATTTTTCTTGACGTGGCTTCGGGTTCCCTGTGAGCGCCGCCAAGCGGTTCAGGAATGACATCGTCAATAATTTTGAAGGCCTTCAGGTCCTGGGCCGTCACTTTAAGGGCATTGGCGGCCCGGGCAAAATCATCTGCCGATAAATCACCGTTCCTGTTCCATAAAATAGCGGCGCAGCCCTCTGGAGAGATAACTGAATAGACCGCATGCTCAAGCATGCATAGCCGGTCTGCTACGCTCAAAGCAAGAGCGCCGCCGCTCCCGCCTTCGCCAATAACTATAGCAATTATCGGCACTTTGAGCCGGGACATCTCCATCAGATTAACTGCTATCGCCTCTGCCTGACCTCTCTTTTCCGCTCCCATCCCCGGATATGCTCCCTGCGTATCAATGAATGTGATAACAGGCTTCCTGAAACGCTCCGCGAGTTTCATGAGCCGTAAGGCCTTGCGGTAACCCTCGGGATTGGGCTGTCCGAAATTCCTCATAATCCTTTCTTTCGTTCCCCTGCCCTTCTGGTGGCCGATTATCACCACAGATTTGCCGCTGATTTTACCGAGACCTCCGACAATGGCCGGGTCGTCACCGAACCGCCTGTCACCGTGGAGCTCAATAAAGTCCTCCACAATCATACTGATATAATCAAGAGTATACGGCCGTTCCGGATGCCTCGCGATGAGGTTTTTTTGCCACGGGGTTAGATGAGAAAAAATATCCGACCGTAAATCTCTGGCCTTTTTTTCGAGTTTTTTTATCTCAGATGCGATGTCTATTTCAGTGTCGTCTGAGAGCTTTTTAAGCTCCTCTATTTTCGTTTCAAGCTCTTCAAGCGGCTTTTCAAAATCGAGATAATAGCTCATAATATTTTCACCTTATCACCAGTAATCCGCTCTACTTC
>JADFXI010000091.1 GCA_015233655.1 Nitrospirota bacterium | reverse complement strand
CATTGAGGGTATAAGATGCAAGACCGAAATAGGAGACGCATGCATTAAGATAAGGGATAGCGAATAATTTCTGGCGGAGTCCATAAAACCGATCATCCTTAGTAAGCCATCTATCCGCCAGAGCAAACTGAACGGAATCTTGAATTGATTCATAGATGTGAATCTCGTTAAGTATAAGTGTCATGTAATTGCCAAAAAGTTATTGTTACGCCTTATATAATCCAAATTGAATATTATCCGCCCAAAAGTGTATAGACAGTTTCCGCTTATCTCCATAAGTAAGAACTCGCGCCAGAGGATGGCGGCACCGATGAATCTCCTCTAATGATATTCGCTATTGCTTGCGGATGATTACCTCGACTGCAAAGTTCTTTAATTTTATTTTCATCCTTCGTTGTAAGAACTACATCTTGGAGAAGGTCTCTTGCTTTTTCTTCACAGGACTTTTCAGCCATTTCTCAACTCCTATTTGTGACATATTTAGTCACTAAACATTATACAGCATTTCTTGGGAAATCCCTTTTCCACTCAACAATTTAAACATGAACCCTACTTTGGTGTGCCCATAATCGACTTTGACCCGTTCGGCATTCTCTCAAGGTTTGAAGTACACGGGTGAGATTGCAATTATCGATATTGTAGTGTATTGTAATACAGGGGGTGCGTTATGAGAACAGTTTTATCTGTCAGCCTGCCTGAAAAGATTTCCGATGAACTTGACAGGGTTGCCAGGAGTAGTGGGCGCAACAAGAGCGATATCGTGAAGGAATGCCTGAGCATGTTTCTGTGGGAAATGAAACTAAAGACAGTACAGAAGAAACTCGGCCCAAAGGCAAAGAGGCTTGGAATTGTCAGTGAAGAAGATGTGTTTAAAGCTGTATCATGATTGTCGTATTTGATACTAATGTATTCATCGCGGCAATTATCACGGAGGGGATTTGCTCTAAACTATTACACCGGGCTCGCATGGGCGAATTCTCGCTTGTTTCATGTCCGTTCATAATGAAGGAAATAAGGCGTATCCTCTCGAGGAAATTCCGGTTGGCGCATGAAGAATTAGCTTTGGCGATGGCGCCTATAAGTGAATCAATCAGTCATGTAATTGAGCATGACCTCACAATCACGAATATTTGCCGGGATGCTGATGATGACAACATTATTGCGTGCGCTATAGCGGCAAGGGCGGTCTATCTTGTGACAGGAGATTCTGATCTGCTGGAGATAAAAAGCTATAAGGGGTTGAAAATTGTGACCCCGCGGGACTTTGAGGCACTGTTTGTTTGATCGCGTCTTTAAGGCAGGCTCAACCGGAAAAATTTCCAGGTTGAAATTTCTGTATGCTTTTATCAGCTCGAAATCGGCTTTGTTTGATGTTATAACAGTAGCACCGTGATTGCGTGCAGTCAGGGCTATTAAGACATCAAAGTGCAAGTCCCTGAGTTTTTCGGGTGTAAAACCTTTGTCCTGATACATTTTCGACAATAATTCGCCTGACTCTATCCAGTTTTTTTCCGATGGTGTCAGGACAGGATGGTTCCTGGCGAGGGTGCGTACAAATTCTCTCTCTATTTCCTTCGTTGCGCCCCTGGCCAATTCAGAAAGGACAACTGAGGAGTTTCTGATCAACCCATGCAGGTTTTGGAAGTTAAGGCCGTATTTGTTTGTTCTCAAGTGATCTATGAAAACCGAGGTGTCGAAGAGGCAAATCCTACTTCCCATATGCCGAGAACTTTAATTTGCCTCCATGCTTTGTCATAAGGTCCTTTAATCTGTTGAGCGCCACAACTTCATGCAATGCGGTATGCACTGCTTCACTCCTGTTCTTAACGCCAAGGGCTTTAACAGCCGCGTCGGCAAGCTTGGTGTCGAGCCTGATTGAGGTCATTTTTACGGATGATTTCATTTGTGACGCCTCCATACATGTGTATATACATATGGTACATTTTATATATACGTAGCGTCAAGAGCGGCATCACGGTTGCAAGATATATCTTGTCTCTTGGGCCCTGATTAGCCCGCTGACGACAGTTTAAGGCCGATGACCCCGATAGTGATAAGCAATATGAAGGTGATCCTCGGCAGGGTCGAGGGCTCTCCTAATATGACCATGCCGAGGATGTTGCTTCCGACTATAGCGATGCCTACCCATACCGCATAACTCGTTCCCATAGGCAGGGACTTCATGGCCTGCGACAGGAAAAAAGCCGCACCCAGCCCGCAGATGGCGTAAGAGATCATAGGCAAAAATTTGGTGAAGCCCTGAGTAGATTTAAGGCTGAAGACCCACCCGATCTCAAAAACTCCTGCTATCAGTATAAATATCCAGTGCAATGCAGGACTCATGCAGCAGCGAATATGTCCGCGCCGCTGCGCACACGGCGGAGTTTCTTGAGAGCGTCTTTTTCGCTGTCATATACCCGCTTGACCCCGTCGCCCAGGGATTTCTCGATGTCCCGGATGTTCCTGACGAGCTGGTGCATTCCGAAGACCTCGACTGAAGCCGCCTGATCGGTGCCCCACATGGCACGGTCCAGGGTGACGTGACGTTCGATGAAACATGCGCCCAGGGCGACTGCTGCCCAGGTCGGCGCCAGGCCTGTTTCATGGCCGGAATAGCCTACAGGTACAGAGGGATATTTTTCCATTAATACCGATATCATTTTAAGGTTGAGTTCACGGACATTGCAGGGATAGGCCGATGTTGAATGTGCGATTATGTAATTGTCCGGGCCTACTACGCTCACAGCTTCTTCTATTTCTTCGATGGTGGACATGCCTGTTGAGATAATGACTGTCTTGCCAGTTGCTTTCATTTTTCTCAGGAGGTTGTGATCTGTCAATGAGGCGGAAGGTACTTTATAAAGGGGGGGATTGAACTGTTCCAGAAAGTCGACTGATTCCTCATCCCAGCAGGAGGCAAACCATGCAATACCTCTCTCTTTGCAGTAGCGGTCTATCTCGCTGTAATCCTCAAGGTCAAACTCGACTTTTCTCCTGTATTCAATATAAGTCATTCTTCCCCAGGGAGTATCGCGCTCTATATACCACTGGTCTTTGGGTACGCAGAGTTCCGGCGTCCTTTTTTGTAACTTAACGGCATCGCAGCCCGAAAAAACTGCTCCATCAATTAGTTTTTTGGCTAGAGCCAGAGAACCGTTGTGATTTATCCCGACTTCCGCGACGATATAGACCGGTTCGCCTTCTCCAATGGTCCTTTCATTGAGATGAACTTTCCTGATTGGCTTCATTTCGAGTCCCTCCTCCTGTTCTGGTTTTTGCGGCCGTTATTGCCTTTGATTTTTGATGCGATGATGAATTCAGCGAATTCTCTGAATGCGCCTTGCCCTCCTCCTGAGCTGCAGAGGAAATCAACATTTTTCCTTATTGCCGGGAATGAATCGGACGGACAGGCTGAAAGCCCGACTGACTCAATGATTTCGAGGTCGTTCATATCGTCGCCGATGTACGCTATTTGTTCATTGTTGAGCGAAGTCCTGAGCATGATTTCTTCCAGCACGGCAACCTTCCTTTTTATCCCTAAATGCAATTCGGCTATCTGAAGCTTATCCGCCCTTTTCTTGATCGACGCCGACTTTTCTCCTGTGACTATGCCGGTCTCGACATTCGCTATGTCGCGAAGCCGTTCAACGCCCATGCCGTCACGGATCGAGAACCTCTTCATCAACTCCCCTGCGTCGGAGTAGTACACTCCTGTATCAGTGAGCACTCCGTCGACATCCGTGAGGAGCAACCGTATCTTTTGCGCCTTCTCCTTGACAGAGCTTCTGCCGTTATTCTTATGCATCATATTGCGGTCCACCCGCCATCCACAATAAGATTTGCGCCGGTCATGTAACTTGACGCATCGCTCGCAAGGTATACTACAGCCCCACGGTAATCAGAGGGCTGTGCCATTCTGCCCAGAAGTGTTTTGGCGGAATAGTTTTTTACGAAAAAGCTGTCCTGGGCATTTTCTACGCCCCCTGGTGAGAGCGTGTTGACCCTGACACCTCGGGGTCCCCAATAGGATGCGAGGAATCTGGTAAAGGAGATGACAGCCCCCTTGCTTACAGGGTAGGCCGGAGATTTGAAGAAGGACTGTTGTCCGTCAGGCGTCTTATAGATTGACTGGTCCGGGGCCACGACTCCGTAAGTTGAAGCTACATTAATAATGCTTCCCTTTCCCTGTTCAGCCATGGCAGCGCCGATGATCTGAGAGCAGAGGAACATTCCGGTGACATTGACATCCATGATCTTTTTCCATAGTTCGAGAGGGAAATGTTCAAATTGAGACGTTTGGAGCGCGACGAGCGGATTTTCAAATTTCTCATCCACGGCTGCATTGTTTAAAAGGATGTCGATTCTGCCAAAGCGGCTTAATGTTTTTTCCAGCAAAGTGCTGACTGACGCTTTATCAGACACGTCAGCTCCAACCCCAAGCGCTTCGGGCGTCAGGTTGGCCGCAAATTCCTTGCACCGGCCTTCATCCAGGTCAGTGGCTACAACATGCGCTCCTGCTTCAGCAAGGGCCCGGCAGTGTTCTTTCCCGATGAGTCCGAGTGAGCCTGTGACTATGGCTACCCTGTCTTTAAGCGAGAACATATTCACTGTGACACCTTCTCTTTGGGTTTAGTATTGAAATTGCTCGTCCGTCTGAATACCGGCTGCACCGGCTCTCCCCGCAGCAATTCGCGGAGATTGCCTACGGCAACGGCTGTGCTGAGCAACGGAAGTGCCTTGCCATAGGCCCAGGCAAGATGCTGAATGTCGCTATCGGCGTGTGAAAAACAGATGTTATGAAAACCTGACCATAGAATTCCGAGCCGGAATAATTCCTGCTGCACGAAAGATTTCATTATAAGGGGGTCTCCTGCCTTGGCGTCGAATGTGGTTATGGTCCGGCAGGGAAGCCCGATGCATTTTGTAAAATGCATTCCCAATTGTGACGCTGTGGCATTGTAAGCATCTTTTATCTTTTCGCCCTGACGGGCCAGATGACCGGATACATCATGCTCTTTCATCTCCGCTATGGTGGCGCATGCAGCAGCGAGCGATAAGGCCTCGCCTCCGAATGTGGTGAAGAAGAAGACATCTTTTTCGAGCAACTCCATTATCTCCTTTTTCCCTGCCAGCACAGACAGGGGCATCCCATTGGCGATCGCCTTGGAATAGCATGCGAGGTCAGCGGTGACGCCGAAATATTCCTGCGCTCCTCCGGGTGCCAGCCTGAACCCTGTCCACATTTCGTCGAATATCAGCACGATCCCGCGCCGGTCGCAAATCTCACGCAGCCTGCCGAGAAAATTGTCACGCGGTTCTTCAAAAACTACGGGTTCTAGAATAATACAGGCCGTATCATCGTCAACGGAGGATTCAACTGAAGCAATATCATTATAATTGAAGGTAAAAGAGAGGTCTTTCGTTGTCTGCGGTATGCCGCTGTCCCTGTCTGTCACTCCTATGTACCAGTCATGCCACCCATGGTATCCGCAGCAAAGCACCTTGTTCCGTTTAGTGTAGGCCCTTGCCAGACGGACTGCGGCTGACGTGACGTCTGCGCCGGTCTTGCTGAACCGTATTGCCTCGGCTGATGGTATAACAGAGCGGATCAGTTCGGCTGTTTCGACCTCCAGCGGATGCATCATTGAAAAGGTTATCCCGTCTTTCAACTGGCTGCGTATCGCCTCATCAACACGGGGGTAACAGTAGCCAAGGGAGATTGGGCCGACTCCCATCGTAAAGTCAATGTATTCGTTGCCGTCTACGTCCCAGACATGGGAGCCTCTGCCGCTTCTGAGGTACTTGGGTGCAACTCCATTGATGTATTGGGTAGGGCCTTTGGCAAGGGTCTGTGTTACGCCGGGGATTAGCCCCAGGGCCCGGGCATAGAGCTTATCCGATTCGGTTATATTGGGATACGACTGCGTTAATTCAGCGGTTTGTAACACAATATGTCCCTCCGTGCAATGTTTTCAAAATTCTGTCAGCTATCTTTTCTCCTGTGAAGCCCTCGTATTCGAGCACTTCAGGCAGCATGGCAGGCTTGAACCATCTGTTTTCGAGCGCTATCGGCAACACACTGCAGCCGCAATTATTCTTTATAAGCGTTTCGCATACAATGGAATAAAGCCCGCCTGTGATAAAGTGGTCTTCAAGTGTCACCAACAGGGATGAGCGACGAGCTGACGCTATGATGGCTTGCTCATCTATTGGTTTGATGGTGCGCATATTGAGCAGCCTTACGGATTTTCCCTCGGCCTTAAGGAGATTGCATGCTTTAACGGCTTCGTCTAAAAGTATTCCGTATACCATGATCGTAATGTCATCACCATCAGAGACGACCTCGGCCTTGCCGAATTCAAACTCTGTGGTGTGTTCAATGGCTGCCCTTGCATGATTCAGTCGTATGTAGAAAGGTCCGGGGTGCTCTATTATCTGTCTTAGCCCAGCTGTGAGTTCCTGCTCATCAGACGGGCAGAAAATGTTCATGGAAGGAATTACGCGCATTAGTGCAATGTCCTCGATGGCCTGGTGTGTCGGCCCATTGGCTTCGGAAAGAAACCCGGCAACTCCGCCGCAGAGCTTCACCGGAAGGCTGGAGATCCCGACATCCGTCCTGATGAACTCGAAGGCCCTCATCGTAAGGAAAGCGCTGAGGGCATGAACTACCGGGATACGGCCACGCAAGGCAAGCCCTGCAGCTGACCCCACTAACGACTGTTCTGCGATGCCGGTGTCGATAAAACGTTTGCCGAGTACTCCGGGGATATCTCGTATCGATGCAAGGTTTTCGGCTGCCATGACTATGACCCGTTCATCGGCGAGTGCAATATTTTTGAGCAATTCCTGGTATGAAGTCATAATGCTGCCCCTGCTGTCTGTCTGGTTTCGGCGTCATGCAGTTCTTGCAGCAGCAACCCCATGTCCTGTCCGCCAAGTTTGCAAAACCAGCGGTCGGCTCTCGACTCGATGCTCGGCAGGCCTTTGCCCCTGACGGTTTCGGCAATGACTACATTAGGTCTGTTATGTTCGAACGGAATGCGAAAAAAGAGTTCGTCGAGTTGTTCAAAATCGTGTCCGTAGACTGTTTCCGCAGCGAGCCCAAAGGCGCTGAACTTTGCTTCAAGGGGGTCGAGCGGGATAAGTTCCTCGGTCTTTTTGTTTGCCTGGAAACGGTTCCTGTCTATTATAATGATCAAGTTATCGAGCTTATATGCGCTTGCCAGAAGACAGGCCTCCCAGTTGGAGCCTTCGTTAAGTTCTCCATCACCGAGGAGTACGGTGACCTTATTGTCAGTTCCTCTTAATTTGCAGTCCATGGCAACTCCTGCTGCAACTGAAAGCAGGTGGCCGAGTGAACCTGAGTGAAATTCAACACCCGGTATCTTCTTGTTGGGATGCCAGTAGATGTCATCTGACGCTGATAAATGTGATGCGAGTCTTTCTTTATCGAGCATGCCGGTTTCGACCAGCGTGCCGTACAATGCCGGAACCGCATGGCCTTTTGAAAGGAAGAAATAGTCGCGGCCCATGTCGTTTTCACTTATTCTCATGAATCGCTTGTAAAGATAGACGATCAGGTCCGTACATGACAGCGCTGAGCCGATAAAGGCGCCTCCGTTGCCTGACATCCTTATGCAATGTTCCCGTACTTTGAGTGCTGTCTGTCTTAATTCAAAAAGCTGATTTTCTTTCATACCACTCCCTGAATGTTCGTTTGTGAAGGTGTTACAGTACGCAGCTCGTTTATATGGTGCCTGTACCAGTTAACGCCCGCATATTTTTCATTGAGTCTGCCGACAGACGGGTTTTCGTTAAGAAAATCGAGTATGTTTTCGATTCCGAATAAAGGGTCCTTTAAAGACAGGGCATTATAGACTGTGTGGATGAAAAGATAATCCTCTTCGTAGTCCAGGACCCACCTGTGTGACATCGAAAAATCGAGACCAGTCTCCCATGCCACGTTCCCTACCCTGAAGCGCTCCGGGTTTTCCCAGATATAAGGAGTGGTGTGTTCTCTCTCGAAATCTTTTTTGGCTTCTTTCCATGCTGCTGCCAGAGCCTCTGCTGTAAAGACCTCAACATCATTCCCATCCGGATAAGTTGCAGGATGGAGGTTGCTGACGTAATCAAACTGTCCCATGTTATCTACGAAAAAACCTATGACGCGGTCGATAACACTGACATCGATAATTGGGCAATCGGAGGGGATCTTGACTACGATATCTGCGTTATAACTTTGCGCCGCATGATAGTGGCGGTCCAGCAAATCCAGGGGATGACCCCTGAAGCAGGGGATAGATTCCCTCTGGCAGATCTGCTCGACAATATCATCTTCTTTATCGAAGGTTGTGGCAACTACTACAGATCCGGCAAGGGATGACCGCCTTACGCGCTCTGCCATGCGGACAAAGCCGGGTTTGCCGCCTAAGGGCAGCAAGGCCTTGGCCGGTAGCCTTGTAGAACCGGTCCTTGTCTGGATTACGGTCACTATGTTTGCATCTGTTTTTATTTTACACCCCTTACTATGCTGCATTATTGCAAATAGTCCCGGCAGACATAGGCGATATTCTGTGCCGAACTGCCTCCGTTCTGCATGGGTGTCAATTTCTTCAGCATCTCATCGTCGAAGTATGAGTGGACCTCTTTTTCGAGAGCTATTCCCGTATATGCCAGAGAGGAGTATTGGGTAATGAGTACATCACAGTTGGCTACCATGTGATGGGCATTGCCGTTCGGGAAAACCAGGGCCTGAGGCGCCAGCTCTTTAATCTCTCTTGTTGAACGGGTGACGTTCTCGTTCGGATGAAGCTTGCATATCAGTTGCCTTTCTCCGGCAATAGAGATTGCCTTTTTCAGAAACGCCTTTCTATTATCGAACTTGAAGGTTTCTCTTGCGTCTGAGGTAGCTACCAGCGCAAAGTTTTTATATGGGAAATCATTGTCAAGGTATTGCCTCGCATTATCAAAATTAGGTATCCCAGTCACTACGATCTTTTCGGGCCTTACTCCCTTGCGGATGAAAAGGTCACGGTAGCCATCTGAGGCTACGCAGAATTTTTCGTAGACGTTCGAAAGCCCTGTTGTCGAGGTACTCGCGAGATAGCGAGGGAGACCTAATTTCTTTACAATGTGGTAAACCATATTCTCGGGATCTGTCATGCCTTCCTGGACGAGTATTATTTTCTTATTTCTTATGTTTTTTTGGACTATCAGGTCACTGCATGTGAGCACAAGGTCGTAATCGTTTTGACGGCCCTCATCGTCTATGCCGCAGCCATGATCGCGCAGGTAACGTTCAGTGTTCTCCTTGAAGGAGCCTCCCAAAATAGTGAAATCGAGCAGGCCCGTGCCGGTCAGCATTTTAACGAGTCCATCACCGTAATAAGGTGTAAAATAGCAATCGTTGTCTGTCAGGTGGCGAGATATCTGGTGCATCTGGGAAGTTTGATTTATCGAACCACAGATGAACAGGATTTTTTTCATTGCCTTAGTGAATATAATATCAGCGCCGATGTTACAGGAATATTAAGCCGAGGTTAAGGTTCTGTTAATCAACTTGTCCGGCACCTTTTTTTGCTTCCTACGGAGCTGTGTTATACTAGCGAATCTATTCTGTTCGCGCTACATATGTTATGAGTTACCCCGACGAAATAAAACGCCTTGTTGAAATGGATAAGAAATATCTATGGCACCCTTTTACGCAAATGAAAGGGTGGCTTGAAGAAGAGCCCCTGATTATAGCTGAAGGCAGAGGCTGTTTCCTGAAGGACGTTTACGGAAAGTGGTACATTGACGGCGTTTCTTCGCTTTGGGTGAATATTCATGGCCACAGGAAGCAGGAAGTTGATGATTCTGTCAAAGGTCAACTTGATAAAATAGCGCATTCGACGTTACTAGGGTTAGGAAATGCGCCGGCCATACAGCTTGCTGAAAAACTAATAGGGCTCACCGATAAATCCTTTGCCTGCAGCAGTCCCCGGCTGGCGAAGGTCTTTTATTCCGACAATGGCTCGACAGCGGTGGAGGTCGCCATCAAGATGGCTTACCAATACTGGTGCCATAAAGGTGTCAAGGGCAGGACATCTTTTTTATCTCTCAACAATGGTTATCATGGCGATACATTGGGTGCTGTGAGTGTTGGAGGCATTGATATCTTCCATAGCGCATTTGCGCCTCTGCTCTTTAATTCTTTCAAGGCACCATCACCGTACTGTTACAGGTGCGAGATGGGTGAGACGGCTCCGGGCTGTTCTTTTGCGTGCCTGAAGGGAATGGAAGACATCCTGGAAAAACATGGTGCAGAGATTGCCGCTGTTTTGATTGAACCGATGGTGCAGGCTGCAGGAGGAATGATAGTATGGCCTGAGGGCTATTTGAAGGGAGTGAGAGAGCTTTGCAGTCGTCATGATGTGCTCTTGATCGCTGATGAAGTTGCAACGGGTTTCGGCAGGACCGGTAAAATGTTCGCGTGTGAGCATGAGTCTGTTGTCCCCGACATAATGTGCCTATCCAAGGGCTTGACTAATGGTTACCTGCCTCTTGCTGCTACATTGACGACAGATGAAATCTATGGGGCCTTTCTTGGGGAGTTTAACGATCGAAAGACTTTCTTTCATGGACATTCCTACACCGGCAACCCGTTGGCCTGTGCTGCTGCTCTTGCTTCCCTGGATATATTCGAGAAGGAACAGACATTAATTAACGCAGCGGAGAAGATTGTACTGCTCGAAAATGAATTGAAAGAAATTGCCGAACTGTCGCACGTAGGCGAAACGAGGAATAAGGGGCTGATGGCTGGGATAGAACTTGTCAGGGATAAGCAATTAAAGGAGGCGTATTCCTGGGAAGAGAAAATTGGTTGGGCAGTCGCATACAAGGCGCGTGAAGAAGGCGTTCTGCTCAGGCCTCTCGGAAATGTAATCGTTATTATGCCGCCTCTCGCAATAAGTGTAAAATCACTTGAGCGACTCATGGATGTTGTGAATAAATCCATAATTGCCGTGACATAAAAATCGAACAGGTCAGTCATTTGCCCGAGTTAATAGTCATTTAGGAAAAGCGATTTTCTTTTCCATTGACATCAGGGAAAGGAATATGTGAAATTTAAACATCTCCCTTATCGTTCGTATTATAGAGGGCTGGGGAGATGAGAGAAGGTAAAAAGCAGGGCATGAATATAGGACAGTTGATCAGTAGAGCATGTAGCGATGAGTCATTCAAAGCAAGACTTCTCTCGGACACCATGGCGGTGTTGAAGGAAAATGGCATCGTTGTTCCTGAAGACATAACAGTGAAGGCGGTGGAGAACACGGACAAGTTGTTCCACTTGGTAATCCCTTCGCAGCCTGTTGGCAGGCTTTCTGATGAAGACCTGAACAAAGTGGACGCCGGTGACAGGTGTCACACGACCGGGGGCGCGGACCGCCGCGTGGTGAGAGTGCGTTTGGACTCATGGGCGGTAGTGGCCACCAATTTGTTGAAGCGAAAGTTCTTAAAGAGGGGATAGCCAAAGTTTTTCTTATTGGATAGTGACGCAGTTCTGTACAGTGTTTGTATATAAAAAAAGCGGCCATCGCAATTACTTGCAATGGCCGCTTTTAGCTTCTTACCTGTCTTCTTAGCTGGTGAGTATTTTCAGCGCCCTCAATCTGCTGGGGTGCTTTAATTTTCTGAGTGCTTTGGCCTCTATCTGACGCACGCGTTCTCTTGTTATCGAAAGATACCTGCCAACTTCTTCAAGAGTATGGTCTCTGTCTACGCCGATACCGAAGCGCATCCTGATCACGGTTTCCTCTTTTGGAGTCAGTGTTCTCAAGACCCTCTGTATCTGTTCAGACGTCTCTATTCGCTCTGCATCAGAGTATGGCGATGGGCTTGTCTTGTCGCCTATAAAATCTTCAAGCTCGGTATCTTCATCACCTATAGGAGTCTGCAAGGCAATCGGGTCTTGTATGGCCCTGAATACTTCTTCGACCTTCCTTACAGGGACGATGAGTTTTTTCGCGATTTCTTCGTTTGTCGGTTCGCGCCCGAGCTGCTGGGTAAGCTCTCTGGAGGCCTTGGTTACACGGTTGTAGAATTCCATCATGTGGACCGGCACACGAATCGTCTTTGTCTGATCTATAAGCGCCCTCGTTATGGCCTGGCGTATCCACCATGTGGCATAGGTGCTGAATTTGAACCCTTTCCCATATTTGAACT
>JADFXI010000090.1 GCA_015233655.1 Nitrospirota bacterium | reverse complement strand
CGTTTCGGAGGAGCCTGCCATTGCTTCCATGGACCGTGATTATTCGTTTTATGGGACTTTTCAGCACACAAATGTGACTCTGGAATCCAGGTATTTGCAGGCGCGTCTGGACCCTAACGCATACAATCGCGTGGATGCAATGCGGCAACTGACCGATATTGAGAGGATCAAGCTATTGTCGGACCCGAACGATGTTGTCAGCAATGACTGGCTGACGTTGTACGGCGAAATCATTTCTGACACCAGTATTCCTGCTGCGCTGAAGGCCTATTTCCTGAGAATAGACGAACAGCCTCTGGACCGCGCATATGCCATGTGGTATCAGGAACTGGTTGTAGCCCGTGAGAAACTGATGTTGGCTGTGAACCGCCTGTACAAAGGCCCTATGTTGGAGCTGTTCAATAATCTTGATACGTACTCGGTCTCGAAACGGCGGTCCCCCAAAGACGGCATTGAGGAACGCATGCTGAAGAACATCCTGCTCGATCTTATAGTCGTTGATGATTCCGCCGAAAGCCATGCCGTAATACTTGCTCACTTCGAGTCTGCCACTACCGCCAGTGACAGGGTGGCCTCGTTGTTGGCCCTTAACCGCAGCACCGCTCCGCAAAGGCGTGCCGCGCTTGAAGATGTTTATTCAAAATGGCATATTCATCTTAGCGGTTATGCCAATTACCTGCGCGTGGTGTCGAGCGGAACGAGAGAAGATGTCTTTGAAATGATCGAGGCGGAGAAGAAACGGCCTGGTTTTGACATTACACAACCCACATGGACCAGGGCGCTTTTTCTGCCTATGGCAGCGAATAATAAAATGGTATGGACTCTGGAGGGTACGAGATGGGTAGCGGACAAAGTAATAGAGTTGGCCCCTTTAAATGCGACGACGACCGGCCGCCTGCTTAATACCTTTCAGCATGTTCGCTCCTTGAAGCCTCGCTTGCAGGGAAACGTGCGTGAGGCACTTGAGCGGATTGTCCAAAGGGTATCGCAGACTGAATGTCCGGCGGTTTACGGTCAGGCGAAGGCATACCTGGATAGTTTGTGAAGCGCGTGGTTTCAAAATTGACAATATAGTTGTTTTCAATTTAAATTAGCATTTAAACTTTTATATTAGATGGAGGAATCGTGGCTGCTAAGATTAAAGTGAATAATCCCATTGTGGAAATGGACGGAGACGAGATGACCAGGATAATGTGGCATCTTATAAAAGAAAAATTGATTACGCCATTTCTGGATATTGATCTGAGATACTACGATCTAGGCATAAAACACCGCGACGAGACTGATGACCGGGTCACCGTTGATGCCGCCGATGCCATAAAGGAATTTGGCGTCGGCGTAAAGTGCGCCACTATTACACCCAATGCCGCGCGTGTGAAAGAATATGGCCTGAAACAGCAATGGAAAAGCCCGAACGGTACTATCCGTTCGATGCTTGACGGCACGGTATTCAGAAAGCCGATAATCATTAATAACATACCTCCTGCAGTACAGTCGTGGAATAAGCCGATTATCATCGGGCGTCATGCCTACGGAGATATTTATAGAAATACCGAATTTATTGCAGACAGGCCGGGTGCTGCCGAACTGGTATTCACTCCTGCTGATGGCGGAGAAAAGACCGTTCTTAAGATACATGATTTCAAAGGACGCGGCGTAGTTATGGGAATGCATAATACCGAACCGTCTGTGAGGAGTTTTGCAAGGTCGTGCATCAACTACGCAATCAGCGAAAAGACCGACATATGGTTTGGGTCGAAAGATACAATATCCAAAGTGTATCACGGTTTTTTCAGGGACATCTTCGCCGAAGAAGTCGAAAAGGCCGCTGACAGTCTCAAAAAGGCCGGGATCCAATACCGTTATCTTCTGATCGATGACGCGGTCGCACAGGTGATAAAGTCAAGCGGCGGAATGCTCTGGGCCTGCATGAACTATGACGGCGACGTGATGTCGGACATGGTGGCCACCGGCTTCGGCAGTTTGGGCCTTATGACATCGGTTCTTGTGTCTCCTGACGGCAAATATGAGTTCGAGGCCGCTCACGGCACGGTTGTCAGGCATTATTACGAGCACCTCAAAGGCAACCCGACGTCCACAAATTCAATAGCATCAATTTTTGCGTGGACAGGCGCTCTCGCCAAACGGGGCGAGCTTGACGGGACGCCCGATGTGTCGGGCTTTGCCGGAAAATTGGAGCGTATTGTCATAGAGACCGTGGAAAGCGGCATTATGACCAAGGACCTGATGTTGATCGCCGATCCGCCCGTGAAAAAATATGCTCTTACGGAAGAATTTATCGATGCGGTGGCGGACAGGTTGAAGACTGCCGTTAATTAGAGCGGTCTTTGTTCTCTTCGAGCTTTTGCATTAGGTCTTTCCTCTTGATCCGTCCGTGGAGGGATGATCCGTCCGCAAATTCAAAAACCGGGATATCGAAGCGGTAGAGTTCATAGAGTCCGTCATCGGACGTGATGTCGACTTTGGTGACCTCGACGGAATATTTTTCGATTAGCCCATTCAGCATTTCCTGGGCTGTATCACACAGCCAGCATCCGGGCTTATAATAAAATGTTATCCTGATCACGATATGTACCTTTTCGAATCGCTGCCCCTTAATCTTTTCAACCTTTCCTCCGATAATAAAATAGTGTCGAATGCCGGGTCCGTTTAATTCGGCAGCGGCACCTTGGGATCGTTGATCCTCTTATTGCACGGTACAAGACGAAAGGAGGAAGCTATGGCGTGCAAAACAGGCGGCAAGCCTTGCGGTACTAAAAAAGCCGCTCCGAAGAAAACCGCTACAAAGAAAACCGCTGCTAAAAAGAAGTAACGAGTGCAAATAAATGGGACGGTCCTCTTTAGTCCATCAAACAGGACCGTCCCATTTATTTTTATCTATATGACCTCATGAGAGCAATATGTCATTTGCTCCGGACTCGGTTTCATCAAAAAGCGGCACCCAGTGACCATGCCGGGTCATAAGAAATATTGTCTGTTTGTCGCACGATTCACACTTCCTTATTTCAGCAGCCTGTATGCCGTGCTCCATGATTTCGGACGTTATGCCGGGGTGGGACAAGGTTTCGAATTTATGCTTATGTTTCATCGGACCATCCTCCTATTTATCAAATATGCCATGAAGAAACTTCTTCAGTTCGTCCCATGACTTGCTGTCTGCATCGGCATTATAGCCGATATGAAGGTTGAATTTCTTGGCATAAATATCAGCATCGGGATTGGTAAAGGCGTGCAGCGCATCCGGATACGAAATGAACCTGTAATCCGCCCCGGCTGCTTTCATTTCCTTTTTGAAGGCCTCGATCTGCTCCGGTGGAATGAAATTGTCTGCTGCGCCGTTTAAAACGAGAATTTTTGCCTTGAGTTTGCTCGGTTCAGACGGCTTAACAGGCGCCAGGCTTCCGTGAAAACTTGTGACTCCCTGAAGAGGTATGCCCTGGCGGGCCATATTAAGCACAAGGCCCCCGCCAAAACAATAGCCCATTGCAGCTATACGCTCCGGATCAACAACAGTTTGCTGCACCAGGAAGTCCCGCGCAGCAGAGAAACGGGCGACAGCTGAATCGAAGTTTGACATGACTTCTGAAGAGAATTTTTGAGCGTCGGTTGGGTTAAGGGCCTCCCTGCCTTCGCCGTACATATCCACTGCGAGAGCGACGTACCCCAGTTCAGCGAGCATACGTGCGCGTTTGCGGGCGTAGTCATTCAGCCCCCACCATTCATGGACTACCAGTACGCCGGGACGCTTTCCCTTGATGTTTTCGTCATAGGCAAGATATCCCTTCATTACAATGCCGGGAGCACGGTATTCTACGGTCTTTTCCTGAATTTTGGGTGTCGCATATGCAAGGCTTGCAACTAATAAAATCATGGCAACAACGATGATGCCTGAGGCTGTTTTTTCCATACTCTTTTATCCTCCTTATTTGAGTAATTCTTTGTCGATCGATGTTTCAGCCGGAAGCGCCGCAAGAGGGGGCCTCGGCAGCAGTTCAGCCATTTCCACTTTGGCTGCAACATCTGTCTCTTTCATGAATGAGGTCATCGGAGAATGGAGCGCTCTCCATCTGCCTTTCAACGTATTTGTGGGACCATTGCCTTCAAATACGATATAACTGTATTTATTGTAGTGAGGGATTTTTACTGCGAGACCGGGAAGGGCTGCCGGAACAGTCGTAGCAATCAGTGTGAGGGCCATCTCCCTGTTTCCCGGATGCCTGGACGTGAGCACAACAGAGTAATTCTCATGGGGTATGATGTCTTTTCCGATTCTGAGCGATTCTTTGAGCTGCGCGACTCCATAGTCGGAAAGGGAGGTCATGGCCTCTTTGACAAACAGGTTCTGCCAGCCTAGAATCATCACGGCACGGTCCGACGGAAGTTTGGCGACCTGAGTGTCTAGCCTGATTTCGACACTATCAGGCCCAGCACCGATAAATGTGTCGGCAAAGTTGCGGTATGCACGAAGCAATGCGCTGTTTGCGGCAGACGGCAAGATGAGAAGTATTTTCTTCGCGCCAAGTGCCTGTGACAGCGCTGGTGGAATTTCGTCCCTGTCCAACCTTCTGAAAAGATCAAAAGCTGGGTCTACATCCAGACGCAAGGGTTGCGCCGGCACCCGTAGCGAGAACTCCAGTATCCTCTTGTCCATGACCACTGATGTCTGGTATGCTTCCTTTTTCCCATCCATAGTTACGGCCAGAGGTATGAGAAGGCGGTAAGTCTTACCCGGCTGCACCTGCTCGATAAGGCCCGTCAGCAAATAGCCGTCTTTCTCTGCGGCAACGGCTACGTCGCGCAGTTTCAGCTTCGGAGCGCCGGTCCGGAGCAGCCATTCATCGAAAATCTCCCTGAGGTCCCTGCCTGAAGCTTTCTCGAATGTCTTTCTCAGGTCGTCGAATGATGCAAGCCTGAATTTGTAATCACGGTAGAAATCGCGTAATCCGGCAGTAAAGATATTGTCACCCAGTTCAAGCCTGAGCATATGGAAAAACATTAGCGACTTGCCGTACCCGATTGCTTCGGATGAAGGGCTGTGCTTTACGCGAAATTCGGCTATAGGGAAGTCCCTGTTGCCGAGCACGTAATCCGTGTATTTCTGCAACGATTCCTGCCTGTAATCCGCGCCACTGCCCTGCTGCTCTTTTAACATGTGATCGGCAAGATAAGCTGTCAGTCCCTCGGACCAGTTGCCTCTCGCAATGTCGGGGAAAACGCCGTTGCCCCACCAATTATGCAGGATTTCATGTGGATAGGAGGAAGTTATAATGAAGGGGAAGCGGATGATTTTGGATCCGAGCAAGGTAAAAGACGGCATGCCGAAGCCTGTTTCCCAGAAATTTTCGACAAGCGCGAATTTTCTATAGGGATAAGGCCCAATGAGCTTCTCATACATCGGTATGTAACGCGCTGTGGCTTCCAGGTATTTTTCTGCCAGCGCATTATCCGGGCTCCTTAAGAAGACCATATACATGAGGCCCCCTGAACTGCGCTCATATTCGCTGAAGCGGGCTGCGATCAGCCAAATTCCTTCCTGCGTTTCAGGGGAGGCCCATTGCACTATTGTTTCGCCCTTATTACGGGCATGGGCGGCGCGAAACCCCTGACTCACAGCGTCCCAACCCGGCGGCAATGTAACAGTGAGGGTAAAAGTTACCATTTCTTCATCAAAATACGGGTGCCAGAAGGAGGATGCCGACAGGTATGCGCCTTCTTCTGAAATTAGGCCTGAAGTGTCACTCCGCACCGGCGGACTTTCCCTACCAGGGACCTCTGTATCAATGGGGTGATAGATGACTCCGGAGTATTTAAGAGTGAAACTGCGGGTCGCGGCAGGAAGAGTGACTCTGTAGATATCAATAGTAGGCAGTCCGGGTCTTGCAGGTTCCGATGATAGTTCTGAGAGATGTACATCAGGAGTTAGGACGGAAGGACTGAGGCCCTGATGGAGAGCAAACCTTATTTCCCTGTTGGACTGATTATCAGGCAGAGTGATTGTGTCTTCGGCAGTTAAGCTATGGGTGTCAGGGGACAGAGCTACTTTGAGATCATGATGAATGGCTGATGCCCTGCCAATTCCATCCGCATGAGAGATGTCGGCGTCGAAGATCATTACGGACGACAAAGCAATAAGCATATAAGCCGGCAGAATATAGTTAAATAAAATTGATCTTACTGGTATCATTACGGGCAAAGCCCCCTTAGCCTGTCATAAAAACTCTTTAGAGGTTGATATTTGCTGAATGTAAGCACATAAATAAGGTTAACCTGTTTTGTCATTTTTTTCAATTTTTGCTGCAGCCGGAGCTATTCATCGCGTATTTAATGGTGAGGTTGGAAGACATTAAGATGCAAGGTATTTATGGTATCATTATCAATACGCTCCTGAGAAAGTAATAGTCAGGGCCATTGCGTGTTATTTTTTTAAGGAACAATAATGCGGAAAAGTAAAGAACCTTTACCAGATGCCGTAATCAGGGACGTTCCATTTTTTGCCTGCCTTTCGACTGACGAAATCAAAGAACTCCGGCATTGGCTTGTTGAAAAGTATTTTGAGAGGAACAAGATTGTTTTTCTCGAAGAAGACACTCAGAATTACATGTATGTCGTACTTTCCGGCAAGGTGAAGGCAGTGCATATGAGCGAGGACGGCAAGGAACATATACTTGCGGTGCACAAATCCGGAGATTTCTTTGGCGAAATGACACTGCTGGACGGAAAGACCGCGCCTGCCACGGTAATAGCTATGGAAGATACCCATATCCTTATTCTGGCCAGAAAGGACTTTGAGAAATACCTGTTGAAAAATGACAAGTTCCTCAGGCAGATTATTTCTGTCCTGTGCTTAAGACTTAGGGAGGCGTGGATGATGCATAAAGTTTTGAGCCTGCCGCGCGTGGAAGACAGGATCAGGACCCTGCTAAAGTTGATGAGCATGAATTACGGCGTAAAGGGCCCCGATGGAACACTCCTTGCCACAAAGCTTACTCATCAGGATATTGCTGACTATGCTTCAGTTTCGCGCGAGACGGTTACCCGATTTCTGAATAGGCTGTCAAAAGGCGGTGAGATCAAAATCCTCGGTGACAAACGTTTACTTCTGAAGCCCTCTTTTAAATAAAACCATTTTTTGTGATAATAATCGCATAATACGCTGTTCGCATATCTGATTAAAAGGGCCCGGTCATCGGAGAAAAACGTGTTAATGTCCTGCTCCCGGACCATGATCTTGACGAAAAGACGGATAAAAAGGCAGGCTATAGTCTGTATGTAAGGTGTTGAAGTCCTTCCTGTGGCAGATAGCCCTTTTATGGAGATTAACTTGGAGATCAAAGGATTTGAACAACTATTAGAGAGGAAGAAACAGGGCTCCCTGAAAATTTATTTGGGGTATGCAGCCGGGGTAGGGAAGACCTATGCAATGCTTCAGGAAGGACATCGTCTAAGGGAACAGGGTTATGATGTTGTGATGGGATATGTTGAACCGCACAACCGCCCGGATACCATGAGGCTTCAGGAAGGACTCGAGGCAGTTGAACCGCTTCAGTTGAATATCTCCAACATCCCGGTGCGAGAGATGGATGTCGAGGGAATTATCAGGCGAAACCCTCAAATAGTTCTGGTCGATGAAATGGCACATACAAATGCCTCGGGCTCGAAAAATGAAAAACGCTTTCAGGATGTGCTCGAAATTCTCGAAAACGGCATTAATGTCATCACTACATTAAACATTCAGCATTTCGAAACCATAGCTGACAAGGTTGATGCCGCTCTGAGGGTCCCGGTGGGAGAGCGGGTGCCGGACTATATCCTGCAACGGGCTGATCAGATCGTTAACGTGGATGTGACCATAGAAGAATTGCGTGAGAGGCTAAGGGCCGGCAAAATATATGAAATGTCGAAGGCGGAAAGGGCTTTGCTTCATTTCTTTACTCATGAAAATCTTTCTCTTCTGCGGAAACTGGCCCTGCAGGAGGCGGCTGATGACCAACTCAGGAAGATCGAGGAGGACAGTCTTTTGTCCGAACAGGCCGCTCTGGAGGCTGATGAGGCGGTTATGGCCGCAATGAGTTCAGGCGCTCCCAATGCGGAGGCCCTCATGAGGAAGGCGGCAAAACTTGCCGCGCGACTTTCAGCTCGCTGTTACATTGTGTATGTACAGAGAAAACAGGAAGCGCCGGAACGCATTAATGCATCGCTGCAGAGAAAGCTCCTTTCCAACTTAAAGCTTGCAAAAATGCTTGGTGCCGAAATCGTGACGCTTCATGGCGAAGATATAGCGGAGACGCTGGTGAATTTCGCCCAGACCAACAAGGTGCGCCATGCCATCTTTGGAAAGACGGCAAGGTCACCTATCAGGGAGCGGATTTTTGGATCGGTGATCCAGGACTTTATTAATGATTCAGTAGGGATAGATGTTCACATTATAGCTGCTACACCCTATCGGGAGGACGAAGAGTGACTGTGCTCCCCCCATTGCGAAAAAAGATCCTCCGCGGCTATCTGGCCATAGTCGCCCTGTTCGGCGTTATGGGTATTTTTCTGATACTGTCCTCGGTTTTTATTATGGCCGGGATTACGCCCAAAATGATCCATTCGAACTACGACTCTATCGAGGCTGCCAGAAAGATGCAGCAGGCGTGGATGGCCCTTCATTTTCCCGTGGCCTTCCCGAGTATGCCGAATGATGCATGGATAAAACAGTTCGATGATGCATTGTCATTCGAGAAGTCAAATATTACGGAGCCGGGCGAAGATATAATTGCCGCAAGAATCGAACGGATATGGGACCAATGGAAACAGGGAGAGCGGTCCGGAGACCTGGTCCGGGAAATGAACAATCAGTTTGAGATGCTGACCTCATTAAATGAAAAAGGGATGTTCCAGCTCGTCGTGAGAGAGGGACATTTGCGCCGTGCAGTTGTTATAGGGACTGCGCTTTTTTATATCGTAACTTTTGTTATTACACTTTTGATAGTGGATTCATTGTCCGTCCGCCTGGCAAAACCGCTAAAAGATATTGCAGAGGTGCTCAGGTCCAGGATAAAGCCCGGGGATAGGCTCAAGCTGCCTGAACCGACAAGTCTTGAGGTCCGCATTCTGAACGAGGAACTCTCTCAGCTGTGGGAGAGGGTAAGCCGGGCGGACCAGCTGCACCTGGAGAAGATCGTCAGGCAAAGAAACCAGTTGGAAACTCTTCTGTCTTCGGTTGAGGATGCCGTCATAGCTATGGATAATAAAGGACGTGTCACGCATGTAAACAGCAGAATGGCGCATCTTATCGGTCTTGGCACGGAAAGTATAATTGGAATGCTTTGGGAGGACCTCCCTGCTGCTTCGGACAACTATTTTAAGCTTCGTGAAGTATTGCGGGAGAGAGAAATAGAGAGTGCTCAGATCTTCGAACTCGATATCCAAAAAGAGGGACTCAGGAGCTATGAGGCCAGGATCAGAGAAGTCCATTCGGTAAACGGAGAACTCATTTCTACAATATTTCTTCTCCATGATGTCACCGAGGTGCGTCAGAGAGAACGCCTGAAAGCGGAATTTATCGGTGTCCTCTCTCATGAGCTTAAGACCCCACTGCAGTCCCTGGGCACAGCCATAGAGCTTCTGGCACACAGGAAGGAATCTTTTGATGAGCGGACCCAATTTCTCGTCGAGACGCTGATGAGCGACGTAAACCGGATTCGCGAGGTTGCAAATCAGTTCATACAGGTCGATCGCCTGCCGGGAGCGGCAATCCACATACACACCGAATTGGCCAGGCTGAGCGAACTTCTACCCGAGTGGCTCAAACCTTTTGAATTGCTCGCGGCGGAACGCGGGGTTTCCATACGTTATGAGAAAGGGAGTGAAGGGGACATCTGGGCGCAAATTGATCAGGCGAAGTTCCCGTGGGTGATCTCGAACCTGCTTACCAATTCAATCCGGGTTTCCCCGAAAGGCACAACTATAGAAGTTATACTTGCTTACAGAGGCGACAACACTGAAATCACGGTCACTAACCAGGGGCCTAAAATACCGGAAGACATTCGCAGACGCATGTTTGACCCTTATTTTAAAGGGACTGGCGAACGAGCGGATGCCACTCACGCCCCGGGCTATCTGGGATTGGGCTTAACGATTGTGAAGGAGGTCACGGATGCTCATGGGGGAAGGGTTGAGTACTCGCCTCTAGAACCTGTGGGTTCCTGTTTCAGGGTCCTTCTGCCACTTCTCAAGGGGGAAGACAGATGACAGTTATCGACGATAAACTGAGAATTCTCCTGGTCGATGACGAAAAGAATATAAGGATGACCCTTCAGGTCACTCTTTCCGATATGGGGCATCATGTTATAGTCGCAGCATCATTGAAAGAGGCGGCAGATGCCCTGAAGTCCGAGACATTTGATCTCATATTGACCGACTTCAGGTTAGGAGGGCCTACCGGGATTGACGTCATTCGTGAGGCAAAAGGTCTTCAGTCTGAGGCCATTATTGTGGTCATGACAGCATACTCCTCTATAGAGAACGCTGTACAGGTGACCAAAGAAGGGGCCTTTGATTATCTCCCGAAACCATTCACCAATGCTCAACTCAGTCATCTGCTGGAGAAGGTCCGGACGCTTGTATCTCTTAAGAGGGAAAACGAGGCATTGAAGAATGAACGTTACCGTCCGGAATATTTCCTCGGTTTTGTTTCTCCGGCAATGCAGCGGTTGGAGGCCTTCGTGAACCAGGTGGCTCCTACGGATGAAACGGTCCTGATCACGGGAGAAAACGGGACCGGCAAAACAGAACTTGCCAGGCTCATCCATAATCGGTCCCGCAGAGCGAAAGGTCCCTTCATAACGGTTTCCTGTACGACCCTCGCGGAGTCGGTGCTGGAATCAGAGCTTTTTGGTCATGTCAAAGGGTCTTTTACCGGCGCAGTCGCCGACAAGATGGGGAAGCTGGAACTCGCGCATGACGGAACGCTCTTCCTGGATGAAATCGGTGATCTCTCGTCCTCGGCCCAGGCCCGTTTATTGCGGTTCCTTCAGGAAAAGGTAATAGAGCGCGTCGGCGGTATAGAAGAGATAAAAGTGGATACCCGCATCATTGCCGCGACTAATCACGATTTGCATGAGGCGACGGCAAACAGGAATTTCAGGGAGGATCTTTATTACCGGCTGAATATTCTGGAATGTTGTGTTGTACCACTTCGGTACAGAAAAGAGGACATACCTGTGCTGGTGCATAGATTTATTAAAAAAGCTGCGGTGCGCCAGGGGAAGACTGCAATTGAGTCTGTGCCGGATGCCATAATGCAGAAGTTCCTTGATTACGATTGGCCCGGAAATATCAGGGAACTGAAAAACACAGTGGAACGGATAGTCATACTGACAAACGGGCCACAGTTTGAAGAATCGGCGCTGCCTCCTGCCATGCTTTCTTCGAGAGGCAATCGTGCCCCAGAACAGGCTGGACTCAAAACCATTGAAGAGATGGAAAGAGAACATATCGCCGCTGTTTTGGCATCGGAGCAGAACCTCGAAAAGGCAGCTGAAATCCTCGGCATCACAACTGTTACACTATGGAGAAAGCGCAAACAATACGGGATACCCTAATACCTTGGAGGAACTATGAATGCAAACAGATTAAGATCGGCCCTTCTCCCGCTATTAATTATTATAACCATTGTATTTTCCGCCAACGTATTTGCGGAAGACCTGCCCAGGCTTTTTGCCCCCGTAAAGACTGCTGACGCCAGAGAGAACTCGTTATCTGTCAGCACAGATACGGTTTATGTAAACGTGGACCTGCCTATGCTAAAAGAGTCCGGGACCGCACCGACGAGGCTTAAGGCTTCTGTTCCGGGCAAAACCCTAGTCCTAATCAAGCGAACGAGTCAGGAGCGGACAACCGAAAATTACACATGGACAGGTACTGTGGAAGGAGACGATGTGAGCACGGTTGTGATGACGGTTGTCGGCGGCATCCTGAACGGCACAATAAGCACTGCCGACGATTCTTATTCAATAGTACCTGCGAACGGGGCCTATGCTGTCGTGCGTAAAGACCCGTCGCTGTCAGTCAGGAACCCTGACGATGAAAGAATCCCAAGGATAGTGGAAGATGCCGATTCTTATCGAAACGACTCCTTGAGCAGGTCTGCCCAGCAGGAGGACGGCAGCAGGATAGACTTTCTGGTCCTCTATACTCAGAAGATGCAG
>JADFXI010000008.1:45434-50098 GCA_015233655.1 Nitrospirota bacterium | reverse complement strand
CTTTACTATCAACAGGAACATAATAGAACGGCATTGCCAGGCCCTGATTGATGCCAATGTCGGCGTAAACTGGAAAACAGCTACAAGGGCAGACCTTATTGATGAAGCATTACTGGACCTTATGAAAAAGTCCGGATGCGTCAAACTTGAGATTGGCGTCGAGAGCGGAAGCGACAGGATAAAGAAAATAATACACAAGGACGTCACGAACGATCAGATCAAGCGCGCCTTCACACTAATCAACAAGAGCGGCATAGGTTCAGGGGCCTTTTTTATGGCCGGGTTCCCGGACGAAACCATAGAGGACATGGAGCAGACTTTCCAGCTCATGAAAGATATCGACGCCGGTGAAATCGCTTTTAATATTTTTGATCCGATGCCGGGCAGCACGGAGTATGACAGATGCATAGAGCGTGGGCTTGTGCCGGCTGGTCCTGACTGGAACAATTTCCCGTTGTGGCCGGACGCGCACTATGTAAGCAACATCAGCAGAGAGGACTTTACAGAGGAAGCCAATAAGATAGCGAAATGGCTGTTTACCAGGAACAACAGTTTCAGGGCCAAGTTCAAGAGAAACAGGCACCTTATACTGTTTCTTCTGAAGAACGACCCCGCCTTTTTGCTGAAAAAGACCTTTAACCTTATAAATCGCAGAATGAAGGTGCGCTCCCTCAAGAGCGGGCCGGGCTGCTGCCCGAGGAAATCCTGATATGCGTATAACTCTCATCGCTCCTACCCCGCCTGACGTATCGGCATTCGGCATCAGGGCCCTGTCATCGTATCTTAAGAAACACGGCAAAGAAGTCAGACTGATTTTTCTTCCAGGCGGCGTCGAAAAATTCAAATACAAAACCGGGTTCAAATATGAATATGAGAAATCAATCCTCGATCAGGTCGTAGAACTCTGCAAGGGTTCGGGATTGGTCGGTGTCTCGTTCATGAGCAATTATCTGGACCGCGCCGTCCAGATCTGCGAAGCCCTGAATAACGCATTGGATGTCCCGATTATGACCGGCGGGATACATCCCACTGTAATGCCCGAGTCATGCCTGAGTTTCTCCGATATAGTTTGCGTCGGGGAAGGAGAAGAGGCGGTGCTCGAACTGGTGCAGAGGCTGGAGGAGGGAAAGGACTACACCGATATCCGGAACCTGCAGGTAAAGCGCGGAGGGAAGATATACAGGAATGAGCTGCGGCCCCTGATCCAGGACCTGGACAGCCTGCCTTTTTACGACTTCGGCACCGAGGGACATTTCACATACGACAACATTACAAAGGGCCTGGCGCCCATGAGCAAAGACCTTCTGAAGCGCTCTTTCCCTCTTGAACCGCACGTTGAAGGCTCTTTTAACGACTCATACAAACGGACCCTCTCTTACAAGACGATGACGACCCGCGGCTGTCCTCATCACTGCACTTTCTGCGCTGAAAAGACACTCTCTGATTTATATAAGGGCCAGGGATATCTGAGGAAAAGGGGTATCTCTCACATCATGGACGAGTTGTTGTGGGTAAAGAGGGAGTTTCCCTTTGTCGAAAGCATTTTCCTTTTTGATGACACCTTCCTTGTAAGGACTACAGAGGAGATCAGGGAATTCTCGCGCGCGTATAAAAATACTGTCGGACTGCCTTTCCATATTCAGGCGAGTCCGACCACAGTAACAGAAGAAAAAATGGAGGCGCTCATTGACGCCGGGCTGGCCTTTGTGGAAATGGGTATCCAGTCCACAAGCATTGCCGCAAAAGACCTCTATAAACGAAAAGTGCCCGCTGATACCATTTTGAGGGCCGCTGAAGTTTTCCGTCGATATGAGGGCAAGATATATCCTCCCTGCTATCACGTTATTCTCGACAACCCGTGGGAAACGCCGATGGATGTAGTCGAGACGCTGCATCTCGTTCTGCAGCTACCCCGGCCATTTTGGTTGAAAAGGGCCTCTCTAGTATGTTTTCCAGGGACGGAATTGTATGCCAAGGCCAGGCAGGACGGTATCATAACGACGGAAGAAGACGAGAGAAGAGAGATCTATGCCAAGCACCTGCACACGCCCAAAGGGACTTATGTAAATTTTCTGATGTATCTGGCGGGGTTTTCTTATTTCCCCAGATGGATTGTTCGTTTCCTCTCGAATGCCTTTTTTGTCCGGTTATTTGAAAGACCCTGGCTGTCAGGCGTTTATATGAGGTCATACAGATTGGGAGAGACGCTTATCATCCTGTCAAAAGGGATTCGGGCCTTTGTTAAGGGAGATTTTTCGAGAATATACCGCTTTTTCATTAAAGCGACATCAAAGACATCCTGATTATGAAAATAACTTTTATATCTCCGTACCCCGACATAACGGCCTTTGGCATTCGCACGATGTCCGCATATCTCAAACTGCACGGCCATACGACACTGCTGATATTTATGCCTGACCCATACGGCGACAACATCGTGCAGGGACAACAAAGATACGGTGGAGAGACGCTTGACGAACTCGTGTCGCTCTGCGCCGACTCAGATCTCATCGGCATCACGCTTATGACGAACTTCTTTGACAACGCCGTTCAAATAACTAAGAAACTTAAAGAGAGACTCGGCATACCGATTATATGGGGAGGCGTGCATCCTACGATCCGGCCTGAAGAATCCCTGCAGCATGCGGACATGGTCTGCGTCGGTGACGGCGAAGACGCCCTTCTTGAACTTGCCGAAAGGATGGCCAAAGGCGAAGACTACCTGGCCACCGCCAACGTGTGGTTTCACGTCAAAGGCGATATTCATAAAAACCCGGTGCGCTCATTGCCGCGAAGCCTGGACATCTATCCAATCCCCGATTATTCCATGGAGTCCCATTATGTCCTGCACGACGGCCATATCAGGGCCCTGACTCCCGAACTGCTGAAAGCATATCTCGAAAGAGGCACGGTATCAAACTACCTGGGGAAGATCGGTTACCAGACCATGACAGGGAGGGGTTGTCCTCATAAATGCACCTATTGCATCAATGATACCGTAAAGAACCTCTATGAGGGCCAGGGCTATTTGAGATGGCGGTCCATTGAGCATGTCATGACAGAACTGCTTTGGGTCAAACAGAGCATGCCCTATGTAGGTTATATATGGATCTCCGACGACGCTTTTTTTGCCCGCAATATTAAAGACCTGAAGCTGTTCTGCAAGGAGTATAAGGAAAAAATAGGCCTGCCTTTCTCATGTCTCGCAAGCCCTCTGACAGTGACTGAAGAAAAGATGGAATTGCTCGTCGACGCCGGCATGATATATTTGCAGTTGGGGA
This sequence comes from Nitrospirota bacterium, assembly GCA_015233655.1. Lineage (GTDB taxonomy): Bacteria > Nitrospirota > Thermodesulfovibrionia > Thermodesulfovibrionales > Dissulfurispiraceae > JADFXI01. The sequence goes on along the minus strand of JADFXI010000008.1, from coordinate 46,817 downwards.
TAGAGAGCGGCAGCAGGAAAATACAGGAACTCTTCAACAGGAAAAACATGTCCAACGATGTAATGATGAAAGCTATAAATACGATCAACAAATATAAGGACCGGATGTTCCCTCCGAGTTATGACTTCATTCTCGATGTCCCGTATGAAACGGACGATGATAAAATAGAAAGCCTGAGGTTCATAGCCGGGATTCCCAAGCCATACCGCCTTCAGCCTTTTTCACTGGTGCTATACCCAGGCACTAAACTTTACCAGATGGCGAAATCAGACGGGCTGGTCGGCGACGACATGACGGAAATCTATGCCAAGAGCTATACCATGAGGGCGCCGACCTATCTGAACCTGCTGATGACTCTTGCCAAGGGAGGCCGCTTTCCCGGCCGGCTGCTCAAGTTCATGGTCAGCGGGCCTGTTGTCGCGGTCTTAAACAGCAGGGCCATGAAGCCTTTTTTCAGGTATCTTTATTCAGGTCTTAAGAAGGGCCGCGGTATGATCAGAATACTGTCGGGTAAAAAATGAATATATTGTTAGTCCAGGCTTTCCTCGGAGGGACTGAACAACCCGTTTTCCCCCTCGGACTTGCCTGCGTAGCATCATCGCTGAGCGAGCATAACGTCCGAATATACGATCCGAATGTATCCGGTGACCCCTTAGGTGAACTGGAGGACCTTCTGGACGGCTTCAGCCCTGACGTCATAGGCCTTTCAATCCGCAATATAGATTCAACAAACAAGAGAGAGGTGGTCTTTTACTACCCTTACCTCAAGAAAATTATCGACGTCATCAAGGCAGGCCGGTGCAGCAGCAGCACCATAGTGGCAGGAGGATCGGGTTTTTCGATGTTTGCGCGCGAGATTATGGAGGACGAGCAGAGAATAGATTTCGGCATTCTTCTGGAAGGCGAAATCGCCTTTAACGAATTGCTCCAAAATCTCTCGTGCCCTGAAAAGGTCCGGTCAGTATTTTTCAGGAGAAACGGTGAAATAGTTTTCACCGGCCCCGGCGTGCAGGTTGACGTCAATAATACGGCCCCGGCGTACAGGTGTGTCGCATCTCTTGACCCTTACAGAAAAATGCGGGATGCAGTGGGAGTAGAAACCAAGCGCGGATGCGGGTTTCGTTGTATCTATTGTATTTACGGCTTCCTGAACGGAAGGGCCCTCAGGCTGAGAGCGCCTGAAAGGGTCGTTGATGAAATCGAGCTGCTGGTCAAAGAACACGGCGTTGAGCGGTTTACCTTTGTGGATTCGGTATTCAATGCCCCGCAGGAACATGCCAGGGACATATGCAGGGAAATGATACGCCGTAATATAAAGGTGAACTGGTCCGCATGGTTTAATGAAAAAGGTCTGACCCGTGAGTTCGTGGAATTGGTCATTAG
>JADFXI010000008.1:28260-45321 GCA_015233655.1 Nitrospirota bacterium | reverse complement strand
TGACGGGGTAGAGGTCAGTTATAACTTTTTTAAGAATCCGCCTGGACAGACCCTTGCAGCGTTCGTCTCGCTTATGTTTTTTTGCATTAAAGCCAGGAAGGAAATGGGGCGCAGGGTCCATTTTGAGCTTAACTCCATCAGGATAGAACCGCATACCTCCCTGTTCAAACTGGCGGTAGAAGAAGGGGTCATCAAAGAGAACGAGAATCTTCTATATCCTATATACTACATAAACCGTAAAACAGCTTATATAGACGTTATTCTCAACATGCTTTTGCGATTATTGGGCAAATAGTTTCGGGGAGCGGCAGCCCGCTGCCGATATGTGCACTGTTTTGCAACTGCGGGGATTATTAAGTTATATTAATAAACCCGTTTGTATTGGAGCTTCTGTCACTTTGTATTATTACTTTGTGGAGGGTAGGTACGTGAGAAGACTGATTGCCTTGTCCATTATAGTCACCTTCATGTTCACCGGCACATACTCTATTGCCGGTGTTGCTAATCCCCCGGCAGCAATTGGAACAGCGGAAGATTACAACTTGTCGGATTATATACTCGGGCCCGGCGATAAGCTGGATATAAAGGTTTACAGAAGTGATGAGCTGAGTTATTCACAACAGATAGACTCGTCAGGCAAGATAACGTATCCTCTTCTCGGCGATATGCAGGTTACCGGAATGACTGCATATACCTTGCGTGCCGCGATTGCGAAAGGCCTTTCAAAATACCTGAAGGACCCTCAGGTCATAATCACGGTGACGGCTTATCAGAGCAATAATATAACTATCATGGGCAGTGTCACGAATCAGGGTGTTCTTTCAATTGTTCGCCGGCCGACCATAATAGAAATCATATCGCGTGCCGGAGGTTTCAGCACTAATGCAGACAGGACAAATGTTCTTGTCATAAGAAAACAGCCGGGAGGCGGCTCAACGGTGCTGAATATCAATGTGAAAAAGGCCCTCCTGGGCGACAAAACACAAGACATTCTGCTTATGAAGGACGACCTGGTCTATGTGCCGACAGAAACAAACAAAGTGATGGTGCTGGGCGAGGTATCCACCCCCGGGTTTATCGGTTTGGATAAGGAAATGACAGATTCGCCCATGTCGCTGCTGGAGGTCATTACAAGGGTCGGCGGGTTCAGCACCAATGCGGACAGGACCGTAGTTACAGTCATGAGAAAAGAAGGCGAACGGATGGAGTCTAAGAAATACAATCTGAAACAGCTTCTGGAAAAAGGGGACATCAGCCAAAACGCAACGGTGCAAAAGGGTGATATTGTATTTGTTCCAAAAAAGGAGCAGAAAATAATAGTCATGGGAGAAGTGTCAACCACCGGCGCCGTGGCCTTCGATCCACCGATAAATATCGTAGAGTTGCTTGCCAGGGCCGGAGGTCTTACCAGTAATGCAAACAAGAATAACGTCATGATCATCCGGAACGACGACGAGGGCAAACCTCAATTAACTGCGGTCGACATCCAGAAGGCGCTGGAAAGCGGAGACCCAACCCAGAATCCTGAACTGAAAAACGGAGATATTGTGTATGTTGCCCGGGACAACAAAAGAATCATAGTTCTGGGAGAGGTCAAATCTCCCGGATCGTTCACTTACACGGTACCCATTACTATTTTGGATGCCATCAGCAGGGCCGGCGGGCTGGCCAGCACCGCCAATGAGAGCAAGATCGTCGTAGTAAGGCAGGGGATCCTGAAGATAATCAACGTTAAAGACATCCTCAAGGGCGATCTTGCGCAGAACATAGTGCTGCAGAATGAAGACATTGTATATGCACCTACTACATTCATAGCCGATGTCGAGTCTGTATTGGGCCATATCAACGCGATTTTTTCGACACTCTCGACTATAGCCAGTCCTATGATCTTATGGCCGCAGGTCAAGTCGGCTGCTGAAGGAAAAGGGACTACCTCTACGATATCCATACCGGCCGGCTCATCCAAATAAGAGGGGAAAAGAGATATGGAATTAAGAAAATATTGGGCCGTTTTTTGGAAGAGAAGGCTGCTCTTCTTTCGCATCGCAGGCGGCATAGTGCTGCTGACTCTCGTCCTCGCTTTTTCCGCCACCCAAGTTTATAAGGCGACGACCAAAGTGCTGATAAGAACACAGGACCCGTCTTCCAGCATCACTTCTGTAGTTCCTTCATCACTGGGCAAACTCGATTACACGTCTGTCGACAACATTGGAGGCACAATCAGGGCCGTGATTTCTAGCACAGCCACCTTGAACGGCGTGATAGAAGATTTAAAACTGAGGAAGAAAAACGGGACCCCTTTTTCAACACCTGAACTGCTCAAGTCCGGCATTATCGACCTGTATTTAAACAAGACGGCAGTGAAAATTTCGCAGATCTCTGATTCGGACGTGGTAGAAATAATGGGATTCTCATCTGACCCAGCGATGGCTGTGAAAATATCGGGTTCTTTAACGTCGAAGTTTCTCGAAATGATGGCTAATCTGAACAGAGAGGAAATTGGCAGGACCATCGACATACTTACAAAAGAGACCTTGAGACTGAAAAATATTGTAGAGGACTCTGAAGACACTCTGCGGCAATATAAGATCAATAACAAGGCCATAAACATGGATGAGAAAGCAACCACATATACGAGCCAGCTCGTTACAACAGAATTATCTCTCGTCAAGATGTCGATAGAAAAGAAAGAGGAGCACCCTGATGTAAGGGCGGCCCTGGAACAGATTGCTGCCATCAGGAATGAATTGAAAGACATACCGACCAAGCAGATCGAGCTGTCGAGGCTGCAGCGCATAAATACCGCCGTGCTTGGTGTTTACACATCTCTTCTGAGCGATCTTGAAAAGGCAAAGGTATTAAAAGCGATGAGCATTACAAACATGAGGGTAATAGAGGCTGCGCAAATTCCCCCTGCAGACAAGAAGAGGTACATATATTTCCCGAGGAAAAAATTCATGCTGCTCCTGGCGCTCATTATGGGAAGCGTTTTGGGGGTCGTTGCGGTCTTTTTTGCGGAATACATAGACGACACAATAAAGAGTACACAGGAACTGAAGGCATGGACAGGGCAGAAAGTGCTTGCCGATATTCCCCTGCTGAAAGACGGCAAGCTTTTTCCGCCAAAGGAGTCATCCACTGCTTTCAGCGCAGTAAGCGACTTATGGCTCTCGATAAGAATTGACGCAAAAAACCGAGGTAATGATAAACATCCCGGCATGTTGACTATTACAAGCTATGGAGAAAAAGAGGGGAAAAGTCTCATTGTTTCAAATCTCGGACTCCTGCTGTCCAAAAACGGCCTCAAAACTCTTATTATCGATTTCAACCTTGCCGACCCCTTCCTCTCAACTCTCTACCGCAGACCGGCGGAAAAGAAAGAGACGGAAAGAGGGCTGGCCGATTTTATCGCTGCAGCAAAGGAGAATAATACGGATAATGCGCCGGCATTCAGGAAGCTGGATGACAACCTCTATTTTCTGCCGACCGGTTTGACGGGCCCGCATAATATCCCGCTGATAAAAAACTCTCCATATCTCATGGATTTGCTGCAGGCCGCCAGGAAGGAATTTGATGTAATCATTGTGGATTCATCACCGCTGAATAAAAGCAGGGAGCCCCTTTTTATCGCAAAAGAGAGCGATGCCGCAATACTGGTGGTCGAAGCCGGAAAATATCAACTCGAAAATATAAAATGGGCCATAGATGACCTGAATGAATCCGGCGTTTTTATAGCCGGTGCGGTTCTCAATAAAGTGTCCTGAATAAACCGGAATGAACAGCAGCAGTCTGCTAACACGGATAGCCAAGAATTCCATCGTAGGTTTCCTCGAGAAATTGATAGAAATCTCTGCCGGGGTGGTTTCAGTAGCGGTCCTTGCAAGATACCTGGATCTTGAAAAATTCGGGCTGTATACTTTGATCACGACTTTTGCTGGGATTCTCCTGATGTTGTGCAGCGCCGGCCTCGACCGTGTAATGGTCAGGGACATAGCAGCCAACAAGGGCAAACTCCTCGAATATCTCCGCGACGTAAAAGGGGCGAGGCTTATACTGGCCGGAATCAGCCTTTCTTTAATAATCATTATGTCTTTTCCCTTGGGTCTGACCAACAGACTTGCCGTCGGATCTCTGTTTATGTTCGCCTTTTCAGAGCTTATTTCGATGTATGTCTCGGTTTACCTTTCGGTCTTCAGGGCCTTCGAGAAAATGGAATACAACACGTTTGTGACTTTTCTAACAAAGACAGTAACCTTATTGGGCATTGTCGCCGTGGCATACTACAAACTTGGGTTCTTTGCGGTTTTTGCCTCAATGGCCGTCGGCAACATGGTCAAGGCCCTGCTTACGATTTTAATTTTCAGGAGCAACTACTCCTCTGCGCATGTCCCGGTCGGGTTTGCGCGGTCGAAGGGTATAGTCCGGGATTCACTGATTATCGCGGCTTCCACATTTTTTGCCATAGCAAGTATCAGGATGGGGGTCTTCATGTTAAAGGCTTTCGGTACCCTGAAGGACGTGGCATATTTCCAGGCTTCAAATGTGCTTCTCATACAGTTGCAATCCGTTTCCGCAGTTATCGTGACGGCCCTCTACCCCGTTTTTTCGAGCCTGAAACATGATAGCCGCCTGATAATGGAACATGCCGCCAAGGTCCTTTTTATGCTGAGCCTGCCGTTGATGACGCTGACTTTCTTCTTCGGCAACGATATCATTATGCTTGTCTATGGGCACAAATACGCCGCCGCAATTCCTGCCATGCGCATTCTTATACTCTCGGTGGTCTTTACCTTTCTTGCCCATCTTTTCGAGATTGGCCTGCTGTCCCAGCACAGGCAGCGTCTTCTTACTACAGGGTGGGGAATCGCTTTTTTTGTTAATCTTTGTTTCGGCATCATCGCCGTTCCACGATACGGTCTTATCGGTTGCGCCGCCGTCATGACTTTGTCCTATGCCGCATTGTTTGCAGCGTTGTTTTTTTTCATGTCAAAGTATACCGTGTTCAAAATTAACAGGAGCATCTTTGTCAAACCCGGTGCGGCATTTATTGCGATGGGTACATACCTTTATTATTTTTCGGGTGCCGGCGAGGGACCGCATATCGGCCGCGATATAATTAATATTTCGGTATCTCTCCTTCTGTATGTGGCAGTGTTGATACTGGCAAAGGCATTCAGCGACAAAGAGTGGGAATTTATCAGAAATGCCCTGCATCTGAAAAAGCTGTACCAGCCATAATGGACACAATAAGGCGTTTATACCGATCTGCCGATCTTTTTTCCGTCACTCCCTCTTTGCGCACAGTAATATGCGTCCTGCTTTTTATTGCTTTCGCGGCGCCTGCCGCTCTGATGATTGGATATATGGCCGTTGAGCCGTTCACCGGGGCTTTTATCGTCATTGCTGCAATGTCGGTGGCGGCCATAGCAGCGATGGTATTGGCAAATGTCAAATACGCCATCCCCTTATTAATAATATTCCCCCCGATTACGTCTGTTTTCTGGTTCAAACTCAAAGTTTATACTGAAGGAAGGCCGTTCGTCGCAAACTTCCTGATGATAGACCTTGTGGCCCTTATAATTTTTTTCTGTTACCTGCTTTACAGCAGTACGGTCAAGGGCAGACCAGTCGCATCATACCGGAAGGCATACCAGGGAAATCTGAACATACTATTATTTTTATTCACGGGCTGGATACTTCTGTCTGTATCTTGGTCGCCGTCCACCATTTGCAGCCTTTATGCAACAACTCTTTTTATCGTTCACTCGCTTATATATTTCACACTGGCAGCCGTGATTAAAACAGAGCGTGATCTGAAAACAGTGATTAAGACCATGTTCGCTATGGCTGTGGTCATCGTCGCTACGATGCTGATCTCCATTCTCCCGATCCAATCGCTGGATATCAGGAAGATTTACCTCGTTGCCAAATGGCTCGCCCTGAAAGTCACTTTTAACGGCAATAACATGAGGGCTGCAGGTTTAACGAACGAAAAAACTGCTTCGGAATTCGTTGGATTAGGCATATTTGTCTCAATAGCACTTTTCATCAATAGCGAAGACAGAAGAAGGAGATGGCTTCTGGCATCCTTAATTGTCATTTCGGGTTTTGCATTTTTGTTTGCCCAGTCAAAGAGCGCTATCGTTGGATTACTCGCGGGCATGCTGCTAATGGCAAGTACGGTAAAGAGGATAAGGTCATCCTTTATGAGAAACCTGTTCAGGTTTACCGCATTCTTCATATTAATGTTTGCAATATTCCTGATAGCTCAAAGCAGCCTTCTGGCATTAAGAGGCATTAATAAAGACCAGTCTCTGCCCACTATTTATGCATCCAAGAGTCAGGCCCAGGACGCCCTGCATTCAAGGTTGAAATGGTGGAATAACTGCTATAATAAGATGGCGGAGCGGGACGCCTATCTATACGGTCTCGGCATAGGCGGATGCGGTTACTTTATACGTCTTCCCGGGGGAGAACCCGGTTTTGCCGGCATTGAAGTCGCAAACCCGCATAGCACTTATCTGTCTATTTTTTTCGACCTTGGCATAATAGGGAGCCTGCTGTTTTTGTCGCTGGTATCATTGACGGCCGTACGAGTTTACCGTCTGATGAGGAAGTTACGGGACGGCCTTGAGAAAGACATGTTGACTGCGCTGTTATGCGGCGGCATTATAAGCGCGGTCCTATCTGTAACGGAAGTAAGTTATTATCAGAATGTCTCCATTTGGGTGTTGTCGGGTATCGGGGTCGCCGCATTCCGCATAATTGTTTCAAAACAGACGGAAACAGAAGGAAACAATTAACTCTTGCCTCGGTTTGGATTTATGAAAGACGGAAATAAAATAATAATAGGCATTTTTATCACAGCTCTGCTTTTGAGAATAATCTTTCTCATCGGGGCCGGCAGCGTATTAAAAAATGACAGCCTGAACAATGATTATGAATATGGCGTTATTGCGCGGGCCCTTATAAAGGGAGAGGGATACAGTGTTCCCATTATAAGCAAGCCGGACTGGAACTCGCCCGCGAAAGATTTGGCCGGGTTCAGGCCTACCGGCGATCAGCTCCCGTTTTATCCGCTAGTGCTCGCGGCGGCATATTACCTTTCGAGCGCCCCCCTCTCATTCTGGTTGATAAAACTCCTGCAGGCTTTTTTATCAGCACTGACCTGCATAATCATTTACCTTTCGGCGCTAAGGTTATTTAACCGGCGTGCGGCTTTAATAGCGGGTGTCATCACGGCATTTTATCCGTTATTCATTCTGAACGCCGCTAAAATGATACCCGAGACATTCTTAACTTTCTGGCTCTCCCTGTCCTTGCTTTCCCTGCTCCTTCTGAGGGACGGGCCTTCTCTAAGAAATCAGCTCGTATCAGGCCTCCTTATAGGCATTACGTTACTGAACTCAAATATTGTCGTTCCAGCCATACCTTTTCTGGGCATATGGCTGCTTTGGTTGCCGGGCGGCTGGAAAGAAAAAGTCATGAGGACCCTTCTGGTCATCGGCACCGCGTTTCTGATTGTTTCCCCGTGGGCCATAAGGAATCAGGTGGTATTCAAAGAGTTCACTCCCCTGAAAACGACAATGGGACTTAATTTCTGGTTAGGCAACAACCCCAGGGCCACCGGCACATTTTTTCTTCCGTCATCTGAGCCTATGGAATCCGTTTTGCCGAATTCTTTTTATGAAGACTTTGCAATATCCGAGACAAAGCAGGACAAGAAACTTAACGCTGAGGCAATGGCGTATGTTAAAGGGAACCCCTCGCATTTCGCGAGTCTGTTTTTTAAAAAATTTTACTATTTCGTATGGTTCCCGCCCGATAATATTGTTTCAAAGGAGGCCCGCCTGTACAAGAAACTGTTTAAATTTCCGTATGGCCTTATTCTTGCGAGCTGCGTCGCTGGGGCTGTTCTATTTATGAGGAGAAATGTGAGGGATGCTTTTCTGGTAGGCTCGGTCATATGTTCCATCGCTATCCTTTATTCAATTTTTGTAGTAGGTCATATAAGATACAGGATGCCTGTAGAACCCTTTATTATACTTTTTGCTTCTTATTCCCTTAGTGTTTTGCTTCACAGAAACCAGGAGGAGACCCTCAGATGAAAATTACCCTGATCGAGTTAAGCGTTCCGGACACCAGCGCCATCGGCGTTCGCAGCCTCTCCTCATATCTGAAAAAACATGGATATGAAGTAAGAATCATTTTCCTTGCAAATGGCGGGCACAAAATAGCTTCCGGCGGGATCCGGCATTCCGATGAAGTAGTTGATCAGGTGGTGGCCCTATGCAAGGATGCCGACCTGATTGGCCTGTCGTTTCTCTCTTCGGGATTTCATCGCGCGGCACAGATTACTAAATCAATAAAGCGGCTGCTGAAGGTCCCGGTAATATGGGGCGGCATACACGCCACAATTGAAGTCGCACAGTGTCTCGAATATGCCGACGGCGTATGCCGCGGCGAAGGCGAGGAAGCGCTGCTCGAACTGGCAGAGTGCCTTAAGTCCGGCAGGAACTATTATGAGACGGAAAACTTCTGCTTCATGAAGGACGGCCGCATAATCCAAAACCAGGTCCGCCCGCTTATTCAGGACCTCGATTCACTGCCGTTTATTGATTACGCGCCCGGGGCCGAGCACTATGCATTAATTCAGAAACGGAATGAGATTCGCAAGATGGACTGGGAACTCCAGAAGGATTTTCTGACGCCGCGATTGGGACGCGCTGATATAGGCCCTCAAACGGTTTATACCACAATGACGGCCCGCGGCTGTCCTCACACCTGCTCTTACTGTTTCCACAGCCTCTACCGCCCCATGTATAAGGGACAAAGGTATATCAGGAAACGAAGCCCTGAAAATGTGATGGCCGAATTGTCGGCGTTCCGGGCACACTACGATTTCAGAGGCGCCATATGGTTTGCCGATGATGATTTTTTTGCGAGGCTCGATAAGGACGTAGAGTCGTTCTCAACCCTTTACAAACAGGAAGTCGGTTTGAACTTCTTTTGCCTCGGAAGTCCCACAACTGTTACCGAACAAAAACTGACATTCCTCACCGCTGCAGGGCTCAGTTATTTTGAATTCGGGATACAGACCGGGAGCGCCAGGACCAAGGCAATGTTTCACCGTTCATTCAGCAACGACCTTATTATTAAACAGACTGGGTTAATCAATAGATTCAAAAAAGAGATTCCATTGCCATACTATGACTTCATTCTCGACAATCCGTGGGAAACGGAAGAGGACGAAATAGAAACACTCGACCTCATTATGCGTATCCCGAAACCGTTCCACCTTGCCCTTGCCTCATTCAGATATTTCCCAGGATCGGTATTATATGACAATGCCAGGAAAGAGGGATTGGTTGACACCAGTTCCCAACAGTCTTATTCAGGAGAGTTCTGGAGGTTAAAGGGCAAATACAGCAACTTTTTGATATTCTTATATGCCAATTACGGGGTCCCCGGACCTCTGATCAGGTTGATGGCAGGCAAAAAGCTGTTTGGCCTGCTTAACAGGAAGGCGTTATCTTCATTTTATACGGCTTTCTTCAAGATTTACGAGGTCGGTCAGATGGCGCGCGTAATAATCGCAAGACTCTTGCGGCGAAGGTGATATACATGCCACTGAAGTCCTTTGCTACAGACGTATGAAAACGAATCGCAGTTCTTTCAGCGGGAGGAAAAGAGCGCTGTTATTCATTTTCCTGGCTGCTTTGACGCTGAGAATAATTGCCGTTACTGCCGTGGCTTCCTTCAAGGGGGTCACCTACCCTGATGATCACGAGTACGGCGTTATTGCTCGTTCCCTTATAAAAGGAGAAGGATATAGCGTACCAGTCATGGAAATTCTGGGAAAAGACGGCAAGTCTTTTCTGAAGGTAGAGAACTATTTTTTCTTTTTGAGGACCAATGTGCCGGCAATAAAGCCTCTTTACGGACAGGGCGAACGCGAGCTATTCACGCATATGAGAGAGACGGGTCAATACAGGCCCTCAGCTGATCAACTGCCATTTTACCCGGCTGTTCTCGCCGTAGTTTATTATTTCATAAAGAGCCCCCTCTGTTTCTGGGTCATTAAATTCCTTCAGGCAGCAGTTTCAGCCGCCACATGCGTAATTATTTATCTTATGGCCGCCAGGCTTTTTAATCACAGAGCAGCGTTCACAGCGGGCATTATATCGGTCATTTATCCTGTATTTATACTGAACACATTCTCTATTATACCTGAGACATTTTTCACATTCTGGCTGTCTTTGTCTGTGCTTTCCCTTTTAAAATTGAAAGAAACTCCGGACTTGAAACATCAGGTGATTGCAGGCCTATTAATCGGCATTACACTCCTTAATTCAAATGTAGCCGTGCCTATGGTTCCCTGTATTGGGATCTGGCTGCTGACATTAAACGGCACATGGGGCCAGAGACTCAAAAGGAGTTTAGTGGTGATGGTTGCTGCGTTTCTGATTTTTTGCCCATGGCTTGTGAGGAATTACATCGCCTTCGGTGAGTTTCCCATAACGAAAACGGCCATGGGGCTCAATTTATGGCTCGGCAATAATCCTAACGCAACAGGAACATTCTTTCAGCCGTCAGGCGAGCGGATGGAATTCAATCTGCCCAAGCCTGCTGCGGGAGAACTGGGTCTCTCTGAGCAGGAAGAGGACAAGAAGCTTTATTCCCAGGCGATATCTTATGTTCAAGGCAATCCCATGCATTTCGCAAGGCTCTTTCTGAAAAAACTTTATTATTTCACATGGTTCCCTCCTGATAATCTTATGTCTGATGAAGGCAGGCTTTATAAGAAAATATTCAGGATACCATATGCTCTTATTCTCGTAAGCAGCGCCGCCGGGTTCATCATGTATCTGAAGAGTAATGCAAGAGATGCCTTGCTGCTGTGCGCAATAATTTTGTCATTGGCCGTTCTCTATTCCGTTTTTATAGTAGGGCATACAAGATACAGGATGCCGATAGAACCATACATCATATTATTTTCATCATACGCCGTAAGATTATTCTTTGACAGAAAGGTCCCGGGGGAGCAATATGCAAAATAAAATGGATGCCGGTCTTAAATTATTTCAGTTCTCCCTGCTCTTGATCGCTGTTTCTCTCTTGTCGCTGTATTTCACCGATATGCATTTTATGCTCTGCAAAGAAGCCAGAAGAGCATCCTTATCCTTACTCCTCGAAAATTCCGCGGATGTTCCGACCCAATACAGGGTATTAGTTCCGTGGGTCGTGAACTTTTTGATGAAACTCAGGCTGCCGCTGCTTTCTTCACCATTACGTTTATTTAAATTTATTGAATTTGCGTCGACATTTTTCCTGTTCTTCGCTTTTCGCTCTTATATCTCTAATTTTATAAAAAAGGGGCTTCTGTCCACTCTTCTTTCTTTTACTCTGTTTATCATTTTGCCTTATCAATATATCTTCTATAGCTGGTCTTTGAACGCGATCTACTACCCATACGATGTCCCGTCTGTTCTTTTCTTTACATTAGGATTAATCCTGATCTACAAGAAAAACTGGTACGTATATTATCCGGTCTTTATCATTGCCACCTTTAACAGGGAAACCACCATTTTTCTCACCTTTATTTATCTTGTTACCGCGATCGACAAAAAAAAGATCTTGCCTGTAGTGTCCCACTGCTTCTTTCAGTTGCTCATATGGGCCGTAATTAAAAAGTTCCTCGCGCTGCTGTATGCCGGCAATCCTGGTCCGGGGTATTTCGTCAATTTCTTTTTTGTTAACGGGGTATTGATCGCCCACCCTGTCAACTTTGTGCGGGTAGCGAGCAGCTTCTGCTTCGTCTGGATTGGGGTCATTTATTATTTTAAGCTGGTCAATGACGAATTTGTTAGAAGGACCCTGATAGTGTTATTTCCATTCCTGATCGGGATGTTTATTGTAGGTAATGTTATGGAACTAAGAATTTACGGGGAATTGATTCCGGTAATTTTATCAGCCTTATTATTGATAATATATAATCTGCACCGCGCTGAAATGGGGCCGTCGACTTCCATCCAGGGAACACTCAAGCCATGATAAACAAATATGTTATATTTTACGCGGTCCTTGTATCATTTTATTTGCTGCCTGTCTTTACCATGCCCGGGCATGCACAGCCTTCAGACCCTTCCTCTGATGAAATATCGAGGACGCTCGATGCCGTTAAACGCAGGCCTACCGACAGCAGGACTTTTGATAAAAGGGCAAAGATACTGGAGACATGGTTCATCTCATCCATAGCGTCGGGACATGAAGGGGAGCTGCGGCAGATAGCCCCGCCTGGGTTGCTTCAGAATATACTGATATTAAGACAGAATGGGCGAGACGAAGAGGCCTTCAAAATGCTCGACGACCTTTTTATGAAGATGGAGGCAGTAGGGATAGCGGCCCCGGCAGTAAGGCACGCCGCAACTCAAACTGCCCCTGTAACCGCTTATATGACGGTTGATTATTCGAGATCGCTCGGGGCCTTTGGAAATTATATTTTTGGTGCCACTGCAGACCCGCGCTTTAACAGGTCTGAATATCCATTGGTCAGCGATGCAGGATTTAGGATGATCGAGGTTACAGCTCCTCCAATGCCACCCCGCCAGTCGGACATCACCGACCCCTCAAGCTACGACTTTACGATACTGGACCGGCAGGTTGAGTCTCTCGTCAATGTGGGCGTCAAGCCTCTTCTGTGGTTCCCGCTCGTCAGGAAACCGGACAATCCGGACAACTACGCCGCGTATGTGAAAAATGTGGTGCGGCACCTTAATAACGACCAGTGGAACGGGCATGCCTGGGACGTGACTGTTTTTCGTTTCGGAAACGAGCCGGACAATCAGCCTTTCTGGAACGGTACCCAGCAGGAGTTTTTCGAGGCTTATGGAACGGCTGCAAAGGCCCTGAAAAAATTGAACAGCAATTACGTTCTCGTAACCGGCGGCCTGATGATGGGAGTGGTCAACAACACATCAAACAATGCGTATATCAGTTCGTGGGTCACCAACTTTTTAGCATACGCAAAACGTAATAATGTGCCTATAGATATATTCTCGATGCATGCCTACTCGGGGATCCCTTATTATCTTTTTTACAATAATTTCCGGTTGCTGAAAACAGAATTGCAAAAGTATCCGACACTCAGCAATCTGTACGGCTCGCCGCTTCCCGGCAATGACGAGTGGAACATCCTGCTCGGTGATTTGTGGAGCGGATCGTACCACAAGCAGTTTGACACCGCATGGACGGCCAGCCATAGCATCGCCGCGCTCATTAACATGATAGAACAGGGAGTAAGTCTGTCCGTGCCTATGACCGGGACCTCAAACCGCCCCGAACCCGACTGCCATGACATACTTCTTGTCGACTGCAAACTTCGCGGCAAACCTTCATATTACGCTTTCAAAGGATTCAACTCTCTTTACGGGAACAACCGCCTGTACACCACAGGCACAGACCACATGAATTTTGCCGCGATCGCCGGCGGCAGCGCCAACAGCATAACCATAGTCTTTTCGAACTACGATGTGGCAAACTATTTAAATAAATATGAACGTTCGGATGGACCGTCGGCCTGGCCTGAATATGAAGCTTACGTATCGAGATTCGGCGTCCCAAGAATCTACAACGGGTTCAGCATGACGCTCAACAACCTGCCGTGGACATCCGGGAATGTCGTTTATGAGCATTACCTTGTTGACGATACGCATAAGCTGGAGCTGATCGATTCCGTCACATTGAAGGGGAACAGCAATCTTTCTTTTTCAGGAGGCATAACAGCTCCTTCAGTGCATGTAATAAGGTTATATCCGAAATGACAAACTATATAAAACTCCTGAGGCCGCACCAATACCTGAAAAACCTTTTTATTTTCATGCCGCTGTTTTTCGGGCTGAAGATCACCGATATGCATCTGTTCTTTAACACCCTTATATCTTTTGTCTCTTTTTCTCTTGTGGCAAGCTCTATCTACATCTTCAACGACTATCATGACATAGCGGACGACAGAAATCACCCCGCAAAGAAAAACCGCCCCCTGGCCTCGGGTAAGGTCTCCAAAAAATCGGCCGTAGTTCTGATGGCGGTCTTTTGGGCGGCCGGGTTCGGTATCTCGTTTATTCCGGGCAGCGGCGTGTCCCTTCTCATATTGCTGTACGTTGCCATGAATATCGCTTACACTTTGAAACTCAAGCATATCGCCATTATCGACATCTTTATTATCGCGACCGGCTTTATAATACGACTCTTTGTAGGCTCGCAAAGCGGTAGTGTTTCACTTTCAATGTGGATAATAGTAATAACCTTTTTACTGGCGCTGTTTCTTGCCTTGGCTAAACGCAGGGATGATCTGATTCTTTATCTCGAAAGCGGCCATAAGGCGAGAAAAGTCATAGAGGGATATAACGTAGAATTTCTGAACTCAGCTATGGTCGTGATGGCTTCCGTAGTTATAGTGTCCTATATCATGTACACGATATCGGCGGATGTTGTGGCCAAGATGCACAGCAACAGGCTATATTTTACCGTAGTGTTCGTTATCATGGGGCTCATGCGGTATATGCAGCAAACCCTTGTATTGAAAAACAGCAGCTCGCCGACAGAGGTATTGATGAAAGACAGATTTCTGCAGCTTGTAATTGCAGGGTGGCTGTTAACTTTCATGCTTCTCATCTACTGATATTTCCATGACAGTTAAAGAGAGCATCCTCCGTGATATTTTAAGACTCTTCGTCTGGTTTCCTTTGAGGTGGCTTGTCGTTGCACTGCCTGTAAATACGGCCCTCTTTCTCTTTAAGCTCATGGGAGATTTGCACTCATCCTTGAACGGCAAGAAGAAGGAACGCATTTCCGACCGGATATCAGACGTCATCGGGACCGACAGGGAGACAGCAGGTAAAATTGTTAAGAGGTATTATGAGACACATTATGTCGACAGATTGCATATATTTCTTTATCCGAAATTGAATTCATACCGCACTATTGAAAAATATGTGAACGTAGAAAATATCGAAGTCCTCAATAGTGTGCTGCACGGCAAGAGGGGCGCGCTGATAGTCCAGCCCCACTTCGGACCGGTCCAGATTACACTTCTCACGCTGGCCCTTTTGGGTCATAATCCGCTGCAAATAGGCTATCCCACAGACGAGGGACTAAGCAGGATAGGACGCAGCGTGGCCTTCAAATACAGATTGAAATATGAGTCCATGCTGCCTGCGCAAATACTGTCCGCGAATGAATACCTCGGCAAGGCCTACAGGCATCTGTTGAAAGGCGGCGTTGTTCTCACCACAGGGGACGGCGCAGGCAGGGGGATAATGCTCGGCGAACACAAGGCGTTTAATTTCCTGGGTTCCGAGAGGATGATCCCGCTGGGCCCCGCATCATGGGCGATTAAGACCGGAGCAGCTTATATTCCGACTTTCATCGTTGCCGAAAGCTACAACAGGTTCAGAATAATATTCGAGGAACCCGTAGAAGGGACTTCCGGCGATATTGAGGGAAAGAAAATTCAGATGACCGAAAAGTTCCTGTCCGTTGCGGAGAGATATATTAAAAAATATCCTTTCAGTTGGCACTTCTGGGATGAAATATAAAATAATAAACAGGAAGAAGCTCTATGCCACCATGCTTGCGGACATTATCGGGAACCTGCTTTTCCTGCCTAAGCGCTTATTGACGAAGAAAGAGGAAATAATTCCGGATGCCATAAAAGAAATTCTCGTTGTCCGCACTGCCTATACAGGAGACGCCATGATGACAGTGCCGATGCTGAGACCCCTGAAAGAAAGATTTGTCAATGCGAGGCTTTCCTTCCTGACTTCAACCGGGGCAGGCGAACTGCTAAGGGGAAGCCCGTATATTGATGAAATCATAACCTATGACCCCTTCTGGTTTTATAACTCTGCAAAAGGGGATTACATGGAGTTTATAAGCGGTCTTAAAAGGAAATCCTTTGACCTCGTCATCGAAGCCAGGGGTGATATAAGGGAACTGCTGTTAATTGTATACCCGCTGAAGGCGAGGTTCAGGGTGAGTTACGGCTTCGGCGGTGGTTCATATGTCCTGACTCATTGCGTGCCGTACCGGGAGATGAAACACAGGATCGAATATCACCTCGACCTCGCAAGGTCCATCGGCTGCAAAACAGAAAACGCAGAATGGGGCATATATCTTTCCGCAGAAGAAAAGAAAAAGGCCGCGGATGTACTGGAAAGCCACGGCATCCGGAAACCTTTTATCTCCGTGCATGCCGGAGGCAGGCTGCCGCTGAAAAGATGGATTACGGATAGATATGCACTGTTATATGATAAACTAAAGGAAAAATATGACCTGCCGATTGTAATGCTTGGGTCAAAGGAAGAACAGGGGCAGGCAGCAGAAATCACAAATAAAATGAAACATACCCCTTTCTTAATGGCAGGCAAACTGACGATCAGAGAACTCGCGGCGGTATTGTCTGAATCTGCCCTGTTTGTATGCAACGACAGCGCTCCCATGCATATAGCGGCAGCTATGAAGACCCCCACGGTTGCCATATTCGGCCCGTCTAAGAGCATAGAGACTGCACCCTACGGAAATGCGCACAGGGTGGTTGAGAAGGATTTTCCGTGCAGGTATGCATGTGACGAGAGTTCATGCCGCTTCTCCAGATATCATGCCTGCATGGGTGATATTGAAGTAAATGACGTTCTCCATGCAGTCAAAGATTTATTTGAGGAGACGAGGACATAAATGTTCAGATTTGACACTTTCAGCGCGAATACGGCAAAAGAGATTAAATCAGGACTCGCAAATCTGATTGAGAATAAATATATGGACCTGTTTCCATCAGATAAAATGGCCCGCATCGTGCTCAAACCTAATCTGAACAGCAACATGAATGCACTCACAGGGAACACTACCGACCTGAGACTGCTGGCTGCGGTCATTGAGTTCCTGAAGTCCAGGGGTTACAGCAATATCTTGATCGGCGAGGGGACCAACAGCGGTTTTTACAGAAGCAGGATCAGCGTTATTTCGAGGCTCAGGATCGACAAACTAGCCGATTATTATGGC
>JADFXI010000008.1:0-28195 GCA_015233655.1 Nitrospirota bacterium | reverse complement strand
CCGCTGAATGTATCGAAGCTGACTTCCTTATAAACATGCCCAAACTCAAGACCCATTTTGAGGCCGGCATGAGCGCATGCCTGAAGAATCTCATGGGCTGCCTGGTGGGTCAGGAGAACAAGAAGAAGACCCATAAGTCCCTTGCCGCAAATATCCTGAATATCAACAAGGCCGTCAAGCCGCATCTGCACATTGTCGATGCTATTTTTTCTATGGAAGGGCTCGGCCCGACAAGAGGGACCCCGCTGAAAACAGGTGCTGTATTTGTCGGCACAAACCCCTACCTCGTCGATCTGATGTGTGCAAAATTTGCGTCCTTCGATTACAGGAAGGTCAGGACCCTTGCCGAGGCGGAGCTTAGAGGGACAATCGACGGCAGCTATCATGATTTTGTCAGGAATTACAATTTGGGCGGCATCTTCCATTTTAAACCTCCCAAGGCCGGTATCATCGCCTCGTTCATTCACAGTCCAAAGAGACAGAAGTATTTTCTCGCGATCAGAAACACCCCGCTTTTCAACTACCTCTGCTCGACGAAGGCAGGCGGCAAACTGCTGTACATGACAGGTTTGAGGCAGGATGTCTTTATCGAGGAAGATGCGGAATGCGTTTCCTTATCCATTGACTTAGAGAAATGCACAAACTGCGGGAAATGTGTTGAATACTGTCCAATAGGCCTTGACCTCCCGGGAGCTTTGTCTGACGCAGAGAACAAAGACAGCAAATGCATTCAGTGCCTGTACTGTTTATGCGTCTGCCCTGAGTCCGCAATTAAATTCTGCGGCAAGCTCGGCTTTATGGAAGAACAATTAAAGCAATACGATGAAATAATAAAAAGGACAGCCTGATGAAAAAACTCAAGATAACATTCCTCAATCCTCCCTTTCTGAAAAAATTCTCACGTTCTCAAAGGAGCCCTGCTGTAACAAAGAGCGGTACTATTTACTATCCCATGTGGCTTGCGCAGTCAGCGGCCCTTGCTGAGAGGGAAGGACATGAAATTGATTTTATCGATGCCCCCGCGGCAGGCCATGATCTCGATTACGTAATCAAGCGCACGGGGGATTTCGGTCCCGGTCTTATTGTAATGGACACGAGCACTCCCAGCATACACAGCGATATTAAAATGTGCGAGGCCCTCAAAGAGGTCCTTCCTGAGGTCTTTATCCTTCTTGTCGGAACGCATGTCTCCGCTCTGCCTGAGGATACACTGTCGATCAGCCCCGCAATCGACGCAGTGGCAGTGGGAGAATACGATTATACTGTCATGGAAATAGCCGATGTCGTTTCGCGCAAGGCGTCTGTTACCGCAGTAAGAGGCATTTGCTTCCGCAGCAATGGGGCGCCCGTATGCAGTGAAAGACGGCCGCTCATAGAAAACCTTGATGAACTGCCCTTTGTAAGTACCGTATACAAGAAATTTTTGGATATACGCCATTACTTCAACCCGAACGCCCTCTTCCCAATGGTCACAATTTCTACGAGCAGGGGATGTCCCTTCCAGTGCATTTTTTGTGTTTATCCCCAGACGATGATGGGGCACAGGATGAGGACCAGGAGCGTGAAGAACGTCTGCGACGAGATAGAGTATATTGCGAATTCGTTTCCAGGTCTCAGTGCCATATTTTTTGAGGACGATACACTGGCGGCCAACAAGAAGAGGTGTATAGAATTATGCCGGGAAATAATAGACAGACGGATACATGTATCGTGGACTGCCAATGCAAGGGCCGATCTGGACTACGACACCATGAAAATAATGAAGGAGTCCGGTTGCAGGTGTCTGTGTGTAGGCTTTGAGAGCGGCAGCAGCCTGCTGCTCGAAAATATAAAAAAGAAGATAACTATAGACAAGATGAAACAGTTCATGAGAGATGCGCGCGGGGCGGGTATTCTTATTCACGGCTGTTTTATGGTCGGACATCCTGGTGAAACAAAGGAGACCATGAAGCAAACGCTCGAACTTGCAAAGGAGCTTAGCCCCGATACTGTGCAGTTTTATCCTATAATGGTCTACCCGGGGACAGAGGCTTATGCGTGGTACAAGGAAAGAGGGTTGATTACAACGAGTGATTTCTCGAAATGGCTTACGCCCGCAGGACTGCATAACACGGTTGTTAAGACAGAGGCCCTCACTTCGACGGAACTGGTAAAGTTTTGTGACTATGCCCGAAAGGAATTCTATCTGAGACCGGGGTATATGCTCTATAAAGCCGGGCAGATGCTGACTAATCCGCATGAGATGAAGAGGACGCTCAAGTCGGCGAAGACTTTTATCAAGTACCTGCTCAAGGGCTCTGATGTTGTCGAAAAATAAGGATGACAAAAGGAAGCAGGCAGGCCATAATATTTTCGCTCATTCTCGACAGGCCTCCTGCCTGTCTCCGAGGATGGCAGCCCGTTACGCCATCCATTGCTTCACTTGGGCTGCCAAAGCCGCTCAAATACCATGTCCTGCCTGCTTCCTTTTGCATGAGATCTTGAATTATGAAACCATCTGTTTATAAAAGCACCTGCAGGGTATGCCATGGGGGGTGCGGGGCGCTTGTTCATGTCAGTGACGGCAGGGTAGTTAAAGTCCTGGGCGACCCGTCCTCTCCCATCAGCGGCGGGTGGATGTGCGTCAAGGGGCTTAGATCTCCAGACATTGCCAACCACCCTGACAGGTTGAAGACCCCTTTAAAGAGAAAACAGGGCCAGGACCGCGGCAGCGGGCAGTGGGAAGAGATCTCGTGGGAAACCGCGCTTGATGAAATAGCCGGACGCGTGGCTGAAATCAGACACGAGTCAGGCGCCGAATCCATAGCTCTTGGACAGGGGACCGGAAGACATCACTACATGCATGTCGTCAGATTTGCCAATGCGCTGGGCACTCCGAACTGGTATGAACCGGGGCTCGCGCAGTGTTTCATTCCCCGAATTACTGTCAGCAATATTACGTATGGAGGGTTTGTTACAGCCGACTATTATGGCGAAACAAAGCCGGCATGCATACTTTTTTGGGGACACAATCCTCTCGTAACGAGCGCTGACGGCGAGTTGGCTATATCGGTAAGAAAGGCCATGAGAGACGGTTGCAGGACAATAGCCGTTGACCCGCGCAGGTCGGAGACCGCCCGTAAATGCGAAATGTGGCTGCCTGTAAGGCCCGGCACGGATACTGCACTTGCCCTGGCGATGATAAATACAATCATATCCGGTGGACTTTATGACAGGGACTTCGTAGAAAACTGGACGAGCGGATTCGCGGAATTGAAAAATCATATCGGGCCATTCACTCCTCAATGGGCTGAGAAGATTACCGGCGTAAAGGCCGCGGACATAGTTCAGGCGGCAACTCTCTATGCAACGACAAAGCCCGCAATTCTTGAGTGGGGGCTTGGAATCGAGCAGAATGTCAATTCCCTCCAGGCTGTAAGGGCGCTCGCCATATTGCGGGCCATTACCGGAAATATAGACACACCCGGCGGAGATATCATCGGGATGAATATTCTTAAGAGTTACCCTGTCCTCAAAGACAAGCTTCCTCCCGAAGCCGCTAAAAAGAGACTGGGCGCTGATCAATTCAAACTACTCGGCGGATGGCGCGCCTACATGCCCTCCGCCCACATACCTGCGCTCTTCAGGGCAATGCGAGATGGGGACCCATACAGGATAAGGGCTTTACTGGTATTCGGAAATAACGCATTACTGACAGTAGCAAATCCGAAAAATACTTATGAAGCGCTGAATAAACTGGACCTGCTCGTTGTGACGGACCTCTTTATGACACCCACTGCGTCACTGGCCGATTACGTTCTGCCTGCTGCATTCTGGCCCGAGGTGGAACACCTGATGGGGTTCCCGCTCGTTGCTGAAAACAATGTCATTGCTCAACCGCGGATTACGCAGAACGGGCAATGCCGGCAGGATGAATGGATCATCGATGAGCTTTCCAAAAGACTTAATCTGCCTGATTCAGATATCACATACAGGGACATTTTCGACTATCAGTTGTCCCCTCTGAACATGCGGTTCGACGAGCTTATTGACAGAGGACCTTATTGTCCACCGCACAAATACAGGAAGTATCTTGAAAAAGGATTCAGGACCCCTTCGGGAAAGGTTGAACTGTACAGTTCGGTGCTTAAAAGGATGGGATATGACCCGCTGCCGACTTACCTGGAGCCCCCTGAAAGCCCTATGAGCACTCCGGAATTGCATGAAGACTACCCCTTTGTCCTGATAACAGGCAGCAGGAAGGCCGAGTTCTTCCATAGCGAGCACAGACAGGTAGAGTCATTGAGAAAACTTAGTCCTGATCCGTGCGCGGAGATGCATGTTTCCGCAGCCTCGGATTTGGGGATTGCAGATGGTGACTGGATAATAGTTTCATCTCCGCGAGGTCAGATAAGCATGAAGGCAAAGGTGACTGAAAATATTCATCCGTCAGTCGTAAGCGTCGAGCACGGGTGGTGGTTTCCTGAAAAGGCCGGCGAAGGTTTCGGATTATTCGAGTCAAATGCAAATGTGCTCACAAGCGATTCCCCGCCTTATAACACAGCCTTCGGCTCCTATCAATTGAGAGGGCTTCTATGCAGTGTGAGAAAGAAGTGAGCATTTTTTGTCAGTTCCGGTGTCACAAATTGTCAGTATCAGTCCTCTCTTATATCTTTTAGCTTTTAATTCCCAGAAAAACCTTATGACTCAATGCGATATTTTTTTTACTTTATTGGACAATGTTGGCATGGTGTATGCAAAACATGACAGTGCCTAAACAGTAACCTTTTTAATATTTAAGCTTTCATTTAGCATTAAGGTTGTCCTGACCACAGGAGGTTTGAAATGAAGCACATCAGAAAACACTTTACTTCAAAGATTCTTGTGTCACCAGCGTTTCAGAAGATTGTCTTGTTTCCGCTAAGAATCATCTTCGCTTTCAGCCTATCTATACTATTAGGTTCTATCGCCTTTGCGGGGACGGCTGATACACTAAAGATCCCGACACAGAAAATACAAGTATCCGGAACAACCGGCGAGCAAAAATTTGCCGTTTTGCTCATCTCTTTTCCGAGTATGCCGTTGCTGAGTTCCGTCACTCCGCAACTCTTACGGACCACCTATTTTGGGCCAGGCAAGTCTGTTGACAGTTTCCTGCGCGAGTCGTCCTACGGCCAGGTCTGGGCCACCGGCGATGTCTACGGCCCATTTGTGCTCGATGCGGATTATTTCAATCAACCTCTCTCTGTCCGGGATGCAGCAGTGCGCGCGGCTTCTGCTCAAGTTGATTTCACCAAATACAATCGCATCGTTCTTGTGGTTCCCCAGTCGAGTACGGGGCTTGAATCAGGAGGGCTCGGGTCGATTGGAAGCGATACAATTCAGCTTTACCCTCAGGGATCAATAATTGCTTCTACAACATGGCTTGGTGATGCAAGTGCGGGGAGCCCGACAGACCTGCTGGAGGCGGCTTGCCACGAAATGGGCCACAACCTTGGCCTGGAGCATGCACGGGCAGCCGACTTCGGCAACGAAGCCCTCGGCCCTTTAGGGCAACTCCCTGCGTCATGGGACCAAGTGCATGACTTCGGCGACAGTTTCTCTAATATGGGAAGGGGAGCGGGACATTGGGCGGCACCCCAGAAATTTGCGCTGGGCTGGCTTCAGCAGGGTGTTGACCTAAAAAATGTCAGCTCCGACGGCACCTATATTCTGCAGCCTTACGAAGCTGCAGACAATGGCCTCAAGGTCATCCGGATCCAACGGGGTACTGGGAATAATGCCTGGCTTTGGTTGGAATACCGCCAATCCACGGCTGGAGTGTTTGATGCAGACCTTCCTTCTGCTCAGTTCGGAGCACTTATTCACTATGAGGATGGCGGGTGGAACGACACCGAAATTCATTCCAATCTGTTGAGATTTAATGCCGACGATCCTGGCGGGCTTTTGTTCGGCAATGCAATATTAACAGCAGGCAGCAGTTGGAGAGATCCGTACTCCAATCTTTCGATCAATCTCGATCAAAATGTTGCCGGCGGTTTGAAAGTAACAGTTTCTTACGCGGCATCGGACAGCTATTCATTAAGTCCTGCCACTTCTAATGTTGCCGCATCGGGGGGACAAGTTACGATTAATGTAACCGCTCCGGCCGGTTATGCCTGGACAGCGGCGTCCTCGGTGCCCTGGATGACGATTTCATCAGGAGCCGGCGGGACAGGCGATGGACAGATCACCGTGACGGTAGCACCTACATCGGTCAGCAGTACGCGATGGGGCACGGTCACTGTAGGTGGGGCGACAGCGGTTGTGACGCAGAATGGAGAATCCGGTTCCCTCAATATCAGCCCTTCTTCCGCGACTTTGCCGGCTATCGGCGGCACAGGCGAAATCACCGTTACTTCTAATGCATCAGACTATAGCTGGGACATGACGGTCAACGATTCATGGATTCAAAGCGTTTATTTCTCGAAGTTCATGGATACCGGGTCAGGGACATTCCGCTACATAGTCGCTCAGAACACCGGTAACGCCAGCCGGTCAGGCACGATCAGTATCGGCGACAAAGTGTTTACCCTCACACAAGAAGCCGGTAGTCCGCTTGTCAGCAAACTCGATTGGGAACTCCTGACGATTACCGATGCCCCAATGTCAAGAATGGCCATGGACGTGGCCTTTTTTGCCGGCAATGGTGATTCCATTCTGTTCGGCGGCACTTGGGATGCTTCCCCTTTCAGCGACACCTGGGGTTGGAACGGCACAGCCTGGCTCCAAAAGAGCCCTGCCCATAGCCCTGGATACCGGGCCGGGCATGCCATGGCTTACGATGCGGCAAGAAACCAGATAGTGCTGTTTGGCGGTTACGACTCCACCGCAGGCGCCTATTCCGACAGCACCTGGATCTGGAACGGTGCGGATTGGACCCAGGCGCACCCTCAGACCAGCCCAAGTGCGAGAACATATCACGCCATGGTCTACAACCCGGACAGCCAAAAAATAGTACTTTTTGGCGGGAACGCTGACGAGGCTGATACCTGGGAGTGGGACGGCAACAACTGGAACAAGAAATCTAGCCCTGCATCACCATCACCGCGAGATGGAGCAGCAATGGCGTACGATGCGGCAAGAAAAGAGGTCGTGCTTTTCGGCGGTTCTCAAAATGTTTACTCCGGATCCAGCCAAAACAAGCCTACTTTTTTTAACGATACCTGGGCGTGGGACGGCACGCAGTGGCAGCAAAGAATTACTACGGCGGCTCCATCAACGAGGATGGGCGCCCGTATTGAATACAACCCTGACCTCGGACAGATCGTCCTGATTGGCGGCTACGGTGCTAAAAATATGCCGACGACCCCTCCATATACAGGGTACTCCTTCGACTATCGCGAGGAAACGTGGACTTGGGACGGCAGTAACTGGACCCAACAGTTTCCAGACCAATCACCTAACTTTTCCTGGAATTATGGTATGGTCTATGACTCCGTTCATAAAGGGTTCTTCGCCTTCCTGGGAGATGACTTGCGCTGTGCTGATCGCGGACCACACGCATACGTCTTGAAGCCGGGTGCCGGTGCCGTATTGCTGGCATCCTATCGGGCGGATGTCCCGGCGTCGGGTGGTGCCGGATCGATTTCTGTAACTGCATCCGTATCCTGGACAGCAAGCGCTGATTCGTGGATAACACTCACCGGTTACGAATCCGGCAGCGGCAGCGGATCAGTAAACTATCAGGTTTCCTCCAACCCTTCGACAATGCAGCGGTCGGGTCGGATAACAGTTAACGATAAAACATTCACCATCGTCCAAAGCGGGCGGTAAAGTAATAAATTATCCCGAGACCGATTGAAGAAGCCCGCGCTGCCAGCAGGAAAGGCGACAACAATCCGACAATCAGGTCTTTCTTCATGGCAGACGCGCAATAGGGTACCGCAGACAAAACAAACGCCGACAAGAATAATGCTGCCGGATAACACGCACCTTTGCTCACGAAAGCCAGCATAATAAAGAGAAGCCCGCCGAACAGGGAGAGTATCTGGAATTTCAGGCTCTGGGGGGTATAGGTATCCTTGACGACCTTTCCGGGAAACCTCTTGTAGACCACCATGCGCCAAAAGCCCCGCCAAAACTTCTGCCTCGAATATTTGTACAGGGTGTCCGGATGCCGCAGATGAAACACAATGGCATCGGGATTAAAGACCATCCTGTGTCCGGCGGAAGAGAGTTTATATGAAAGCTCCGTGTCTTCATTGTTGGCAACGGGGAACGATTCGTCGAACCCGCCGAACTTTCGGAATATGTCAAGCCTGAAAGCAGCGGCATAAGTATCCACCATGTCTATGCTCTCGGCTTTCTTGAGGATTTCAAATCTCTCCTCGAATTCCACCTGAGCAAACCTTGCTACCAATGACGTCTGAGAGGTCTTATAGGCCCCCTTGACCGCGATGACATCAGGCAACTTGAATGGCTTCACCATTTCTTCAATCCAGTTATGAGACGGAACACAATCGGAGTCGGTGAAAAGAATAATTTCGCCTGCCGCCTCCCTTGCGCCGTAGTTTCTGGCTTTTGCAGGACCGCTGTTCGGTTCCCATAGGTATTTCACTTCGAATTCCCTGATTATGTTTGCCGTGCCATCCGTTGAACCGTCATCGACCACTATGATTTCGTAATGTTCCCGGCCAAGCGATTGGTCGATCAAAGACGAAAGGCACTGCCTGATGCAGAATTCCGAATTGTACGCCGGCACTATTACAGAATATTTAACCACATAATATTATACATCAAATAGTTACCGTATTAACTAAAATTATAATTAGCATATATCTTATAAATCTTGACATTTAATATGCTTGAAGATATAATTTGTCTTATATATGAGAATTATAATCAAAAAGCAGCGTCTCAAGGAGATTGTCCGGGAGTATTGCCTTGCACATTTGACGAGTGCCGCAATCTGTAATAGTATTGAATTATTTCCATGCCTCACAGACATGGAAACTCAATTGCGGAATAACAGTTGAAGGAGGTCTTATATGGCGGACGATTCGGTTTATGAATGGAGGGCTGTCAAGGGATTCTGCCTTTCCGGACTCTTCTGGGGAGCGGTCTCTGTGCTCATCGGGTTATTCATATCGATCCAGATGTGGAAACCAGAACTGAACATTGGGCCCTTTCTCACTTTCGGACGGTTGAGGGCAGTGCATACAAACGGTCTGGCCTTCGGCTTTGCCGTAGCCGAGATATTCGCATTGAGCTATTACATGGTGCAGAGACTTACCCGAAGGAGGTTGCTCTTTCCGAAATTAGCTGTTGTCCAGCTTTATATTTTTAATGCGGCCATCCTGGTCGCGGCGCTCAGCCTGTTGGCCGGATTCACCAAATCAAAGGAATACGCAGAACTGGAATGGCCACTCAGCATCGGAGTCGTCATCCTCTGGGTCATGTTCGCCGTTAATATTTTCGGCACAATCATCAAGAGAAAAGAGGAACAGATGTATATAACCCTCTGGTATCTCATAGCCACTGTAATCGGCGTAGCTGTGGTCTACATAGTCAATAATCTCTCCATCCCTGTCAGCCTTACGAAGTCTTACTCCATTTACGCCGGAGTCAACGACGCCAATGTGGAGTGGTGGTACGGTCACAACGCTGTCGGTTTTGTCTTCACTACTCCGATACTCGCAATGTTCTATTACTTCCTGCCCAAATCAACGGGCCTGCCGATTTTCAGCCACAGGCTTTCGATAGTTGCCTTCTGGTCTCTGGTATTCGCTTATTTGTGGACAGGGGCACATCATCTCGTTTACACGCCCCTTCCTGACTGGATACAGACCGTCGGCATAGCCTTTACCATGTTCCTGATCGCGCCCTCGTGGGGATCTGTCGTGAACGGCTATTACACAATGGGCGGCAACTGGGACAAGATGAAGTCGAACTATCTCACCAAATTCTTCATCATCGGGATCACGTTTTACGGCCTGCAAACCTTGCAGGGTCCGACTCAGGGCTTGAGAGTCGTCAGCCAGCTGGTCCATTACACTGACTGGGTCATCGGTCACGTCCATATGGGGACAATGGGCTGGGTTGCAATGACTGTCGGAGCTTCCATGTATTACGTCATCCCCAGGATATATGACACGGAAATATACAGCATCAAGCTGGCAGACACGCATTTCTGGCTCGTGCTCATAGGACAGCTTATTTTCTCCATAAGCATGTGGATCCTAGGCATACAGCAGGGCAGCATGTGGAAGGCGATCTCTCCCGATACCGGCAGCCTTACATACACCTTCATGGAACAGGTCACAGCCAATTATCCTTACTGGAAGGTCAGGACCCTTGGAGGGGCCATCTTCACCGTCGGGCTCTGCGTTTTCGCCTTCAATATAGTCATGACCATTGTGCAGGCGAAAAAAAATCAGGCGTCAGCAGCCGCAGCAGGGGGGAGGTAAGCCATGGCCGGATCTATCTATAAGAAACCTATTCTCTTTGCAATAGTGGTGACGTTTACAGTGCTTTCGGGTTCAATCGTCATGATGCTCCTTCCAATGATGAGCGACAGCATGCATCCAAAGCTTTCGACACTAAAGCCATATACTCCCCTGCAATTAGCCGGGCGTGATGTCTACCAGGAAAACGGCTGCTTCTATTGCCATACGCAGACTGTGCGGCCCCTGAAAGCCGAAGTGATGCGTTATGGAGAATATTCCAAGGCCGGTGAATTTGCCTATGACCAGCCTTTCCTGTGGGGTTCCCGGAGAATAGGACCGGACATCGCAAGAGAAGGGGGCAAATACAACGACGATTGGCACTATAAGCATTTCAATGATCCGAGGGCCATGTTTGCCGACTCCAATATGCCTGCTTACGGATGGTTGAAAGATTATACCCTTGACCCGCAGGGAATGGAAAAGCGCATGAAGGCACTTTCATTCCCATGCACTCCGGCAGACCTCCAGGCGCTTGCAGGAAAGACAAAACTTGACGCCCTAGTTGCATACATGCAGACCCTGGGCTCGGCAGTCCCGAGGAAGGCTGAGGCCGCAATGATCGCACAAGGCGAGAAGAACCCGCTGGCCGGCAATGCGGACGCCATTTCCGACGGCAGGAAACTCTTCGAGACGAATTGTTCCGCTTGCCACGGCATTAACGCCAAGGGCGGCATAGGCCCGAATCTGGAGAACAACGAATGGTTGCATGCCCGGAGCGACGAAACATTTTTCTCCATCATCGCCAACGGGACCACAGCAGGCCAGGAACTGGAGGGCGGGAAAAAAACCAAAGGCGGGATGCCGTCATGGCACGAAACCCTCGACAAGAAAAAGATCTGGTCGCTTGTCTCTTATATCAGGTCTTTGAAAGGCAAATAAGGACAGGAGGAATATATGGCAAATACAGCGCTTGAAGAGGTCGACAGGATAGATGACATGGAACGTGAAGATACCAAGAAGAAACTTCCAATCGGCTGGCTTCTGTTATATATCGGCCTGATAATATGGGGCATCTATTACGCCGTTTCTTTCACCCCTGAAATCAGCGGCTGGAGCCAGGCACGTGAGTATACGGAGTCGATTAAGAAATAGAGATTTCTTCCCCCTCCATGGGGTGGAGAAGATAATCCCCTTCTCCACCCTCCTTTTTTTCAGGAACGTGATCAATTATGTGGCCTAAAATGACGATGAGGTCGTGGCGGTGGATTACCGAGACCCTGCAGGCAATTCTGATAGTAGGTCTGCCCTTTATCAAGATACGCGGAGAAAGCGCCTTCCGTTTTGACATCCCAACACTGCGGCTCCATGTATTCGGCTGCACCATATGGATACAGGAGTTCTTCATCGTGCTCGTAGCTGCGATATTCCTGACACTGCTCATCGTTTTCATAACGCTTGTCTTCGGCAGGATCTGGTGCGGCTGGCTCTGTCCCCAGACCGTGCTCGTTGATTTCACGGCATTCGTCGACAAGACTTCGCGGAAAGGCCTGGGACATTCAATAGCGTCTTATGCCATCACCTTTCTGATCAGCGCAATAGTTGCCGCATCCCTTATCTGGTATTTTGTTTCTCCCTACGACTTTATTCCCGCTTTTCTCAGTGGAACACTCGGCGCAACAACATGGGGGTTCTGGATCGTCCTGACCGCAATTATTTTCCTTAATTATGCTTTACTGCGCCATAAATTCTGCTCTACCGTATGTCCGTATGCCAAACTGCAGAGCGTATTATTTGACAAGAGCACCCTGATCATCGAGCTTGAACCTGACAGGGCCGCGGAATGCATTGACTGCAGAAGCTGCGAAAAAGTCTGTCCTACCGGCATAGACATCCGCCACGGAATAGATGCGGCATGCATCAACTGCGCTGAATGTATAGATGCCTGCAACAGAGTCATGTCACGGTCCGGCAAGAAGGGCCTGATACGCTACGCCTTCGGTCCAGGTGGCGGAGGAAGGGTCCTGAGACCGAATTCTTTTTTGGCAGGCTCATTTGTCGTCATCTTTTTTGCCTTATATGTATACATCTCATTTGCGCGTGTCGGCATAGATGTGGCAGTGCTTCCACATGACATGCAGCCGAGGACCACGGAAGACCAGAAAGTTATTAATGCCTACGTGCTCAGCATTAAGAATATGCTGGACAAACCGGTAGACCTGAATGTAACGGTAGAAAAATTTGATGAAACCCTTATACAATCCATAAAAGGACCGATACACGTTAAAGCCGGCGGCATGGACAGATATCCGCTGTTTCTATTTATAAGAAAGTCACCGGCCATAAAAGGGACCAGAACAATAACCATAACTGTTGACGACGCGGCAGCAGGCATACATATTAAAAAGGAGGCGCATTTTGTCATCCCTGATAAACTATAAGACCCTTGTCATTTCGCTGCTGATAGCAGGCATGGCCTCAGTCGCCATCGTAGTATACGTCGGCATCGAAAAACGTGATGTGGTGGTCGAAGAAAATCCATACGACGCGGGCAAAGAATTTGAATTCGGGCTGAAACGCAAGGCGGAACTGGGATGGCAAGTTACGTTTCCCGGCACCCTTAACAGGGGCGATAGTCAGATGGTGGTCACTGTCCGCGACAGGCAGGGACGTCCCATTAACGACGCTGCCATCGATATACGGCTCAACCGCCTCGGCAGCCCTCAAGTAGCGGATTACAGACTTACCGGCAGGGGCGACGGACAATATACAGCGGCAGTCAACGCCGGGGGGTCGGGCTACTGGGACGCGACCGCTCATGTAAAGCTCAACAGGGACGTCGTTCGTTACGACGCCAGGATTTATGTCAGCCCACAGTAGTCACAATAAGGTACTGGAGCAGGAAGGAGATAAGCTATGCACTTTCATGGATTGATCAATGTGGCAATGAACGTTCTTCTCTTTGCAGCCTTCATAGCAATTATTGTCCATTATTACAGGCCCAAAAAGAAAAAAGAGGAGATAGAGAAAGTTGAAGAACCAAAATATAAAATGCTGGACGACGACGATGAAAAAAAGAACTAGCCTCGCCCTTTTTATGCTAATCGTGTTTTATATAGCGGGCCAATCGTTTTTAATCCTGAACATCGCTCATGCGCAGGGGACGGACAGCAAGCCCGATTGCGACATAAACAGGGCGGCCTGCAAGAAAATTTCGGGCGATACGGAGATTATGTTTGATGTGAACCCTAAACCTGTCAAAGCCATGCGGGAACTCAATTTCACGGTCGTACTGAAAGGCGGCACTTCACCTGACCAGGTATTTGTGACCCTTGTAATGCCAGGCATGTATATGGGAGAAAACCAGGTCGTATTACATAAAGCATCGGAATATGCCTATACCGGAAAAGGAATCATACCAAAATGCCGCAGCGGAAAGAGGCTTTGGAGAGCAACAGTCGAGACACCTGAAGGCAAAAAGGTCGACTTCCTGTTTAGCATTACATACTGATTTTTTATAAGACCACGAGGCAAGGTTGATGAATACCGTCTATTTTCTGGCGCTTACTTCCGGACTGCTCGGAGGTTTCGGCCATTGTATAGGGATGTGCGGGCCGATTGTGGCGTCGTACGCCATACATTCCAGGGGAGAGGCACGGTCTGCCTCTGCTTTCATCCCCCACCTTCTCTATAATGCAGGCCGAATTACGACTTATTCCTGTATCGGGGCCATGATGGGACTGACCGGCTCTTTCATAAACGTTGCCGGAAAGCTTGCGGGGTTTCAGAATGCCGTATCAATAGCTGCAGGACTTCTCATGATCATAATGGGCCTCAGTGTCTTCGGCCGCCTGAGTGTTGCCGCGTACTTCGAAAAACATAACAGCTTTATTCTAAGGGCCGTAAAGATTGTGCTGGAAGGAGAGTCTTCCTGGCGTTATTATTCACTCGGAATTCTCCTCGGCTTCCTTCCCTGCGGTCTTTCATACTCCGCTTTTATCGCTGCCGCAGCAGCAGGAGGTCTTCCACAGGGCATGTTTCTTTCGTTCTGTTTCGGATTGGGGACAACACCCTCTTTAGTGGCGTTCGGGTCTGTCATAACTTACCTGAACTCCGCAATGAGAGACCGGATATACAGGACCGGCGGTTTGGCCATCTTCGCCATGGGCGTCTATTTCCTTTACAGGGGGATAGCAGCCAATGCTTAAATGCGACCATTGTCTCCTGACATTCCCGGAAAAGGACGCGGTTTACGGTGAGATACGCGGTCAAAAAAAAGTTTTCTGCTGCGGCGGCTGCCACGGCATTTATGCGCTGATTTATAGCGAGGGGCTCGATGCTTTTTACGAAGGGCGCAAATGGGAAGAAACCGGAATTCCGGCAATAGCGAAAAAGGAAATCGATATAAAACCTTTTTCGGAATTGGTGCGCGATACGGACGGCAAGAAAGAAATGGACATCTTCATTGACGGCATCCGCTGCGCCTCGTGTGTCTGGCTTAATGAGAAGTATCTCGGCAGGACCACGGGCGTTGAATATGTCAGGATCAATTACGCGACACACAAGGCACGCATAAGGTGGGACCCCGCGAGCGCCGGTATCGACACGATCCTCCGGCGTATACTTTCAATAGGATACACTCCAAAAATTTATTCCGAATCAGAACATTTCAAGGCACAGAAGGCAGAAACACGCGATCTGCTGGTCAGGTTCGGCACAGCGGCTTTCCTGTCGTCCCAGCTTATGCTCTATTCCACGGCCCTGTATGCCGGATACTTCCAGGGAATTGAGCAAAACATCAGACATCTTTTCGAGATTATCTCACTTATTCTGACCATGCCTGTCCTTTTCTACTCAGGGATGCCGTTTATAAAAAACACATTGATCGGGCTTAGGCGTTTCCACTTTACCATGGATTCGCTGATAACCCTCGGGTCAGGCTCCGCTTTTATTTATAGTGTTTATGAGATTACCGTAAACGGCAAGGTCTATTTCGATACCTCCGCCATGATTGTCACTCTGATCCTTTTGGGACGGTATATAGAGTCTGCTGCGAAAGGAAGGGCCTCTCAATCCATAGAAAAACTCGCGGAGTTAACTCCCAAAGATGCGCGGGTTGTACGCAGGTATGGCGAAGATAAAAACAGTGCCGGGCAGACCGTTCCTCTGTCGTCAGTAAGAAAAGGTGATTTCGTGGAGGTAATTCCAGGCGAGAGAGTGCCGTTGGACGGCATAGTGCTTAGCGGAGAATCCGAAGTCGATGAATCACTCATTACAGGAGAGTCAAAACCTGTTGTCAAGGCCGCAGGCAGCGAAGTAGTTGGAGGAAGCATTAATCTTTTCGGTACATTTATTTTTGAAGTCACGCGCACGGGCAAGGAGACCGTTTTATCAGGAATTATCCGTTCTGTTGAAGAAGCGCAGGCCCACAAGCCGAAAATCCAGCTTATAGCTGACAGGGTCGTCGGATATTTCGTCCCGGCAATCCTTGTCATCTGTCTTGCAACGATGGCCGGGTATTATCTTAACAATTTCCGGATCGAGCGGGCCTTGATGGCCGGCATTTCGGTGCTGGTCATAGCATGCCCCTGCAGTCTGGGCCTCGCGACACCCCTGGCTGTCCTTGTATTCACCGCCATGGCCTCGTCAAAAGGTATCCTCATAAGAAATGGAGAGGTAATTGAAAATGCCGGCAGAACGACACGCCTGATCTTTGACAAGACCGGGACCCTTACAGTCGGCAAACCGGTTTTGCAAGAGGTCATAATCCTTGACAATGAACAAAGCAGGGAAGACATCATGTCCCTTGCCGCTTCAGTTGAGGCCCTGTCAGAGCACAGTATAAGCCGTGCCATCATACATGAGGCAAATAAAGACCTGCTGCCGGTCTCCGGTTTTGCAGCCGTACCAGGCAAAGGGGTTGAGGGAACTGTTGCCGGGAAAAGAATTTATGTCGGGAACAATGCCATGATGGCTGATAACAAAATCAGTCTGACTGCCGCTCAGGCGGTCGATAACATTGCAGTGACATATGAACAATCTGCGGCCACGGTCATCTATATGGCATGGGAGAACATGGTGCGGGCCATGTTCATTGTATCCGATGTCATCAGAGATGAAGCGCCGGGCACTGCCGACTGTCTTATAAAAATGGGCCTTGACGTATCCATGATAAGCGGGGACAACCGTCTGACTACCAATGCCGTAGCAGCCAAAACCGGCGTGGCGCACGCAATTGCTGAAATGACCCCCGAAAAAAAGAAAGACTTTGTAAGAGAAGCACAGAAGGGTGGAGAGAGTGTAATGATGGTCGGAGACGGCATCAATGATGCGCCTGCTCTGACAGAGGCCCTTGTAGGAATAGCCATGGGAAGGGGGACGGACATAGCCATCGAAAGCGCAGACGCAATACTCGTGAGAAACGACCTGCGTCTTATTCCATACTTCATCGGCCTGTCGAGGACGACCTATTCCATAATACGACAGAACATTTTCTGGGCCTTCTTTTATAATATAGTCGCTGTCCCTATGGCAATATCAGGAGTGCTGCATCCAATCGTTGCGGCTGGAGCAATGGCTGCAAGCTCCCTTATGGTCGTTCTTAATTCACTCAGAATCAAAAGGGCGGGGTGACCAGGATGTGGACTTTATATCTGCTTATTATTATCTCGGTCCTGCTTGGTGTAGCGGCATGGCTGTTGTTTCTGTGGTCCGTAAAGACAGGCCAATATGATGACCCTGAAGGGCCTAAATACCGCATGCTCGATGACGATGATGTTCATAAAGATAAACGGTAAAAAGAGCGTTGGACGCTCTATACTAGTCGTCTTTGAACTGATATACTTTATTTATATTAATTGTTAAGTAAATCTCGGAGGAAAATAATGAAGGGCAGCTCAATTCCCGGCAGAGAAGAAATGCCGCTTTATCCTATAGGGATCGTAGCAGAACTGTTAGGCATTACCATGCAGACTTTGAGACTTTATGAAAGACACGGGCTTATCACACCTGCCAGACGCCAGAAAAACCGCTATTACACGGACAATGACATCAAATGGCTCGGCTGCCTGAGAGATTTGATACATAAGCATAAGATTAGCATTGAGGGCATCAAGAAATTACTGGACTATGCCCCTTGCTGGGAAATCACCAGCTGCCCCGACGATAACCGGCTCAAATGCACGGCGCATGTAAACAAATCCAAACCTTGCTGGGAGCTTAACAAGACCATATGCAGAAGGGAATCAGGCAAGCTCTGCGAAGAGTGCGTTGTGTATCTCGCGAAAACAATGCGGAAATAAACAACGGTCCTGCCCCCTTTTTAAAGTGGTAACAGGCCCTTTCTTATTGCCTTCACGAAAGGTCTCTAATTCCCTTTAAAATTTCATCACCCAGTTTGTAGACATCTCCTGCCCCAAGAGTGAGGAGCACATCGCCCTGTCTTAGATCGCTGACAATAGAGCCGACCATTGCCTTCCTGTCAGGCTCATAATGAATGGCGCCCGGGCAGGCCTTCTTAATGTTTTTCAAAAGAGCTTCTGCGGTGATTCCTGCTATCGGTTTCTCTCCGGCAGGATAGATGTCCATGAGAAAAATCTTGTCCACATCCATAAAGCTCACCGCGAACTCGTCCATCTGGTCCCTCGTCCTGGTATACCTGTGGGGCTGAAACAAAACAACAATCCTCTGATTTGCGAAACATTCCCTGGCAGCCTTCAGAGTGGCCGCCACTTCTGAAGGATGATGCCCGTAATCATCATACACCTTAACGCCCTTCTCCTCTCCCTTAAATTCGAACCTGCGGTGTATACCTCCGAATTTAGTGAGGGCCCTTGAAATAACATCAACCGGAATCTGCAATTCCAGGGCCGTTGCGATGGCAGCAAGACTGTTCAGCACATTATGTTTCCCCGGGGCTGGAATGCTGAATACGCCGAGAGAACTCCCCCGCATCACAGGCTCGAAGTGCATCATGGTCCCTTCATTTCTTATATTGCGTGCATAGATGTCAGCCGCGTCAGTAAGACCGTATGTCAGCACCTTTCGCTCAATGAAGGGAAGGATTTCTCTTATGTGAGCATTTTCGAGGCAGACTACGGCAATGCCGTAAAAAGGTATTTTGTTTATAAAAGTAAGAAAAGCTGATTTCAGCGTCTCCAAATCCTTATAAAAGTCCATGTGCTCTCTGTCTATGTTTGTAATGACCGCTATAGTAGGGTTGAGCTTCAGAAACGAACCGTCGCTTTCATCAGCTTCGGCAACAAGGTAATCGCCCTGCCCCAGCCTGGCATTGCTCCCCATGGCATTGAGCTTGCCGCCTATGACGACCGTAGGATCAAGTCCTCCCTCGCCGAGAGACGTGGCTATAAGTGAAGTTGTAGTCGTCTTGCCGTGGGCCCCTGCCACCAGTATCCCATATTTGAGGCGGCCCAATTCCGCAAGCATCTCAGCGCGCGGAATTACCGGAATGGCCCGCCGTTTTGCTTCTACAACTTCAGGATTAGCAGGTGATACGGCCGACGATATTACAACTACATGCGCATCGTCCGTATTTTCCCGTGCATGTCCTATTTTCACCTTGATGCCGAGGCTGGTCAGCCTTCTGGTCGTCTCCGATTCCTTAAGATCGGAGCCTGTCACCTCGTAGCCCAGATTGTGAAGCACCTCGGCAATTCCACTCATGCCCACGCCGCCGATACCTACAAAGTGGACGGCCCTGTATTTGTTAAACATATAAATCTCCTTCTGATAATGTTAAATGCTGAAAATTTAAGTAGTGAAGAGTGCCCTAATTCAAAAAATGATATTTATTTATTGCTTTTCTTTCTTACCAGGCTTAGTGCAATATCGACTACTTTTTCGGCAGCATCAATCCTGCCGAATGCTACTGAAGCCTTCTGCATCTCACGACAGGCATGCTCATCGCCATAAAGTTCCCTGACCATTTCAGACAGCAGCTCTCCGGAGAGCGACCTGTCCAGTACCACTCTGGCAGCGCCCATGTCCTGAAGTTTTCTCGCATTGTACTCCTGATGGTTCGATGCAGCGAAGGGATAAGGGATAAGAATGGCCGGCTTCCCTATGGCTGTTATCTCAGCGAGCGTTGTGGCCCCGGACCTGCAAATCACCATATCAGCCATGGCATAGGCTTCAGCCATCTGGTATATAAAAGGCACCACTATGCCTTTGAACCCAAGTCTCCTGTATGCCTCTGTAACCTTCTCGTAGTCCTTTTCTCCGGTCTGATGGAGGAACTGAATATTCTGCCTTAAATCGAGCAGGTAATTCAACGCCTCGACCATCGCGTTGTTAATACTGCTCGCACCGAGGCTGCCGCCGGATATGAGCACGGTAAACAGCTCTCTATCGAGCGGAAACAGGCTGCCGGCTTTCTGCTCATCCTTGGTCAGCATATTCTTCCTTACCGGATTTCCGGTCAGGAAAGTCTTTTCACGCGGGAAGTAATCTATGCTTTCCTGATAGGTGACCGCTACGGCATCAACGAACCTGCTCAGAAACTTATTAGCAAAACCGGGCACTGAGTTCTGCTCCAATATCATGGTCGGTATACCTTTGAAATGGGCCGCCAGCAGCATGCCGACCGATGCGTAGCCGCCCACGCCTATTACAATGGATGGCCTTTGAGATTTTATTATGCCGTAGGAATCAACAATCGAGAGGAGAAAAAAAACAAGCGCTCTTAGTTTCCTGAAGAAAGATTTTCCGATAAAGCCTTCAGCCCTGACAAATTTTATCGTATATCCTTCGCGTGGGATAACGCGGGCCTCTATTCCATGAACAGTCCCTGCAAAAACCACCTCATCGGCGAGCGACCTCTCCCTGAATTCCTCCGCCACTGCGAGGCCGGGGAAAAGATGCCCCCCCGTCCCGCCCCGTGAAATCATATTTTTCATATTTTAATCCCGAAGAATCGGCTTGTTTTTAAGTTGCCCGGTTTATACCCGCCGTATCCGTATCCTCTCTGCCACCGGGACCTGCCTCCTGCCGCCGGGACTGTCCTGGTGACCGCCTGCTTCCTGCCTTGTGAGTGATCCGCTCCCGAATCCGACGAGGAAGACTTAGGCACAGCCAGTCGCTGGTTTCCTGAAATATTAAGCAGCAAGCCTACTGCAATCATGTTTATGATAAGCGACGAACCTCCATAACTGATGAAAGGCAGCGGCAGCCCCTTTGTAGGAAGCATGCCCGTGACCACCGCAAAGTTAAAAATGGCCTGGATCGCTACCATCATGGACAATCCGTAGCCAAGATAAAAGTGAAAAGGTTCAGCTGCCTTGCGCGCGATGGAAATGCCTTTCAGAAAAAATATGAAAAAGAGAATCGCCACCAACGCTGCGCCTATAAAGCCGACTTCTTCCCCAATCATCGAGAATATGAAATCCGTATGGACCTCGGGCAGAAAGAAAAGCTTTTGCCTGCCCTCGCCGAGGCCGACACCCGTAAGTCCTCCGCTGCCGAGGGCTATAAATGATTGCACTAGTTGAAATCCGCTTCCCTGAGCGTCCCTCCATGGATCGAGAAACGCCGTGACCCTCTTCCATCGGTAGGGCTCCATTATGAGTTTGGCCACGACAGGGAGAAGCAAGAGGCCCAGAGAAAACAAATACCGCAATCTTATGCCTGACAGGAACAGCATCGCCATAGTAAGAAGTCCGAGGCTCATCGCAGCTCCGAAATCAGGCTGTTTCAGAAAGACCGCCTGGAACAAACCCATAATCAGAATGGGGACCAGAAACGAGCTGAATTTTTCCTTGTTGAACCGGACCATACTCATATAGCTGGACATGAACAGCACCATGCACAATTTTACCAGCTCAGAGGGCTGAAAAGTCGAAGGCCAGATCCTTATCCATCTGCGGGCGCCGCCAGCGGTTATGCCGTACTTTGTAAAAACCATCAACAGACAGACAAAGGATATTACAAGAAGGGGTATCGCCATCTTCCTGACGAAGCCGAGAGGCACCCTGAAGGCTATAAACATTACTATGGTGCCCAGTGCCGCAGTTAACAGTTGTTTCTTGATAAAACCGAACTGGCTGAGGATTACGCCCTTCCTATGGTACTTCTCTATCAGGTCAGGGGAAATTACGGAAGTCGAACTGTAAACGGCCGTCAATCCGACCAGTATCAGCAAGAGCACTATAAATAAAAGCCAATGATCGTATGTCTGTTTCATAGCTCCGCCACAATTTCCTTGAACTGCCGTCCCCTGTGCTCGAAATCCCTGAACATGTCAAAGCTGGCACAGGCGGGCGAAAGCAGCACGGCATCTCCGGGTGAGGCAATTCCCCTCGCCCTTGAAACTGCATTCCTGAGACTGTCCTCCATAATTATCCGGGTACTGTCGCCGAGGGCCTTTCTGATTTTGTCCGCGGCCTCGCCTATAAGAATAAGCGCTTTGACCTTGTCACTGACAAGAGGTTTAAGCAAGCCGAAATCTCCGTCTTTGTCCCTCCCTCCTGCTATGAGAATGACCGATCCATCAAAGCTTTCGAGTGACTTGACCACTGCTCCGACATTCGTCCCCTTGGAATCGTTGATAAACCTGACGCCGTCTATTTCACGAACGAATTCGAGCCTGTGTTCAAGTCCGGGGAACTCTTCAAGCGCCTGTTCAACCGCACCTGGGCCGCAGCCGGACAAAAGCGCCATCAAAGAGGCAGCCATGGCATTTTCGACATTATGCACTCCCCTTATCCTGAAGCCGGATGGATGCAGGGCAAATGAGGAATATCCGGGCAGGTTGAAATGTATGACATCATTTTTATAGTAAGCCCCTGTGACCTCTTTCTTTCTGCTGAAGTAAAATACCGCGGGTCTCCGGCCTGTAGGCAGGTGTCTTTCGATCCTTTCTTCAATCTCGGCGGTAACGGGATCATCAGCGTTCAGGACTAAAAAGTCATGCTCATCCTGGTTAAAAAAGATCCGGCATTTTGAATCTACGTAATCAGCCATAGAAGCATATCGGTCCAGATGGTCCGGCGTTATGTTGAGAATCGCGGAGCCATGGGGCCTGAAATCAT
Source organism: Nitrospirota bacterium (assembly GCA_015233655.1). GTDB lineage: Bacteria > Nitrospirota > Thermodesulfovibrionia > Thermodesulfovibrionales > Dissulfurispiraceae > JADFXI01. Next base: position 5,748 of record JADFXI010000008.1, on the reverse strand, counting down.
CTACGGCATCCAGCTGAAAGCTCGACACTTCAGCAACGACAAAGTCAGGGCCAGGGCCGTCCCGGCCTTCAGCCCGCTCTAACACCGTAGTAAGGGCATTGCCGATGTTGCCGCCCAAAAGCGTTGCAAAGCCCCCTTTCCTTAACATTACATCAAGGAGGGAAGTAGTGGTCGATTTTCCATTTGTGCCTGTTATGGCAAGAAAGGCGGTTTTTCTGTCGCGGTAAAACTGCCACGCAAGCTCCAGTTCGCCGATTATCCTTACGCCTTTTTCCGCAGCTTCTCTTAGAGGTTTGACTAAAAGGGGTACTCCCGGACTGACTACCACCAGGTCGGCGGCATCGAATAATTCCGCAGCATGGCCGCCGAGCGAACACTCGATGCCTGGTGCGAGGTCCTCAATAAATGGCCCGAGTTCTTCAGGTTTTTTTTTATCGGTGACTATTACCGACGCGCCAAGCCGCTTAAGCAGGTTGGCAGCGCCAACCCCGCTCCGGGCAAGGCCGACAACAATTACCTTCTTGCCCTTCACGTCCATCTATGACAGATTTCGTCCAGTCGTTTTTTTGCTTTTTTTCGCGACCTTTAAATGGCCGCCCCTTTTCTTCTTAAGACTTTTTTCACCGGGACTCACCCGGTCTTTATGGGCCGTCAACACCTCGCCTCGTCTGACGCCATGGCGCAATACCCTGTGCCTGCCCGCAGCCCTCGTCCTCTTGTATGCGGCATATACGATGGGGCTCTCGTTCGCGCTGCTGAAATATATCACCGGCTCCGCTTTCTGCGTAATGACGTCATAACCCCTGGCAAGAAGTATCTGCGAATCGTGCCAGAGATCATCCCTGACAGATTCTCCAAGAACAGCGGTTATCAGAGTATTGCCGCCTTTACGCGCCGCACAAACAAAACAGTGGCGGGCTTCACGGGTGTAGCCGGTCTTTCCCCCGATCAGGTCCTCGTCAACCCAGAGTAATTGGTCGGTATTCTTCACGAAGATGGACCGTCCACCCTCGGAATAAATTCCTTTAGTCCTCGTGGTAATTGCGTCTCTTATAAGAGGATAGTCTAGGGCCGTTTTCAACACCTTCGCAAGGTCAAAAGCCGTTATATGCTGCCCGGGGCCCGGCAAGCCGGATGCGTTAATAAACCGAGTATTGTCCGCGCCGATAGCGGCAGCCTTTTCGTTCATCAATTCGACAAACCGTGCTTCAGATCCGGCCACTGCTTCTGCAAGAGTAACGGCAGCGCTGTTGACCGACCTCATGAGCGCGAGGTAAAGGATGTCCCTTACACTAAAACGCTCGCCGGCCCTGAGATGAGGATGTACGGAAGGTATACCTGCGGCATTTTCGCTCACAGTGATCATAGTGTCAGGGCTGATCTTGTCGAGCACCACCATTGCAGTGATGAGCTTGGTGGTACTGGCCGGAGGCAGCTTCCACTGCGGGTTCTTGGCAAACAATATCCTCTCGGTGGCTCCGTCAATGACGACAGCGGCCCTGGCCCCGACTTCATCGGCATAAGCATTCTGAAGTCCGGACAGCCCTCCTAAAAACAGCAAAAAAAGTAAAATAGTCAGTTTTGTGACCTGCAGTCTTTTCATAACTCTCACCTCAATTTTAATGTCGCAAGGCTGAATAAAGCAAGGATTATTCCAATAATCCAGAATCTCACAATCACTTTTGGTTCCTGCCATCCCTTGAGTTCGAAATGGTGATGCAGGGGGGCCATCTTAAAAATTCTCTTGCCCGTAAGCTTGAATGACGCTACCTGCATAACGACCGAGACAGTTTCAATTACAAAAATGCCGCCGACAACAGCCAGCACTATTTCGTTCTTGGCCACAACCGCCACCGTTCCCAGCGCACCGCCCAGCCCCAGCGAACCCACATCCCCCATGAAGACTTCGGCCGGATAAGAATTGAACCACAGGAAACCAAGGGCTGCTCCCGCCATAGCGCCGCAGAATACGGTCAGTTCGCCGATTCCGGGCAGGTATAATACCTGCAGGTATTTGGCAAAAAGAGCGTGCCCTGAGACATACACCAGCCCTACATTGGCCAGCGCTGCTATGGCGACGAGACCAATAGCAAGACCATCTATGCCATCTGTGAGGTTGACCGCATTGGACGAGCCGACAATCACAAAGACCGAAAACGGTATATAGAAACAGCCTATGTCGAATAGCCACTTCTTGAAAAACGGGATACTTACTACTGTGTTATACGGATCACTCGGATTGAAGTACAGGAAGACGCCGATAACGAGGGCGATTAATACCTGCGCCCCGAATTTATACCATGCGCGAAGCCCCATCGGATTTCGCTTCACTGTCTTGAGATAATCGTCAATAAAGCCTACAGCGCCAAAGCCGAGCAACGCCACTGACAATACCCATGTATATATATTTCTGAAATTACCCCAAAACAACACAGCCGTCATAATAGCGATGACGATAATAATGCCGCCCATCGTCGGGGTGCCGGCCTTCGCAAGATGGGTTTGCGGCCCGTCGGACCGTATCTGCTGCGTTACGCTGATACGCCTGAGCCAGCGGATTATTTTAGGCGCGATAATAAGAGTTACGATTAGGGACGTAAGCGATGCGAGAGAAGTCCTGAAAGTTATATAACGGAATACATTGAGGGGGGTAAAATAATTATGGAGACTGTAAAGCAGTTCGTAAAGCATCAGTTCCTTCCCCCTATGGCATTTTCCATCTTCATCCCGCGCGATCCTTTAACCAGGACGATATCTCCAGCTCTAAGCAGCTTTTCGAGTTCCCCGCCTGCCTCCCTTGAACTGTCTGCTGCTATGCCTGTGCCCTGGAATGTCTCCAAAGCCAGGGACATAAGAGGACCTACTCCTATAAGGACGTTAACATGCATGGCGGTAAGCAACCGGCCCAGTTTTCTGTGTTCATCGGCGCTGTAGTCCCCGAGTTCCAGCATATCGCCCAACACGGCAATCGCCCTCCCCGCTCCCTGCGCCTGCCCTGCCCGTCTGGCAAGCTCCATGACCGATTCTTCCATGGAGGACGGGTTGGCATTATAGGAATCGTTGATATAAGCAACGCCGCCTTTTTCAAATACCTCCATTCTCAAGGGTACGCCTCTAAAAGATTCCAGCCCTTTCTTGATCGTTTCCAGATCAAATCCCATCGAATACGCGGCGGCTGCCGCTGCAAGACTGTTATATATATTGAAGCGCCCTGCGAGCCCTGACTCTATAAGGATACGTCCCTTGCCTGCGCAAAGGACAAACCGGGCTGACCTGTCCAGAAGCTCTGTCTCCTCCGCCCTTATTTCCGCAGTGTGCGACTCGATGCCAAAAGTTATGATACGGCCCTTAAATCTATTTTCAATCCCTTCCATCAGGAAATTATCGTCGGCATTTGCGATCAATTCTTTCACGTAGTCGAGCAATTCGAGTTCGGAATCCCGGACAGAAGACATCGATCCGAAACCTTCAAGATGCTCTTGCCCTATATTTGTAATGACGCCTTTTTCCGGCAGACCGATAGCGCAAAGCTCCTTAATGTCTCCCGGCCTGTTTGTCCCCATTTCGAGGACCATGACCTCGGTATCGTCATGGGCTTTAGTTATCGACAGAGGCATGCCGATATGGTTATTGAGATTGCCTGATGTTTTGAGCACCTTGAGCTTTACACCCAGTATGGATGCGATAAGTTCTTTGGTGGTTGTCTTTCCGTTGCTGCCTATGACAGCTATAACGCTTCCCGTGAAGCTTTGCCGCAAGGACCGTGAAATGCGGTGCAACGCTGCAAGCGTGTCATCAACAAATATAATAATTTTGCCTGTAACAGGCCCGACAGGTTTACCAGGGCTGACAATGGCCCCTGCGCCGGTCTTTAGCGCAGCCTGAACAAAATCATGACCGTCGAAGCGGTCGCCTTTCAGGGCCAGAAAGAGTTCCCCTTCCCTGATAGTCCGCGAGTCAATGGAAAGGCCCTCGAAAAAAATATCATCCGGCAGCATATCTGCCGTGATGGGCCCTTCGCGGTCCGCAGTGGCTATAGACCCTCCGGTTGCTTCAAGTATCTTTCTGGCGCTTAACATCATTTGCCCTCTTAAAAACGCTAATAGTGATTTTTTACATTTGTTACTTTTACCCTTTTACCGTTCTCATTAGTGTCAGCAGGAGCATTCCCTTTTGTGATGATGGTGAGTATAAAGGCCTGCGAACGTACTTCCTCCACCAAACGCGGGTCTGCTGATAGTGCGTCTGATGGCACTTTCGAGCGCGGCCCTGTCGCTGAAATTATGGCGGATGCCCTGTATCTCCTGATACTCCTCATGGCCTTTTCCAGCCACCAGAACTATATCGCCTGACGACGCCAGTTCCACGGCCATGCTTATCGCAACATTGCGGTCAGGGATAACAATATAGCTGTCACCCTTTATGCCTTTTTCCACGTCCCTGATTATAGTCTTAGGGTCTTCACTTCTGGGATTATCCGAAGTGATAATGACGAAATCGCTCAGCCTGGAAGCTATTTCTCCCATCTTCGAACGTTTCCCCTTGTCCCTGTTGCCCCCGCATCCCAATACAGTGATGATCTTTCCTTTTTCTCTGTCCGTTTGCTGTTTCTGCTTGTCGGCAACATCAAACTGCCGCCTCTTTTCCCTCATGATTCTTTCCGTCTTCCCGACAAACCGGTATGCCTCCAGCAATTGACGCGCTGTCAGCAACAGCCGCTCGAGCGCATCTTCCGTGTGCGCATAATCCACTACAGCCAGAAAGTCCTGTCCCATATCAACCTTCTCAAACCTTCCCTTAACCAGACCGGCCATGGCAATTCCCTCCCGTATGATATTAATAGGTATTCCAATAGATAATGCTGTTCCCATTGCGGCAATAATGTTGTACACATTGGTTTGCCCCACCATCGGAGAAGTTATCTCCATTTCCTCTCCACTATACCGTGCAATGAACGAAGTCCCCGCAAACGACGTCTTTATATCAAAGGCGTTGATGTCCGCCTCTTTGTTTTCAATGGAGCAGGTCATCACCCTGACCGGCGGTTTCCGGTCCCTTAATAATTGTGCCAGCCTTATTCCATAGGCATCATCGATATTTATGACCGCGGTGCCATCCTCAATCAGCAGTTCTGTAAACAGACGCGTCTTGGCCAGAAAATACTCATCCATCGTAGAGTGAAAATCCAGATGGTCCCTCGTAAGGTTCATGAACACTGCGACACCGAACCTGGTGTAATCAACCCTCTTCTGCGCGAGGGCATGCGATGAGATTTCCGAAACTACGTAGCTGCAGGAGCTGTCCTTCATTTCTCTAAGCAGCCGCTGAAAATCAGGGGCCTCCGGGGTGGTATGAGGCGCTTCATAGATCGCGTCCTTGATTAAATAATTAATGGTCCCAATAACTCCAACACTCTTCTGCCATCGTTCAAGTATGGACTTCACCATATAAGACGTGGTCGTTTTGCCGTTCGTGCCCGTGATGCCGACAACAAACAACTCCTCTGAAGGGCTGCCGTAAAAATAGTGCGAAGCACGCGCAAGGGCGTCCCTCGCATTCGCAACTCGTATCCAGACGGTCTCAGGGTATTTTCTATCGAGTGTGAGAAAACGGTCGTCAGGCAGGGGGCTGTCCTTCCCATACATTACGGCAGCCGCCCCCTTATTGATCGCATCCTCTATAAAATCCCTGCCGTCATAGTTTTCACCCTTCAGCGCCACAAACAGTTCATCGCCCTTAACATTTCTG
>JADFXI010000089.1 GCA_015233655.1 Nitrospirota bacterium | reverse complement strand
GATATGGCGGATTTTGATCATGGCGGGACGAGGAACCTGGGCATGAGGGTATCGTCGGGGCAAATCGTTGTTTTTTTTACGCAGGATGCGCTGCCGGCTGACCGTCAGGCTGTGGAGAAACTCATAGCGCCTTTGCTCGACGATGAAGATGTCGGATGTTCTTATGGAAGACAACTGCCTTCGCAAGTGGCATCGGTTTTTGCTGCGCATTCGCGCTTCTTCATCTATGGGGAAAAGTCGTATGTAACTTTAAGGGAGAACGGCAAGCCTGGAATTAAGGGGCCTTTTCTCTCCAATTCTTTTGCCGCATACAGAAGAAAAGCTATCGACGAAATCGGCCTCTTCAAGGAAAACCTTATTTCGACCGAGGACACTTATGCAGGGGCCAGGTTGCTAATGGCAGGGTATAAGATCGCTTATGCAGCCGACGCCGCTGTATACCACTCACACAACTATTCTCTCCTGGAGGAGTTCCGGAGATACTTTGATATAGGTGTGTTTCACAAGAGGGAAAAGTGGGTTATGGAGACCTTTGGAGGCGCACGTGGCGAAGGGAGCAAATTTTTGCTTTCGGAGTTTCTGTACTTGACCAGGGAGGGGGAATACGTTCTTTTGCCTGAATTTTTTGCAAGGAATTGTCTAAAATACATTGGCTTCGCCCTTGGAAGGCAGTATGATAAACTGCCTCTTCAAATAATAAAAAGAATGAGCAAGAATAAAAATTATTGGACAAAGGACAGGTCATAGGTAATGTAATTATGCGTATAGATAACGGGTATAAGGAAGTTGCCGGTGCTGGGGCCCTTGCATTGGTCGATATTGTCGCTTTTTACTTGTCTCTGACCATTGCCTATTATTTTCGCATATTGCTTGACACTATTTTTACCGGGATTGTGCCTCTCCAGTTCGACCTTGCATACTTTATCAGTTTCTGGTGGATACCGGCAGTCTTTCTTGTCTGTATAGCCTATGAAGGGTTATATGCCAGAAGGATACCTTTCTGGGACGAGGCGCGGGAAATCATAAAAGCAGTGACTGTTGCTGTTATTGTTATTTTTGCGGTTATGTCTTTGGGTAAGTTTGCCCACAGGATATCCCGTCTGACGATTATACTGCTGTACTTCAGCAGCACCGTGGTGTTTCCGGTAATGCGCCTAATCGGGAAAAAGATGCTTTTCCGTATGAACCTCTGGAAAGAAAAACTGATCATCATAGGAGCAGGCGAGACAGGGAAGGAAGTCGCTGAGGGGATCGAGAAAGAAAGTCATCTCGGATACAGTATCGTCGGTTTTCTCGACGACGACCCGAATAAAATCGGCAGGACGATTACCGTCAATGGCAAGGAATTCAAAGTCTTCGGGAAGGTAAAGAATTTCAATAAATTCATATCCCTTATGAACATTTCTACAGTAATCATAGCTATTCCGTCAAGCGCGCTGGCAAGTCTTGCTAAGCTCACAGAGAGTGTTCAGAAGAATGCCAGGCGGGTCCTGTTCGTGCCTGATCTTAAAGGTATAGCGCTGGCGAACACCGAACTGCGTCACCTCTCTGCACAGCAGATGTTCATGCTGAAAATCAACAACAACCTGAAGTCGGACTTTAACAGGTTTGTCAAAAAAAGCTTTGACTTGGTTTTCGCCCTTTCGTTGCTGCCATTTCTCCTGTGCATGCTGGTTATATTCGGCATATGGATTGCGTTCGATTCGATAGGCGGAGTTTTCCTTTTGCAGGACAGGATCGGCAGGAACGGCAAGATATTTAAATGTATCAAGTTCAGGACCATGTATTCGAACGCGGATGAAATATTGTCCGACTATCTCCGCAATAGTGAAGAGGCCCAGGTCGAGTGGAACAGGTTCAAGAAGCTGCGGGATTACGACCCTCGAGTGACACCGGTCGGCAAGTTCCTGCGGAAGACATCCCTGGACGAACTTCCACAGATAGTTAATGTGCTTATGGGCGACATGAGCTTTTTCGGCCCGAGGCCCTATCTGCCTGAAGAGGAGAAGGAGATAATGGGATACACGGACCTGATCCTCGTCACCTGCCCCGGAATTACCGGGCTGTGGCAGGTCTCCGGCAGGAACATACTGGATTTTGAGGAAAGGGTGAAGCTTGACGCATGGTATGTCCTGAACTGGTCCCTCTGGCTCGACATAGTCATATTATTTAAAACTATCGCTGTTGTTGCCAAGAAGGAAGGGGCGTATTAGTGCGGAGGCATCATTCCATATGAAAGAACTGTTATTTCTCGCTGCCGGGTTAATTGCAGGGGGTGTGGTGGCCTGGCTTATTGCGCTCGGAAAGGCCAGGAGCTCGGAGGCGATAGTTGGTGAACTCCGGCAGCAGCTCCTTCAGAAAGAGCAGGATGCAAGCCGGCTGAGGGCTGTGCTGGATTCCGAACGTCATCAGAGGATAGAGACAGTAACACGTCTTGAAGAATCTCATAAGCGACTTGAGGATTCACACACGAACCTTGAGCATCAGAAACAGCTTATAGAGGTAATGAAAAAAGAGATAACCGATACCTTCGGCGCGCTTTCGACTGCAGCCCTGAAAAGCAGCAGCGAGGATTTTCTCAGGCTTGCCTCGGAGAATCTCGGCAAAATCGTTGCCGATACAAAAGGGAAGCTTGGAGAGCACCAGGCTGCCATGGACGGCACGATCAAACCGCTTCAGGAAATGCTGAAAAGATATGAGGAGCAACTCAGGGACATAGAAGCAAACAGACACAGGAGCTTCGGCAGTCTCAACGAGCAGCTCAGATCGCTTTCTACAATGCACGAAAAGTTGCAGCGCGAAACAAACAGCCTTGTTACCGCTCTTAGAAGGCCCAAGGCGAGCGGTTCGTGGGGTGAGCTTGGCCTTAGAAGGGTTGTGGAGCTTGCCGGCATGACGGCCTATTGCGATTTCTATGAGCAGGAGTCGGTAGCTGCTGATTCAGGCCGACTGAGGCCTGACATGATTGTGCGACTTCCGAACGGAAGGGAGATCGTCATTGACGCCAAAGCCCCGGTTGATGCGTATATGAGCGTGGTCTCAGCTTCTTCGGAGGATGAGCGGAAGAAGGCCATAGCGAATTATATAAGCAGTGTCAGGAATCATATGAATGTGCTAAGCTCCAAGGCGTATTGGGACCAGTTTGCCCGGTCGCCTGAGATTGTTGTCATGTACCTTCCCGGCGAGTCATTTTTCAGCGCTGCCATAGAGCATGACCATTCTCTGATTGAAGACGGCAGTGTGAAGCAGGTTGTCCTGGCCACTCCAACTACACTGATTGCCCTTCTCAAGGCGATTGCCTATGGCTGGCAGCAGGAGCAGGTTGCGAGGAGCGCCCAGGAGATCAGCAGGCTGGGCAAGGACTTGTATGAGAGGTTTTCGGTAATGCTGGAGCATTACGCAAAGACAGGTCTTGCAATCCGCAAGGCGGTGGAATCATACAACGAGGGTGTCCGGTCAGTGGAAACACGACTTATCCCGTCGATAAAAAAGTTTAAAGACCTCGGTGTTTCGAGCCACAAAGATATAGTCTCGCCTGTGGAGATCAGCGAGGCGGCAAAAAGCATTGAACATCTGGCCGGTGAGTTTAGGGAAGAAACACAGAAGGCTAAAGGCGAAGGGCTAAGGGACAATGAGTAAAGATGGGTTTAAATCGCTCAAAGTGCTGCAGAAAAGCAAAAACCTTTAGCCCTTAGCCTTTTGCCTTTAGCCTTGTCACAATGTGTTAGTGACTTGTATTATCTCTTCGAGTTTTTTTGCAGCCTTTCCGCTGAGTATGGATTCCTCGGCTATGTCCTTTGCCGTGCCGAAATTATCTGTATGCCCTGACACTACCAGCGCGGCAGCGGAGTTGAAAATGACGATATCGCGTTTGGGGCCTAGCTCGCTGCTATTGAAGATCGAGTATGTGATGCGTGCGTTCTCCTTCTTGTCGCCGCCTGTCAGATCAGTAATGTCCGCAAGTTTAAGTCCGTAATCTTCGGGCATTAAATAGAAATTCTCGACGGCATTATTCCTGTACCTGGAAACCTTGGTTGCGCTGCAGACAGTAATTTCATCCAGACCGTCCTCTCCATGCACCACCATAGCATCTTCTGCGCCGAGATTGCCCAGCACCGAGGCCAGAATTTCTGTCAGCTTGCTCGAAAAAACTCCAAGCACCTGACGCTTCGCATTTGCCGGATTGGTGAGAGGCCCCAGTATATTGAATATGGTCCTGATGCCTATTTCCCGTCGTGGCCCTATAGCGAATTTCATGGCAGGGTGGAAAAGAGGCGCAAAGAGAAAGCCGAAATTGGTCTCGAAAAGACATTTCTCGACTTTCTCCGGAGACAAGTCAACTTTCACCCCTAAGGCCTCCAGAAGATCGGCACTCCCTGACTTGCTCGACACAGAGCGGTTGCCGTGTTTAGCTACCGGAATGCCTGACGCGGCCACCACTATTGCTGCTACAGTGGATATGTTAAAGGTGTTTGCCATGTCGCCACCCGTGCCGCACGTATCTATAACACCCTTGGGCGCCCGTATCCTTGTGGCTTTCTCACGCATGATGCGGGCCGCTCCTGTGATCTCCTCGACAGTTTCCCCCTTGATTCTGAGCGCGGTGAGAAATGCGCCGATCTGGGAGTCAGTGGCCCTGCCTTCCATGATTTCGGTCATGCATTCAGCCATTTCAGACTCGGAGAGGCTGATATTCTGAATCACAAAGCTTATGGCTTCCTTTATCATAGTTATTTCACCTAAGTTAACCACAGAGACACAGAATCAAATATTTTTTTAAGTCCTGCTTTAAAAGCCTTTTAAAGATCTTCTCAGTGCCTCCGTGTCTCTGTGGTTTATGTTTTACTGAGATTTATGAAATTCTTCAGCAGGTCTTTGCCTGCCGTGGTCAGGATGGATTCCGGATGGAATTGGACCCCTTCAAGCATAAACTGTTTGTGTCTTACCCCCATAATGGTATTGTCTTTTGTCCATGCGGTAACTTCCAGGCAGTCCGGAAGTGTTTCTCTCTTTATGATAAGTGAATGGTATCGGGTTGCCTCGAATGGATTAGGCAGACCTGCGAAGATTGTTTTTCCGTCATGGTAAATGAGAGAGGTCTTCCCATGCATTAGCAGCGGGGCCCTTATTATATCGCCGCCATAAGCCGCCCCTATGGCCTGATGTCCGAGGCAGACGCCGAGTATAGGTACTTTTCCGCCGAAGTGACGAATGACCTCAATTGATACACCGGCTTCGTTTGGCGTACAGGGCCCGGGGGAAATGACTATTCTGTCCGGCTTTTTCCCCTCAATCTCGCTGAGGGTAATCCGGTCATTTCTGAATACCTCGATTGTTTCCCCGAGTTCGCCAAGGTACTGCACTATGTTGTATGTAAAGGAATCGTAATTGTCGATCATTAATAGCATAGTTCAACCTCTCTCGAAAAACTCGACTGTCTTCATCATCGCCATGGCCTTGTTTACCGTCTCGGTATATTCGCTCTCAGGCACCGAATCTGCTACTATGCCGGCCCCGGCCTGCACAAATATGGTTTCATTCTTGATTATAAGCGTTCTGATGGTGATGCACATGTCCATATTGCCCGAATAGCTTATATATCCCACCGAACCCGCATATGGCCCCCTTTTTGTCGGTTCAAGTTCCTCAATGATCTCCATGGCCCGCACCTTCGCGGCACCGCTCACTGTGCCTGCAGGAAAGCAGGCCTTGAAAACATCAGATGCATCGAGCCCTTTTCTTAGTGTGCCTTCAACGTTCGAGACAAGGTGCATAACGTGGCTGTATCGTTCCACGTCCATTACTTCAGTGACTTTGACAGAGCCGATCTCTGAGACTCTGCCGACATCGTTCCGTCCAAGGTCGACCAGCATGATATGCTCCGCTATTTCTTTCGGGTCTTTCTTCAGGTCTTCTTCGAGCGCCCTGTCCTCGGCTTCACTGCTGCCCCGTTTTCGTGTCCCGGCGATAGGCCTGAGTGTAATTTTATCTCCTTCCAGCCTGACGAGAATCTCAGGCGAAGATCCGACCAGTTGAGCGTCGCCGATATCGAGATAGTACATATAGGGTGAAGGGTTTATGACCCGCAAGGCCCGATAGAGATTGAACGGGTGCTGTGTGGACTGCGTCTCGAACCGTTGTGAAAGGACGACCTGTAATATATCGCCCGACATTATATATTCTTTGGCCTTTACGACAGCGTCCATGAAGCCGCTTTTTGTGAAATTTGAGGAAAACTTTACTTCTTTTGCGTTTTGCCCGGCGCTTTTGGCCTTTTGCGTCTCGTCTTTTATTTTTCGCCCTAGCGCCTTTATAATTTTGTCTATCCGTTTTCCGGCTGTCCTGTATGTTTTTTCGAGATCACCGTTGTCTACGTGAACGTTGGCTACGATCTTTATTGTCTGTTTCAGGTTGTCGAAAATAAGGATAGTATCCGTGAGCATCAGAAAGATATCTGGCATGTCCGGTCCCTGTTTCGGATAATCAGGAAGCCGCTCGAAGAACTTTACAGTATCATATCCTATATATCCGACAAAACCGCCCGAGAACCTGGGAAGCCCCGCAACTTCGACAGGAACGAATCCGGACAAAATATTCTTGATCACGGAAAAAGGATCATCAGTCTCCACAAGAGAAGTCTTTCTTTTTCCCCGTATGGTAACTTTTTTGCCTTCGCAGCTGAGGGTCAAGGCAGGATCTATCCCGAGAAAAGAATACCTGGCCCATTTCTCGCCGCCGGTAACACTCTCCAAAAGAAAGGCGGGTTTCTTGCCGAGTTTGACGAATGCGCTTACCGGGGTCTCGATATCGCCGAGTATTTCCTTGTAAACCGGAATAAGATTGCCCTGCCGGGTCAAGGATTTGAATTCGTCTAGGCTTGGGAACAGCATATATAACATTATAACGGAATAGCGCTTTATGATACAATTAATGTGAGGAAGATACGGGCCTTGAAGCCATGAACTGGTATGCAATATATACAAAGCCGAAGCAAGAGGATAAAGTAGAAGAAACCTTTCGACGCGCGGCAATCGAAGTTTTTAATCCGAAACTGCGAAGGAAGAAGCTTGTCAGGGGAAAGAATGAACATGTCATCACTCCTTTTTTCGCCAACTATTTGTTTGCAAAATTCGACCCGCTGAAGCAGTATCACATGATCAAATATACGCGGGGGGTCAGGGGCATTGTCGGTAATCCCGGCTCGCCATGGCCTGTCAGCGATGATATTATCAACATTATCAGGTCACGCATGAATGAGGACGGACTTATTGTCATAACCCCCGATATCGAGATTGGAGACAGAGTAGAGATAATGGAGGGCCCGTTCAGGGGATTCATGGGCATATTCGAGAAGGAAATGAAAGACAGTGACCGCATAATAGTGCTGCTGAATACCATAGAGTATCAGGCGCGTGTGAATATTGATAAAGAATTCCTCGTGAAAAAGTGAAATCCTAACGTACAATTTGCCGTTTGCCAATCCCGCGGTCAGGGCACAGTCACCTATGGTAATATATAAGGCACGATCATTTTTGCTGCCGAGGACGAAATAATGAAAAAAATTCTTGTAACGGGTGCCGCCGGATTTATAGGCTCGAAGACGTCGCAGAAATTGCTGGAAGCGGGTAAGCAGGTCATAGGCGTCGATAACTTGAACGACTATTATGACGTGACATTAAAAACTCGAAGACTTGAGGAACTGAAAAAGAACAAAGGCTTTATATTTTACCATCTCGACATTGAAAACCTTGCGTCAATGGACAACGTCTTCAGGGACAATAAAGTAGATGCGATAATCAATCTGGCGGCGCGTGCCGGAGTGAGATACAGCATAGAAAACCCGCATGTTTATATGAGCACCAATGCTCAGGGTGTTTTAAATCTCCTTGAACTTATGCGCAAGCATGGGGTCCGGAAGCTGGTCCATGCTTCTACATCTTCTCTATATGCCGGACAAAAGATGCCTTTTACCGAAGACCTGCCGGTAAACACCCCGATCTCACCTTATGCCGCAACCAAGAAGGCAGCAGAAGCGATGGCGTACTCTTATCATTATTTGTTCGGCCTCGACATTTCCGTGCTAAGGTATTTCACGGTGTACGGGCCTGCCGGTCGTCCCGACATGAGCATATTCAGGTTCATTAAATGGATAGACGAAGGAACGCCGTTGGAGCTGTTTGGTGACGGTACACAGAGCAGGGATTTTACGTATATTGATGACATAGCATCAGGGACAGTTAAAGCGCTGAAAGAGCTGGGGTATGAGATAATCAACCTGGGAGGCGGGAAAAGTCCCAGCACGCTGAACTACGTTATAGGCAGGCTGGAAGAGCTGTTGGGTAAAAAGGCCGTCATTAATTATATGCCTTTCCTTAAGACCGATATAACTGAGACCGGTGCGGACATTACAAAGGCGGGAAGGCTGCTGGACTGGAGACCTGAAACCGACCTTGATGAAGGGCTTGCAAGGACGGTGGACTGGTATGCTAACAACCGAAGCTGGCTCAGAGACGTGAAACTGTGATCCCTTCCGTCATATTCAGAGAATATGATATCAGAGGGGTGGCCGGCAAGGACATTACCTCTGAAACTTCATTGCTCATCGGAAGGGCGTTCGGTTCGATGGTAAAATCATACAATCCCCTGGCCAGGCGGGTGAGCGTGGGTAGAGATGTAAGACTGAGTTCCGGGGGAATAGAGTCAGCGCTGATCAAGGGAATCTTATCTACCGGCATAGATGTCTGCGCACTCGGGGTCTGCCCGACACCGGTCCAGTATTTCTCGCTCTATCATCTCGACCTTGATGGCGGGATAATGATAACAGGAAGCCATAACCCGCCTGAGTATAACGGATTCAAGATCAGTTTGGGGAAAGAAACTATTTACGGAGAAAGCATTCAAAAACTGAGAGAGATAGCAGAGGCGGAAGACAAACGCGCAGGGAACGACGGCCCGGAGCAAAGAGCAGAGGGCCGCGTTGAACAATATGACATTATAAAGGCCTATAAAGAATTTATGCTGAAGCAGTTTGCATATCTAGGCGAGGAACGCTTCAAGCGCATTAAAGTGGTGATAGATGCGGGCAACGGCACTGCCGGTCCTGTGGTCCCTGACATCCTTGGCAGCATGGGCTGCGACGTGATACCGCTTTATTGTGAGCCTGACGGGAGGTTTCCCAACCACCATCCTGACCCGACAGTCGTTGAATTCATGCAGGACTTGATTGCGGAAACGAAGCGTACCGGAGCTGACATCGGTATCGCATACGATGGCGATGCCGACAGGATCGGCGTTGTTGACAGAGACGGGACTGTGATATGGGGAGACCAGATCATGATTGTCCTGAGCAGGGAGTTGTTGAAAGAGAACCCGGGCGCCAAGGTCATCGGCGATGTGAAGTGCTCGCAGGCGATGTTTGATGATGTGGAAAAGCACGGCGGGGTCCCGCTCATGTGGAAGACCGGACACTCTCTGATAAAACAGAGGATGAAGGAAGTAGGCGCCCTTTTAGCAGTAGAATTCAGCGGTCATATCTTTATTGGTCATCACTATTTTGGTTACGATGACGCGCTTTACGCGACCTTCAGGCTTGTTGAGATTATGAAGAAGACCGGGAAAGACATGAAAGAGCTTCTTTCTGATGTGATTAGACCGGCATGCACCCCCGAGATCAGACGTGAATGCCCTGATGAGATCAAAAGAGAAGTTGTCAGCGATATGGTATCACGGTTTCTGGCATATTATAAAGACGGCAATTCGCCATACAGGATTGTCGATGTCAATACGCTTGACGGCATAAGGGTCTTGTTTGAGAAGGGGTGGGGAGTTATACGGACCAGCAATACGCAGCCTGTAATTGTCATGAGGGCCGAGGCTGAGGATGAAGAACATTTGCTCAAATATATAAAGTTTTTAGGTCATGAATTAGATAACGCCTTGATGGAGCTGTCCTCGAAATGAAAGCGCTCTTGCTCGCGGGCGGAGGTGGGACGAGGCTTTGGCCTTTGTCGAGGAGGAACTACCCCAAACAGTTTTTAAAGATAAATAGTGATAAATCTCTTTTACAGGAGACAGCAGAAAGGCTACTGAAAGTGATGACCGCGGATGATATTGTCGTTGTCACCAACAAGAAATATAAATATTATGTGAAGTCGGACCTTCCTTATTTGAAACATATAATATATGAGCCTGCTGGGAGGAATACTGCTCCGGCAGCTGTGCTAGGCATTAAATATTGCATGGAAACCCTTGGTTGCAGCGAGGATGAAGTGATAATGATGTGTCCTTCTGACCATGTAATACGTCCCGACGGGAAATTTGCGGAATGCGTAAAGCTCGCCGAAGCTGCAGCGCGGGAAGGACATATTGTAACATTCGGCATAAAACCTGACAGGCCTGAAACCGGCTATGGTTACATTAAAATCAAAGGCGGGCACGCGGCAGCCGAAAATCGGACTTATTTTGAAGTCGAAAAGTTTGTGGAGAAGCCGGATATGGAAACGGCCCGGAGCTATGTGAGTGATAGCTCTTTTTACTGGAATTCAGGGATGTTCGCTTTCAGCGTCAAGACCATCCTTGATGACATGGGCAGGTACGCTCCGAAAATAAAAGCGTTGAATGCCGGGAAATTCGATGATGTGTTGAGGGTTTTTGATCAGATGCCGGATATTTCCATCGACTTTGCGGTCATGGAAAAATCAGACAGGGTGGTCCTAATGCCGCTGGATCTGTACTGGAATGATATAGGTTCCTGGGACTCGATATACGACTTGCTCGATAAGGACGAAGAGAGAAACGTAACGCATGGCGATGTGCTTGCCATAGAAACCAGGGGAACTCTTGTTTTTGGCCAGAAACGCCAGATTACGACCATAGGACTCGAGGACTGCCTCATAGTCGAAACGGATGACGCCATACTGGTGGCCAAGAAAGGAGAGGCCCAGAAAGTGAAACAGGCCGTAGACCTGTTGCATAAAGCTTCGCGTTCCGTGGTTGAGGAGCATATAACCACATACAGGCCGTGGGGCAGCTATACCATTCTTGAGGATGGGCCGCGATATAAGATAAAAAGAATAGTCGTAAACCCTGATGAAAAATTGAGCCTTCAGTTGCACTACCACCGTTCCGAACACTGGGTTGTTATAAAAGGTACGGCGAAGGTGATGGTCGGAGAGACCGAGATGCATATCCATGAGAACGAGTCTGCATTTGTTCCCAAATCAACGCTGCACAGACTCGAAAACCCGGGCAAAGTGCCGCTCGAAATAATAGAGGTGCAGAACGGAGAATATGTCGGAGAAGATGACATCGTAAGAATAGAGGACAAATATGAGAGGTAAGAAATAATGAAAATTTCTATTGTGGGCACCGGCTATGTTGGATTAGTCACGGGGACCTGTATGGCGCAAATGGGTAATAACGTAATTTGCGTTGATGTGGATGAGAAGAAAATAGAAAATCTTAAAAAGGGAATCATCCCTATATATGAACCCGGTCTGGAAACAATGGTGCTCGAGAACTTCAGGCTCGGCACCCTTCATTTTACGACCTCCCTGTCGGAAGCTATGGACCACAGTGAAATATGCTGTGTCGCGGTCGGCACGCCGATGGGTGAGGACGGTAATGCCGATTTAAAATATGTTCTGCAGGTCGCCCGGGAAATAGGCAGGAGCATAAA
This sequence comes from Nitrospirota bacterium, assembly GCA_015233655.1. GTDB lineage: Bacteria > Nitrospirota > Thermodesulfovibrionia > Thermodesulfovibrionales > Dissulfurispiraceae > JADFXI01. The sequence goes on along the minus strand of JADFXI010000089.1, from coordinate 698 downwards.
GCATTATATGATCATAGTCGACAAGTCGACGGTCCCTGTAGGAACTGCCGATAAGGTTAGGGAGACCATTAAGGAAGAATTGGGTAAGAGGGGTTTGCAGGTCCCGTTTGATGTTGTCTCAAACCCCGAGTTTTTAAAGGAAGGCTCGGCAATTGAAGATTTTATGCGGCCTGACAGGGTCATCGTCGGCTCGGACAATCCCAGGGCGCTCGAAATTATAAAAGAACTTTACGGACCATTCACCAAGAACCATGAACGGCTCATAGCGATGGATATTAGAAGTGCCGAAATGACAAAGTATGCCGCCAATGCAATCCTCGCAACAAAGATTTCCTTTATGAACGAGATAGGGAATATCTGCGAGAGGGTCGGCGCTGATGTTAACAAGGTCAGAATAGGCATTGGCAGTGATAGCAGGATAGGTTACAGCTTTATTTATCCTGGATGCGGTTTTGGCGGGAGCTGCTTCCCCAAGGACGTGAGGGCGTTGGAAAGATTGGCGCAGGAAAACGGCTATGATCCGCAAATACTCAGAGCTGTGCAGTCTGTTAACGAAGATCAGAAAAAGGTGCTTGGCCGCAAGGTCGTCGAAAGGTTCGGCAAAGACCTTGCAGGTCGAACATTTGCTGTATGGGGCCTTTCATTCAAGCCCGAGACCGATGATACGAGAGAAGCGTCAAGCATAATATTTATATTTC
>JADFXI010000088.1:522-12425 GCA_015233655.1 Nitrospirota bacterium | reverse complement strand
CATCAGGAGAACAGGAATAGCTGGTCTTTTCTTAACTGGGCCAGGTCTTTTTCCGGAAATGTGAACTTATTCTTGAATACCCTGTTCATAACTGAGACCAACTGGCGGAACCTGTAAGCGTCATGGTGGGAATCTCCCTTTTGTTCAGACTGGTTCCAGCTATCCTCGTCGGATATGCGCAGTTCAACGCCCAAAGTATGCTGCTCGGTTGTCTTAGCTGTCCGCCCCCTGCTTTGGTAAACAGTTGTGCCCGGGACCATGATCTTATTTGAATCGGCTGTGCGGTGTATCGGCAATGAAAAGGTTATTTTGCACTGAAATTTCTTATGGCCCAGCGAAGAGTGAAGGTTTTTCGACGCGTTGACATTGAGGGCCTCAAAGAACTTTGTCGCATTTGCGAGCAGCTCTTTTTCTTCCGGAATCTTATTTTTGCCCTCGCTTTGAGAAAGTCCGATCATCAGTCTTCTCGTGGCTTCCATCATGCTTTCAGGCTTATCAAACAGCGTCTGGGTTATAGAATGCGAAGCCGTGTTTTCCTGGAGTATGACACCCCTTTTTTGCAGCGCATGAAAGAGTTTCAGAGTGTCGTCCCTGCTCTTCAGTATAAAAGTGATTGCAAGGATGTCCCTTATATCGTAAGCCTCACCTTCTACATTCTTTCCCAACTTGGTGAACATGCTTTCAGGGCTCTTAAGTCTTGCCTTGATCGAGATAATATCGACTTCAACCCCGTCACCGCTGTTGAAAACCAGGCATCCTTTCCTTGCATCGAAGGTCAGTGACTCTTTGAGTTTATGAAAAAAAGTCGAAATCTTGACGAAGGCCCTTTGTGCTGGTTCGCTTTCAGGGAACTTTTCAGGGTTCTCCCAGTCGTAATTATATAGATCATTAAGACTCTGCCCGTTCGCTTGCAGATAGAGTCCCAATCTCGCATAATCGTTGATGTCCTGGCTGTCTTCTTCAATGGACTTGATCAGGTGTCCCATCTTAAGGATGGAACAGGCCATCTGCTGCCACTCGCCAGGGACATCCTCGTCCCTTCCCTTATATCCATAAAAAATGTGAGGATACTTTTTTGATGAAGCCAGGAGAAAGAGATGACGAGGATCTTCATCTATGGTCCTTCGGAATTCCTCACTTCGTAAGGTGCTTTCGAGTCCCCCGATAGTCTGCAGGCACTTCAAATAAAGACCTGAGTTGCTGGAATTCAAGGCGGAGAGGGCTTCGAGTTGACCTCTTGTAAAGGGGAACATCCAGCCGAAAAAGTAGCTGTAAACCTGTTCAATGTATTTTTGTCCCCTCTCTTTTTCGCTGTCCGGCAGCTGATCACCGGCATCCGTATCAAAGCCTCTGTTGCTCATCATCCTGGTAGCCTGCCCGAGGGCCGTTTCATAATTGTCGGAGCGTAATAATAGATAAGGGGTCATCTCGGTCCTGTCCAGGATAGAACCGAAAATTTCATGGTAGAGTTCCTGATTTTGTGGCAACATATGCTTCACTTTGGCCTGTCACAATTATATCACGATTAATCCGGCTTTAATATTCTATAACTTCGCCACCTTTGCCGGGAAAGTCAGATTGCGTATATTGCACACAGACAAATAATCCCGCCAATCCAACCTGCCGGTTCAGGTTGCATAACCGTGCCCAGATAGGCAGAGAAGGTGAAGCCGGCCCACGCGGCCAGAGCGCCACGTATGCCAGACTGAGAAATTCCAATGCCGATGCCTACCTGGCTGCTGGCCGGACCGGGAAGGAATTGGCACAAAGCCACCAAGTCTGCATAGTCATGCTCGCTCAGACACCTGCGGCGCGTCACAAACTCTTCGCGAAAATAACCCAGATGAGCGACCGGCCCGCCAAATGAGGTCAGGCCCAGTCTTAAGAACACGGTCAGTACTTGCAAGGCAGACAATTTTCGTGAGTCGCCTTGAATATTTTTTTGGATGATGCAGTATCAATCACGCCATTTTTACTTTTTCAATACTTTCAGGAGTTTCTTCTTCAGGGGTGGAATGTCTCTTTCGATTGCCCGCCAGACGATCGAGTAGTCAACTCCTATATAGTCATGTATGAGTTTGTCTCTCATCCCGCAAATATCTTCCCATGGAATATCTCTATGCTGTTCTCTGAATTTTTTTGAAAGATGCTTGCTTGCCTCACCGATTATCTCAATGCTCCTGACAACGGCGTATTCTATCGCCTTGTTGCCGAGAAAGTTTTCTTTATTCATATCTTTGACAAATTCGTCTATATCGTTGATAGCATCCAGGATATGCTTAATATAGACAGAATCCTCTTTCACATTATTTCAATGATGTCCTGCTGAATATAGGGCTTAAAATGCGGACTGATGGAATTTATGGTAATAACGTCGAAGTTCTTCTTTATTTTTTTCTTAAGCTGATTTTCAACGTGCACAAGGTCGAGCAAAGAAAAATCTTCGGGGGGCTCTATTGCTATGTCTATGTCGTGATATTTCCTTTCTTTCCGCGCAAAACTACCGAATAGAAAAGCCTTTTGTATGCCCTGCCTTAAAAGGGTATCTTTTATTGTTTTTATGATAATATCCCGTTTCATAAGCCTGCATCCTCACGTGCTTTAAAGTATATCATATTGTCCGTGCCAAGAAACACTTATCACTAAAGGCCGCATGGTGGAGTGAAGGTGTGGTACCTTCATCCTCTATTATCTTTCCTTTTCCAGAAGGAAAAGACTATTAAAACAACTCCGCATATCATAAAAAAAAGTGAAACAGGCATTTTTAAAGCACCATATTGCGTTGGATAACCATAAACTTGATGTCCACCGATTATCATTGTTTTAAAGCCAAACAATACCAATGCCATACCTGCTAACAAAAACATTGTCTTATTAATCATAAAATCATATCCGCCCTTAGAAAAAACAAATCCCATTCTAGATCATTACTGACGTGACTTACTAGGATAAATGGTTAAAAATCTTCAACTTCTAAATCAGTATCATGTTTCACCATGTAATCTTACCGGTGGGGTCAGCCATTACATAAATTTCCGTCGCTTGAACGCCTTGACATCATCAGCAGTAAGCTCGAACCATTCGCCGTTCTTCCTTCTGTCTTCAAAGCGCTTATGCCAGTATGCTTCTATACCAGCAGGGTCATCGGTATTTATCGTATGGACTGTCACAATTTTCTCAGGAAGCTGAATACCCAGTTCGTATTCTCGCCTGCCTAATGCATTAGTTCTGCCAATTTTATAGTTATGCCCGGATTTCATAAGGTAAACATAACCAATTTCTATATGTTCTTTTGTTGAAACGCTTGAGTCAGCCTTGGCGGCATTAGCAATTGGCTCGCAGATTTTAACAATATCATCAAAGCCCTCCCGTTTACGACAATATTCAAGTATATTGTAAGCCAGTTCGCTCTTTTTACCAAGGCGCTCAAAAACATTATGAGCGGGAAAGCCCTTATCCAGTTTTGCTTTAATACGTAATTCTCCTGATACAGGATATCTGCCCAGTTCTCTGATAAGTGAAATGAACCTTTCAATTACCCAGTCATTTTCATAAGCACCTATAAATTTGTTCGGGTCATATCCTGCTTCGATAAGAGCATCACCCCATCGAGCCCAGTGCTTTCCATACCAGTCGGATTTACGGATTCCAGTTTCCGAGAAAAACCTATCCTGCCCCAGCGGTTGTCCGCCATTGTTTTCCGCAGTCCGTTTTATTTTGTCAATTATGTGTTGTTTATCCATAGGCAATCTTTGTAAATCTAAGTCGTATTCTATAGCATTATGGCGTGGCATGCCAAGAGCAATATATACAAATTCATTTTGCCATGCTTTATTGACAAAAACACCCGAGCTGGTATGTTTATATTAAACTCTCTCCGAACGGCGTTTCTGCCCTATCAGAATGCATCTAAGCCTACCATATAATAAAGCAGTGCCTTTGATATTTTTTTACGGGTTAATTTTCAAAATAAGAAAAAGGAAAAAATACCTTATTTTGCCGAATAGAGTATTTTACCGGACTTTTTTATTTCACCGAGGAGAGTTCCCGGCCCAGTGGATCTGAAGTCCTTCGAAGTGAATCCCACAGGTTCAACAATTGCCAGATATTTAGAGAGCACTCTTGCAAGTTCGGCTTGTATCTCCAATAATCGCTTACCTGCAAAATGTGGGGAGATTACAGCGATGTCTATATCTGAATGGTCTCGTTGTTGCCCCTTTGCGTAAGAACCATATAGTATTATTTTGTCTACGGCGATATGATTCGCCTCTAGGGTCTTTGTCAGGTTCCCTACTATCTTTTTGATTTCAGTTGCCGTGTATTGTGCTTTAACCATCTGATTATTCTCTTCGTCTGCTTTAAGTAATCTTCTGCGATGATTTTATTGAACTTCTTTGAGAGCCTCTTAAAATCTTCAGGATATCGGTGATGAAACACTACATAGTCAACGATAAGAATCGTAAAGATAAATTTACGCTTTGATGCCGCTTTTTCGGGGGGGGTTGGTTTTAAAGCATGGCACTTTTTTGAAAGCAAATTTATACCAGTCGGTCTTCTTGTCGGCATCGGTCACTTCACGTCCGCCCTCTTTTTCTATAAAAGTAATAATATCTTTAACTTTCAGTTTAGTCTTAGCCATTTTATGTACCTCTCTCTGTAAAACTCATAATGGCTTTTTATATCCTGAATCGCCATTGCGAGCGCTTGGTCATTACTTAGATAATCATACCATACCTTATCGTACAATTGCCCTTTTGCGTCTAGAATATCCATATGCGGCATGCCGTGCGCGCTATCGAAACGAATTACGTCATGCCGGCGGCCATGGATTAAACATATAAGCCGCACAACAAAATCCTTGACTTCACCTCTGTCTGTCCGAAACTCAATTGCGATCAAGTTTTCTTCGGTAATCTCGATGATAAATTTCTTATCCATGCCGCAGGCAGTATAACATGCCATGAGGGTGGAGTGTAGGTGGAGCGGCTAAAAAACACCTTTCACAACTATTGATGTTAAAGGGGAGAAAATATCGGGGCGAACCGATTCGAACGGTCGACCTCTCGCACCCCAAGCGAGTGCGCTATCCAGGCTGCGCTACGCCCCGAAATGTTGATGGAGTATTTCTTTCAGTCTCGATTTTACCATGGCCAGGATATTTTCAGCGTCAGCAGCGCTCGCGCCCTTTTCTATGGCATTGGCATCAACATGGCTGTTTACCGGGTCCTGCTGTTCGGCATTTATCCCGAGTTTGCGCCTGACGCCGTCAATAGTATATTTTTCTTCATACAGCAGATGTTTGATCTGCTGTATAAGGTCTACATCGTTCTTAGTATATATCCGCTGGCCCGATTTGCTCTTCCGGGGATTGAGAAAGCTGAACTCTGTTTCCCAGTACCTGAGCACATACGATTCAACGCCCACAAGCCGGCTGACCTCTCCTATTTTATAAAACAATTTCTCTGGGAAGAGCTTTAGCGGCTGCGGCGACTTATAGGTATTATCTATCATCGGCACACTGCGCTCATTAAAAGCAACGGCTTCTGAAATGTTCTTACTGTTGCTTTTCAACAGATTCTTTTAACTGATCGCTCGACTTAAAGGTCACGACTTTGCGAGGGGTTATCTCAACCTCTTCTTTTGTTTTCGGGTTTCTGCCGATGCGCGCATTTTTCTTGCGAACATTAAATGTCCCGAAGCCGGAAATCTTGATGGATTCCCCTGCTATCAATGTCTGTTTGATGGAATCAAAGATGACTTCCACTATATTTTGCGCCTCGTTTCTCGGAAGCCCGACCTTCTCAAACACATAATTTACGATGTCAGCCTTTGTCATTGTCTCCCCTCACATTTCTTTTTCGATGGCGAAATAAAAACAGTCTCGTACCCCATCCAGGCAATCCGACTATTAATTTTATATTACAGCCTTCCCTGATTGTCAAGCATTTTCAAAAGATTGTATATGCGGCCGGACCAAAATTGGGAGTTTTTTCCGTATGCTCCTTGTTGCTTAAGGGGCCCTTTGCATGCGTCAGCGTTGACTACGGTCCGGAACTTCTGGTATGCTATGAGACCGTTTTATGATTTCATTTTGTTTCGGCCAAAAGGATAGGATATGAAAGAAAAGGTGAAGACCACAAAAGAAATGTCGCAGCGCGAGAGGAAGCTCCAGGAAATCCGGAAAAAGCTTAACCGGCAGCGTGAGGAGCTGATCTCAGACGCCGGGATAGCGCTTACCGCATTGCCTGACGAGACCACGTTCCCTGAACTTGGTGATCAGGCTTCTGCTGAAATCGACAGGAATTTCATGCTGAAGCTGAAAGGCAGGGAAAGGAAACTTCTGAAAAAAATCGATGAGGCCATCGAGAAAATCGATAACGGTACATATGGCATTTGCGAGGCCTGCGGAGAGGAGATTAATATCAGGAGGCTTGAGGCCAGACCCGTAACCACGATGTGTATCGAATGCAAAACAGAGCAGGAAGAAGAAGAAAAACTCAGAGAAAGATAAAGATATCAGACTTCTGCGGCGCTATAAGGCTGAATGTTCAATGCCGTGTCGTTTCTTCAGCGCCTCCCCGATTAGATTGAAGCAAAACGCTGTAAGCGACAGCGCAATTCCCGGAAATATTACCATCCACGGTGCATTGATAATATAGGCCCTGTTGGCGCTTATCATCGAACCCCATGTCGCTGTCGGCGGCTGGGCGCCCAGACCCAGAAAACTCAGCGCGGCCTCGGTCAGCAGAAAACCTGCGAGTTTAATGCCGGTCAAGACGAGCGCCAGCGGAATGCAGAGCGGTGCGATGTGAAGAAAGAGGATCCTCATATTGCCGCAGCCTACGGCACGGGCAGCATCGACGAAGGCCATTTCCCGCAATATTATGACGCGGCCGCGTATCAGTCTCGCATAAGACGTCCATCCGACTGCCGATAAGGCGACCATGACAGTGTAAAGGCCGGGGGGCAGCACTACTGTTATGGCTATGGCGAGCAAGAGTGATGGAAAAGAGAGAACAAAGTCAGTAAGAGACATTGCGACTGTATCAATTGCGCCGCCGAAATACCCTGAGGTCAGCCCCACAGTAAAACCTATGACGGCGGAAATAAAGGCTGCAGCAATGGCAACGCTGATGGATATCCTGCCACCATGCACCACACGGGCAAAGATATCTCTGCCTTTGCTGTCGGTCCCGAACGGGTGTTCTAGACCCGGCGGTTTGCTTAAAGAATCCAGGTCTATCTTTTCGGGGTCGGACAAGGGCAGCAGGGGAGAGACGACAGAGAGAGCAAAGAGGAAAATTACGAATAGCAGCGGCAACCCGGCCACCTTATTTTTCTGTGCCATTAGCGCCGCCATGAAGCCGTATCCGTGGGTCCAGATAATGATAAAGCACGTCAGAGGTGAGGTTGACAAGTACAAAGACAACCGTGCCTGCAATTACGCAGCCCATTATTACCGGGTAATCTCTTTTTATGATGCCCTCCATCGTAAATCTGCCGATGCCGTCCCATCCGAATATGGTTTCCGTGACCACCGCTCCGTTCAGGTAGCTCCCGAAATCCAGGGCGATTATCGTGACAATGGGAATGATCGCGTTTTTCAGGACATGGTGCAGATGCATGCTGAGAGAAGGCAGTCCTTTCGCTTTTGCAGTTGCAATGAAGGGCATTTGCAGCACGTCGGCGACCGTTGTTCTGGTTACCCTCGCCAGGGTCGCAGCAGCCGGGATGGCAAGCGCGCATGACGGCAATACAAGGAACCTTATATCACCGGTCCCCGACGGCGGTAAAAGCTTAAGCCAGAGGCTGAAGACAATCATGAGCATAATGGCGCTCCAGAAAACGGGAACGCTCAAGGCGGCAAGCGACATAGAGTCTATTATTTTCCCTGTGACTTCTTCCTTCTTATAAGCCGCAATATAACCCATAATTATGCCGAGCGGGACTGCCATCGCCATGGCTGAGAGGGCCAGTTTTATGGTATTGGGAAATTTCAGGGCTATGTCAGACAGGACGTCCCTGTTGGTAAAATGGGACCTGCCAAAGTCGCCGTGCGTGAGCATCTTAAGATATCCGGCGTACTGATGCAGTACATTCTTGTCTGCGCCGAGTTCTTTCCTTATGCTCTCTATCGTTTCCTGACTCGCGCGTTCTCCTGCCAGGGCAAGGGCTATATCGCCCGGCAGCGCCCTGAGAAGAGTGAACGAAACCAGTGTTATCCCCAGCAGCAACGGCACCAAAAGGATGAGTCTTTTAATGACGTACCGGGTGATCATCCAGCCTGCTGTGACGTCACCTGTGGAGGAACGCCGGCGACGATATTGCCTTTCTCATCAAATTTGCACGCGGCATAATAGGGGTCATGATAGAATGTGAACCAGGCGTTCGCGGCGAGACCGATCTTTTCGTGCCGTTCTTTCATCCTGATGGTATCGAGCGGGAAATTGTCATAAGCAGTCAGCCACAACGGATTGAAATGAACATGCAGGGGAAGAAGGTCCCCCAGGTGAAGGGCTTCTTCGCCTCCTGATCTCATGATAACTATCTGGTGTCCGCCGGTATGTCCTCCTGTAAGAGATACGCTTACTCCACTCACTATTTCAGCGTCTCCAGCCACCAGTTCCAGGTTTTTGCTCTGTTTCAACGTTTCGATGTTAACATCCCAGTAGGTATTGATAGACCTCCTGTTAGGATTTAACGCATCTTCCCATTCAGTTTTTTGAACTAAATGTTTTGCGTTAGGGAACGTGAGGGCCAGTCGCTCGCTGTCCTGCATTACTACACCCGAAGAGTGGTCCCAGTCATAGTGTGTCAATATGACGTAATCCACGTCCTGCCTGTCGAACCCGAGAGACTTCAAATCCTCCGGGACACGCCACTCCTCACGAAGCCGGAAAATTTTTTTTTGTTTATCGGTGAGTTTATTTCCGAGGCCGGATTCTATTAAGACAAGAGACCGGGGTGTTTTCACCAGAATAGGTGACGCCGTGAGAAAGACATAATTCTCCTGGTCACACGGGTACTTCTTTTCCCATAAGACCTTAGGAACAGCCCCGAAAATAGTGCCTCCGTCAAATTGGCAGAGGCCCCCGTCCAGCCAGAACAATTCAAACTCACCCAGTATTAATTTGTTCTTCACTACCTTCCCACCTATAACATTAAAATCGTATTCTATTATAAAATGTGTTGGTTTCGCAAAAAATCTGAAAAAGCGGTAGCGGGTCAAAATTTTAATGTATGTAATGAAAAACTATGGCATGTTCAAGTATGGACATGGGGATGTTTTGGCCTGCGTTTTTAACACCGACGAGTCGATAGTTGTGGTCAATCGAAACAATTGAATATTCCAGAAAAAATTATGCAATAACGGCCAAGGCTGTGATGGGAGCGGAGCGTATCAGCACCAGCCGATTGTTTGCATTTACAAGAGGATGCGTCCATTTCCTACAAATTCTTTAGAAAGCGATATATAAGTTTCTAACAAGGATGCGAAGGGCTTCATCATCGGTTTGTTCAGGATTTCATTTGTGAATGCAAAAAAGGTCACGATTGTAGGGTGATTAGAATAGCCACCTCCGAAACCCAGGACGGTCTTGATATTGTTTTCAGCGACAAATGCCTGATGTGGAACGATCATCCTGCCTTGTTCGTCTTTATCAATACCGGCATGATTAACGTATAGCATCCCGGAATACTCATCCGCACGGCCTTTGGCAACAATCATTGTATCCCATTTATCACATAATCCGAAATCAAATTTCATTTCCCTAAACTGCATGGACAACATTGACAAAGAGGCAACATATTTGCTCGATGCCAATGGAATACACCGAAACCCCCGGGACTTTTGACGTTCGTTCCAATCGGACTTTTGCCCCCTGGTTCCCAACAAGGTTAGAATGGGTGTTCCGTCATTATAAAGATGCGCCGTTCCTGAATCATTTGCTTTTTTGTCGACAAGTTTTTGGTCCTGTATGGACAATGCGGAATAGGGAACTGATGAAAAAAGCCTTAATAGCACGAGGGATTCCTGAAAATATTCATAAATAATATCAATAAACGCCTGAGCTAACTCTTCAGCGGTATCAAGCCCTTTTATTTTTATCACCGAATTAAATAGATTTTCAAAATCACTAAAGTTCGCGTCTGACATTTTTTTCATGGTCTTCCCCTATCTCTTTACAAAAACTTGGCTGAAGGTCAATGTCGGGCATGTTACGGCCCCGAACCCCCGGGCTTTTAACCCGGGCGTCCGGCTTCATCTTCCATAAGCATCCCGGCAAGTTCATCAGCCACAGAATCGATCTCATATTGGATATCGCTGTCTATGTACCCTTTACTCCGGCAATAATTTATCAAACCGTCAAGCGAAGCACCGAACTCTTCTTTGACCATAGCCAACTCACCCATACCGTCGCAGCCCTTCTGTCTCCTTCTTGCCAAGATGTAGATATCAGCATATTCACGCGTTTTTTCCAGTAGCGGGATAAGGCAGGCATCTTTTCTTACAGATAGCTGTATTCTCCTGAACATTGCTTCTATTTTCCCTATTTATGGGCAGCATTCGCTTCCAGCGGGGCAACATCTCTCCTCTTTTACTTCGCCGAACAAAGTACTTGCAGATTGTTTGGCCTTGCCATAAGCACCTGTCTTTACGGCTTCGGCAACTTGAATTGCCGCCCGCATTTCTATTTCGGTCAATCCGGCTTCGATTGCCAGCCGTTTGTGGACCTCCATGCACGGCTGGCAATTCACGGCATATGCAGCGCCTAATGCTATCATCTCTTCCATCTTTCTATCCACGGTGTCTCCTCCGTCTTTACCCTTAGATTTTATCCCTTCTGATGATATAGACGAAGGAAAGGAGGAAAAGGATACACCTATTTTTTGAGGACGTTTAAAGAAACGGTCTTACGGTCGCAGGCAAGCTCATTGCGATCATCACGGTAGAAATTACATTGGGCCTCAAGTTCTTTCCTGAGCCTCGCTCTTGCGCGATGAAGTCTAATCTTCACTGCCTCCAAAGACACACCTACGATATCGGCTATTTCCGTATTCGTGAACTCTTCCAGTTCACTCAAGACAATCACGGTCCGATAATTTTCAGGCAATGCCTCTACGATGCTTCGAATACACATGTTCATTTCCTTTCGGATCAGATGTGTATCAAGGGAGGGGGTGCTTTCTTCCGCCGCCGTGGCCTCTTCCCCCGTAAAGGATTCGTCCTCGGCAAGGCCGCCAGCCATGAGCGCCTCTGGACCGGGCGAAGATTTTCTCAGATGGTCTATTGCCGTATTCGTTGCAACCCTGTAAATCCATGTTGACAGACGCGACTCACCTCTGAAAGTTTCAAGGGACGCGTTTACCTTCAGGAAGACCTCCTGCGTCACATCCTCAGCCTCATGATCGCCGACAAGCCGCTTCAAATACCCGACAATTTTTGGATAAAACTCACGATAGATGTTTTCTAAATCCTCTGCCTTATCTTCCATAGCGCACTGTTCCGTAATTTAATTTGCCAGAGTCGTACTCTTTCGGTTTTTTTGGCATTTTAGTTGTATCCGATATTTGTCTCATGATTGCCGTTCGAACTCTGCACAATTATAACATGGTAAAAATATGAGCGTTACCAGGAAGTACCTAATGTTTGGCAACGTGGGTACGCCAGTGGTTGTGTAACATCCCTTAGTCTGCATTCAGCTTTAAGGAACAATTTCTCCTGAATTGTCAATTTCCATCCCTTTGTCCATCGTATAAATAGGCTGGACTTTGTAACCCTTGATCCGCGGCTGCATTATCAGATAATCCGTCCTGTGCCAAAAGGATACTATTGGAATGTCTTTGATGATCGACTCCTCGGCCTTTTTGTAATATGAATTCCTGTCGCGTTCATTAAGAGA
>JADFXI010000088.1:0-466 GCA_015233655.1 Nitrospirota bacterium | reverse complement strand
CTATATTGGATGAATGGAACAGAGGAAAGAGAAAATTCTCAGGGTCAGGATAGTCAGCCCACCAGCTCAACCAGAACAGTTCCGGCTCACCCTTATTAACTGCCTCCCTGAAGGCATTCCACTCAAGCTGTCTGATGACAACTCTAATGCCGGCTTTTGACAGGTATGACTGAATAATTTCCGCTAGGTCTACAACATCCTGGTCAGCAGTTATATATAGATTCACACTAAGGCCGGTCAAGCCCTCATTATTGATGATCTCCCTGGCCTTGGCCGGATCGTAGCTAATACCGTCACGACTCTCTTGGTCAATCTGCCATGCCCTTAGGACATCAGGAACTGGCCCTGTGGCGGGCCTTCCCCTGTTTTCTTAAAACGTTCTTAGGATTTTGCCGGTGTCGATGGCACAAGCTACAGCCCGCCTTATATTCAGATTGTCAAAAGGAGGTCTTGAAGTATTCATGCC
>JADFXI010000087.1 GCA_015233655.1 Nitrospirota bacterium | reverse complement strand
GACCATATTCCAAGGTGCCCGTCGGCAATCGTCACGCTGCCAAGTTTTAGGCCCCTAGCTGTTAGATCCCGTAGAACTCCGCTCCAGGATTCCTTGCTTTCACGATAGCCGCTCTCACAAGCAAGGAATACTTTCTTGCCGTTGGTGAGTGCTCCAATTACTACAAGAAGTGCCGCTTTATCTTTTTCAAGTCCGGCCTTTACGTATATGCCGTCGGCCCACTGATACACTACTTCAAGGTTTGATAAATCCCGACCCTTCCACTCTTCATATTCCAGTTCCCATTTCGCTTTCAGCCGGTCTATCGATGACGCCGACAATGGCGCTCCATCTCCCAGCAGTCCGCGTAGAGCCAGATTAAAATCACCTTTGGCCAGACCATGCAGATACAACTCCGGCAAAAGTTCACCTACCTCTTTCGTCCGGCGTTTGAAATAAGGCATGACCTTGCTTTCAAAGTGATCATCGGTGCCCCTTACACGAGGCCGCTGCACTGTGATCGTGCCGTTCATCAATGCAAATTTCTTTGGCTTGCCATAACCATTTCGATATCCCCTGGTGCCATCGACGACTTTCATTCTCTCGGATTTCTTCCTGCCAAGAAATTCCTCGACTTCTTCTTCAAGTATGTCCTGAATGTACTCCTGGGCCTTCAACCTTACCATTCCCTCCAACATTTCATACGTCCTGCTTGACTGCTTCGCTGCCTCAGTGATACCCTTTCCCATGGTGGTGTCTCCTTTTTCTTTGTTGATTTCGCGGTCAACATTATTAAGATTTAGGATACACCGCCTGCTTTCTATTTACACACTTTTTTATTGTACCTCATAGCTCAAGTCCCCAAGCTTAAATGGTTTGGCAAGGACTCCGCAGCATCCGGTTCCAGCATCACATAACTATCTGCGCTATATCTTGCACTAACTTACTGTTACATGTAGAAGTTTAGTGTCGTCGTTGACATATTGAAATCTGTTGCTATAATTTTTAATAAACACTTATAGCATGCGGCAAGGAGGAAATTACATGAAAGATAGAACAAGATTTACGGTCATAGCAATTATTTTGACGTCTGTCCTGTCTCTCTTTATTTTTGGGCCGGCCAATGCCGAAGAAATGAAACATGAACACGGCAAGAGCGCCGTCATGGATCTGCATCATATGCATACGATGATGAATCACGGACTTCAGATGGCGGCTGAGGGCTCAACATTGATGATGCTGGCAGGGATGAAAATGACGCCGTCTCTCGACCCCGTGATGCTTGAGCATGGCCGTCAAATGCTTGCGGGCGGCAAGGAGCTTGTCGAACACGCTATGGGCGGGCATGCCATGAAAGGATTGCATAAGGCCGGCCATGGCGACGACCCTCTTATGAAATACACCCACAAGTTGGGCGACGCAATTATGAAGGTCATAAATATGCTCGACAGTATGAATATGGAAGGCGATATATCGGGAGAAATGATGACTATGCACCACATGCATATACTTATTAATCATGCCCTCGGAATGGCTGCAGAAGGGGCCAATATGTCAATGCTCGGTCAGATGGGCATGGCTAAAGACGTGGATAAGGATTCGGTGGAACACGGTAAAATGATGATGTCTGATGCCCTCAAGCTTTTGGCTGAAGTCATGGATAGCAGGGCAATGAAAGAAATGCATGAAAAGGGAATCAAGATGAACAACGCCATGATGGCTGAGACCCACAGGCTTGACGCTGCGGCGAAAGATGTTGTGGACCTGCTTTCCGGCATGCCGGCTTGTTGTTCAAAGTAAACATATATGGGCGGGGGATGCATCAACCCCGCCCAATCTTCAAAGATTGTCGTAGTTTTGTAAACCTTGTAGTTTTCCATTCTTTCGAATTATAATAATTATTCATATTCAAAGAGATGTCTAATAAATTATTTCAGGGGCAGAGACCATGGAAGACGTATTGAAAAAAGTTGAAACGCTCGCTCTGCGGCATGACAGGCTTGATCCCAAGATCGTCAAAGAGAAGAACATAAAACCCGGACTTAGAAATGAGGATGGTACCGGTGTTTTTGTCGGCATAACCAGCAAGGGACAGGTGATAGGGTCAGAGAAAGTCATCAGCGGTGACGGCAGCGAAAAGGTCAATCCTATACCGGGAAAGCTTTTCTATTGCGGCTATGATGTCGAGGAATTGGTTGCCGGCAAGGAAGGGGACAGCAGGTTCGGTTTTGAAGAGACCGTTTATCTGCTTTTGACAGGAGAGTTGCCCGCCGAGCCGGACCTGAAAGGCTTTTCGCACGCGCTCGGCAAGAGACGGCCGCTTCCTAAAGAAATTAAAGAAATGATTCTGAGCCTGCCTCCGCATGACGATCAGATGGGTTCGCTGCACACTATCGTCTCTTCGATGCATGCTTTTGACAAGCACTCGAACTCTCTGGATATGAAAGACATAACGCGGCAATGCATCGATATAATAGCAAAGTTCCCGACAATCATAGCTTACAACTACCAGAAGACTTTGATGCAGAAAAGGAACCTTAAAAAACTGGTGGAGCCTGAGCCGAACTTGAGCACAGCGGAAATTTTTCTTTACCTGCTTTCGGGCAAACATCCGGAAAGATTTGTGGCAGAGCTGTTTGACACTATGCTGATATTTCATGCTGAGCACGGAGGCGGCAACAACTCGACCTTCTCAACAAGGTGCGTCTCGTCCTCCGGCGCCAACACCTATATGGCCCTCTGCGCCGGCATCGGCTCGCTTTCGGGCCATCTTCATGGTGGCGCCAACGAGGCTGTTATCAGGATGATTGATGACATAAAAAAGAAACTCGACGATTGGGAGAGCGACGAAGCCGTTACAGAGTACCTTGAAATGATCCTGGATAAAAAGACAGGAGACAAATCGGGCAAGATTTACGGTTTGGGACATGCTGTGTACACCATATCAGACCCGCGGGCAATATATTTGGAAAGATGTGCCGAAAAACTCGCTGAAATGAGTAAGCGGGAGAGAGAATTCGGGCTTTATAAAAGAATTGCAAGACTGGCCCCACGGCTCGTGAGAGAGAAAAAAAGCAAAGTCGTCTGTACAAATGTTGACTTCTACTCAGGCTTTGTTTATCAGTGCATGGGGATACCGAAAGAACTCTTCACCCCAATATTCGCCATGTCGAGGGTTTCCGGCTGGTGCGCGCACAGGATCGAGGAAATCATTCAGGGAAGAATCATAAGGCCCTCGTATGTTTCTTCGCTGAAGGGCAAAAGCAGGTATGTCCCATTAGCTAAACGATGAAGGAGGTCGAGACATGAAGTTGGGAATTGTAATATGTTCAAACGACCCTGAGACAGTATGGAACGCCTTCCGGTTTGCAAATTTTTCCTTGAAGGAAGGGGATGAGGTCAAGGTTTTTTTGCTTGCGAAGGGTGTAGAGTGTGAATCCATCGACACTGATAAATTTAAAGTCAGCGAACAGATAAGATCGCTGTTTGAAAATGGCGGGAAGATCTTCGCCTGCGGCTCTTGTCTGAAAATCCGCCACTCTGAAGGTTCGGAAATGTGTCCTCTCTCGTCAATGAAAGACTTGCATGACCTGGTAAAAGAGAGTGATAAGGTTGTAACGTTTTAGAATGCATATACCGGATGGGTATTTAAGTCCGCAAACGTATATACCGCTGTATGGAGTCGCAGTAGTTTTCTGGGGAGCGGCCTTGAGGAAGATCAAAAAGACCCTTTCCTCGAAGTATGTCCCCTATCTGGCGATGGCCGCGGCATTCTCCTTTCTGATTATGATGTTCAACATTCCCGTCCCCGGAGGGACCACAGGCCATGCAGTGGGGGCCGGGATAATAGCTGTCCTTCTGGGGCCGTGGACCGCAGTGATCGCCGTATCTACTGTTCTCATAATTCAAGCCATCGTCTTTGGTGATGGCGGAATAACTGCTGTTGGGGCCAACTGTTTCAACATGGCTATTGTAATGCCCTTTGTGTCCTACTGGACTTTTTCGCTGGTCCGGGGGACTGCCACGAGCGGCAGAAGGGTATCTATAGCCGCCTTTTTATCGGGGCACCTGGGTTTATCCGTAGCTTCTGTCACAGCAGCGGTCGAATTGGGGATTCAGCCGATAATAGCTCATGCAGCAGACGGAAGACCGCTGTATGCGCCGTACCCTCTTTCTATAGCACTGCCTGCTATGGCGCTTGAGCATTTCCTGATATTTGGAGTGTTTGAAGGTGTAGTGACTATGCTGCTCTTCAAGTATTTCAGCAGAAACGAGCCTGACCTGATATATTCCTTCAGGAAAGATCCCCGGTCAAATACCTAGCAAATTCGCCCTTTCAAATCCGACATTTAAAAGGCGCTTGACAAGCACCCCCAAAATATGATAATTATTTTTATTAGCACTCTTCATTGACGAGTGCTAATATACTCAATGCATTGTTATTAAACGCTAAAAGGAGGTGTTTATCATGGCAATCAAAAGCCTTATGCCTTTTGGAAAGAGAAGTGTTCCGGTCAAACATGATGACGATAACCCTTTTTCACTGCTGCGACGCGAGATGGACTCACTGTTCGACAACTTTTTCCGCGGCTTTGATATGGAGCCGTTTGAAGGCCGTTTAGGCACTTTTACGCCCAGAGTGGACGTGACGGAAAATGACAAGGAGATTAGGGTCTCTGCCGAGCTTCCTGGCATGGATGAGAAAGACATAGACGTATCTCTGAATAAAGACGCGCTGACAATCAGAGGTGAAAAAAAGGAAGAGAGAGAGCAGAAGGACAGGGACTATTACCGTATGGAGCGGTCCTACGGCTCGTTCAGCAGAACGGTCCCTCTTTCGGCAGAGATTGAGACGGACAAGGCTGAGGCCACGTTCAAGAAGGGCGTGCTCAGCATAAGACTGCCAAAGACATCCAAGGCTGTAGCGGAAACGAAGAAGATTGCTGTAAAAGTTGAATAGAAAAGGTCCACGGCCGGCATAGAGAAAGCTTGATGCAAGTACCCATACCGGCCAATTCAATTTGAAAAAACTAAAGGAGGATGTAGGTGACACAGAATAAACAACACTTAATTTATGGAGCTGCACTTATACTGATAGGCCTGGTATCGGGTCTCGTCATATCTTCGAGTTTCAATTGGCACTCCAAGGCATTCGGACAAGAGACGGCCATATCAAAAGAGGCCATAGATATCCTTTCAAAAACAAGCCAGGCCATGGCAGAGGTTACAGCTGCAGTGAAACCGGCGGTAGTAAATATATCTTCGACAAAAAATATAAAAGCCCCCGGCTTTCAGGCGCCTTTCCCGGATGATCCTTTTTTCAGGAGGTTCTTTGGTGATGGATTCGGCCATCCTGGAATTCCGAGAGAACATAAACAGTCGAGTCTTGGGTCCGGGGTGATAGTGGACAAAGACGGCTACATTCTCACCAATAACCATGTGATCAAGGATGCGGATGAGATTACGGTGCGATTATCCGACAAGAGAGAATTCAAGGGAAAGGTTGTTGGCACTGATCCGAAAACAGACCTCGCAGTTATAAAGATTGGTTCCGACCATCTCCCTGTGATCAAACTGGGTGACTCGGAAAAACTGAAAGTGGGTGAAACCGTAATCGCGATCGGGAACCCCTTTGGGTTGAACCAGACAGTCACATCCGGCATTGTAAGCGCAACGGGAAGGGCGAATGTGGGCATAGCGGATTATGAAGATTTCATTCAGACCGATGCGGCAATAAATCCCGGCAACTCAGGCGGAGCGCTCGTGAACGTGAGAGGTGAACTTGTAGGGATCAACACCGCTATTTTCAGCACGTCAGGAGGGTATCAGGGAATAGGGTTTGCCATACCCAGCAGCATGGCGAAGGTTGTACTGGATAACCTTATCAATAAAGGGAAAGTTGTGAGGGGCTGGCTGGGAGTTTCCATACAACCTGTTACACAGGACCTTGCAAAACAGTTCGGGATCAAGGATGAAAAAGGCGCCCTGGTGGCAGACGTTGTTGAAGACAGCCCTGCTGAAAAGGCCGGATTACAGAGGGGGGATGTCATAATCGAGTATGACGGCAAGGATGTTAGCGACCCTTCAACTCTCAGGAATAGCGTGGCTGGCACTCCACCCGGCAAGAAGGTTGCAGTGAAAATAATGCGTGACGACAAGAAGCAACAGTTAGAGATTACTATTGCCGAATTGCCGACTGAGATACAAAAAGCCCATGGAGATTTCGACAACATTTTAAAAGGAGTCATTGTCCAGGGACTGACACCTGATGTCAAGAAAAGCATGGACATTCCGAATCGTGTAACCGGCGTGGTCGTGACAGACATTGAGGATGGCAGTCCGGCAAGCGGACTTTTAATGGCCCACGATGTCATTATGGAGGTCAACAGAAAGAAGATAAACGGCATGAAGGACTATGAGTCCATAGTGTCACGGATCAAGTCCGGGCAGGACATCCTGTTGCTTGTCTTCAGAAACGGGGCAACGACCTACATTTCTCTCTCTGCGCGGTAGAATAGGATTACATCCGTAGATTACTGAGGCAGGAAGCAGGCGCTTCCTGCCTCACATTTAAAGCCAGCGCCGCACCCTGGTCCTGTAATGCATGTATTCGTCTCCAAACGCTTCCGCCAATTTATTCTCCTCGTAAGGACAGAACACAATGTTAAGGACCGCAAAAAAAACGGTTGCAGATATGTAGAACGGCAGCGTGCCGAAGTAAAGCGATAACCCCAGCATGATCAGGACCATGCCCAGATACATAGGGTTGCGGGTGAAGCGAAAGGGCCCCTTTGTTGTGATATGCTCAGTCTTTGCCGTTGGGCAGAGAGCGAGGTCTTGCTGCTTGAATAGAGACCAAGCCCACATCATAACGAGAAACCCGGCTATACCAAGCAATACCCCCGCCCAGGGCATTGAGAACCATACGGTTTCCCCGATGTGCAGGCCCCAATGAAGAGAGGCAGCAAGCAGAGTTAAAACAATTGCAATTATAGGCGGACGCATGTTGATAATGCTCATATAGGCTTCCGTTCGAATCTGCACAATAATGTCAGGAAAAGCTCTATGACGGCACTCTTCTTTGGCATACATCTAACATGCATTGGAAATACTCTATGATCTTTTTGTTGCCTTCAGGAATGTTCCTTTCATAAGTGGTGTCAGGTTGAACGGACAGTCTCAACCCCACGCGAAATATGTCCTGCAATACCGCCGTTTTATCTTCCATTGGTCCTGAAGTACCTTATTTTGAGGTAGTGCGCAACGCACTTAACACACTCAATAATAACATTTGTTTTAATAACATTTCTTCTCAGGCCAAGCCGCAAGCCGTCTCAAGAATCTTCTTGAATTTATAGGCTGCAATGAATGATAATTCAGTACTCATGAGGTTGGAAAATGGAATAAATTGTTATAGGAGGATCAAATTATGAGACTATTAACGCGGTCGGACTTCGACGGCCTGGTGTGTGCGGTTTTGCTGGTAGACGCCGGTGTGGTGAATGAGTATAAGTTTGTTCATCCCAAGGACATTCAGGACGGCAAAGTCCAGGTAGGCACAGATGATGTTCTGGCGAACATCCCGTACGTCCCTGGGTGCGGCCTGTGGTTTGATCATCATTCCAGCGAAGTGGAACGGCTGGGGCCGAATGTCGAATTTAAAGGCAAAGTTGATGATGCCCCAAGCTGTGCCAGAGTCATATACAATTATTATGGCGGCGCGGCAAAGTTTTCCAAGTATGACAAAAACGGATTGATGGATGCGGTTGATAGAAGCGACAGCGGAAATCTGTCGGCAGATGATATTGCGAATCCCAAGGGCTGGATATTGCTTTCATTTGTTATGGACCCCCGTACAGGACTGGGAAGGTATCAGGACTACAAGATTTCGAATTATAAGCTCATGGAAGACATGATTCAATATTGTCGTGGACTGAATGTTGAAGAGATCCTCAAGAAATCCGATGTCCAGGAACGCGTTGTGCGGTACTATGAGCAGGAAACGGCATATGAGGCGATGATCAAAGCCAACAGCAAGGTTGACGGGAATGTCCTGATTATTGATCTTCATAACGTTGAAGAAATCCTCTCCGGAAACCGCTTCAAGGAATACGCTCTGTTCCCTGATCAGAACATATCAATGCGCATCATCTGGGGCGTTAAAAAACAGAACATGGTCTTTACCTGTGGTCATAGCATCATCAACCGGACCTCAAAAACAAATGTCGGCTCGCTGATGCTCAAATACGGCGGAGGAGGCCACAAAGCCGTCGGTACCTGCCAGGTTCCGACAGATAAATGGGAGAATATGAGGGATGAACTCATAGCTGCCATGAAGAAAGACGGCTGAAGAAGCTGAAGTCAGAATGCTGAATGCCCATAAACAAAGGAAGATGGGGCTTGCAGGTCAAATTGTTAAATTGACAGAGCCGTAAGCCCCTCTTCCTTGAATCTTTATGGCATAAGGAAGAAACCAATTGCCTTACTAGGGTGCTCACCGTAAGTCAGGAACTTAATCCCCATCTGAAAACTCTTGTCCCTGCCGATAGTCACAGAGATAATTTCCCCCCTGACCTTCAACATGTCTTCTTTGGGAGGCAGCGAAAAAAGCAATAACAAGCTATTCCCCACTTTCTCATAAAGCTCTGAAAATTTGTTCATGTCCGCCTTGATGCTCATTCCGTCCTTTGAAATGTCGACCATCGTCCCTTTTTTTGCCCTTCTGTCTGATGGAGTATCTATATCAAAGAGCGAATATGATAGAGGGATGGAAACTTCTTTCCGATAAGAGTGCCTCTGGTTAAGCTTCAGGAGGAAGCTTTTATTACACTTCGGGCATACAGCGTTGAAATCATCACGGGGAACAGCTTTGGATTCTATTCCTACAGGCTCGTTGCAATGGGGGCAACTAAACGTCATTACAATTGCAGCATAGACAGTTATGGATTTTGTGCCATCTGCTTCAGAGCTATTCATCATTTCCTCCGTACCTTGTTAATAATTCTTTATATTAGCCGAATGAAAGCGAAAATTAAACCCTCTCAAGGACCAGTGGCGTTGTCGCGCGTTGTTTTTTGTCCTCACGACCCAGCCGTTTTATAAACGCTCAGTACTGCTTTGACTGTGGTACAATGATGCGGAGCAGGGCATTGGAGAGAAGACAAAATATTTTAGATAGAACATGTGCGATGGTCCGCAACAACGGGACCACCTGGGGATAGAGGAGAGAAGGCATGTTTTTGCCGACAACGCTGGAAGAGATGAAAAAGAGCGGTTGGGAAAGCCTGGACATAATTCTTGTTACAGGTGATGCCTATATCGACAGTCCTCATATCGGTGTTGCTGTTATTGGGCATGTCCTTGCCGGGGCCGGATACAGAGTGGGAATTATTGCGCAGCCTGATGCGAAAAGCGGCGAGGACATCACGAGGCTTGGAGAGCCGCGCCTGTTCTGGGGCATTACGGCAGGCTCTGTAGATTCCATGGTTGCTAACTACACTGCCCTGAAGAAGAGGAGACACAGCGATGATTTCACTCCCGGAGGGGAGAATACCCGAAGACCTGACCGCGCCACTATAGCCTATGCTAATCTTATACGGAGACACTTCAAGAACACAAAACCGCTTGTCCTTGGGGGAATCGAGGCAAGCCTGCGCAGAATAGCTCATTATGACTACTGGGATAATGCTGTGCGGAGATCGCTGCTATTCGACTCAAAGGCCGATATTCTCGTATACGGCATGGGAGAAAAGGCGGTCCTCGAAATCGCCCGGAGGCTTGAACAAGAGGAGAATGTACAGGATATACGGGGGATATGCTATAGAGCGAAGGAGCCCAAAGAGGGGCATATTCTGCTGCCGTCTTATGAGAGTGTAAAGGAGAACAAATCAAAATTTACTGAAATGTTCCAACTTTTCTATGCAAATAATGATCCCCTTACTGCCCGTGGGTTGTGCCAGCAGCAGGATAGCCGCTATCTCATACAGAACCCGCCCGCCTACAATCCTTCTGAAAAAGAGCTGGATGCAATCTACGATCTGCCCTTTGAGCGGGATGTGCATCCTCATTACAAGAAGCAGGGAGAGGTACGCGCGCTGGACACGATTAAGTTCTCTATCACAACCCACCGGGGCTGTTACGGAGAGTGCAACTTCTGCTCCATTACAGTCCACCAGGGCAAGACAATCACCTCGCGCAGCGCGGCCGGCATCCTGCGGGAAGCTAAAGCTTTAACGCAAGTTGCCGGTTTCAAAGGTTATATAACTGATGTTGGTGGCCCTACCGCTAATATGTACGGTATCGAATGTGACAAAAAACTGAGCAAGGGAACTTGCAAGAATAAACGCTGCCTGTATCCCGAGTGCAAGCAACTGAAGGTGGACCATTCGCGGCAGAGGGTGCTCCTGCGGGCACTCAGGGGTGTCCCGGGGATAAAAAAAGTCTTTATCGCATCGGGCATTAGGTATGATATGGTCTTGCGAGACACGGTATGCGGCGCGGCATACCTGGAGGATGTTGTCGAACATCATGTTTCCGGACAGCTAAAAATCGCGCCGGAGCATACAGAGGAGGCCGTCCTGAAGAGGATGGGAAAGCCTGACAAAAAATATCTGCAGCTCTTTAAGAAAGATTTCGATGCGCTGAATAAAAAGATAGGAAAAAAACAGTTCCTTACCTATTACCTCATGGCTGCTCATCCGGGATGCGATGCCCGGGCCATGGACAAGCTCAGGGTCTTTACAGCCCAGGAATTGAGGATTACGCCGGAACAGGTGCAAATATTCACACCCCTTCCATCTACCTATTCTACGCTGATGTACTATACGGGGAAGGACCCTTTTACCGGTGAGGACCTTTTCGTCGAGAGGGACATGAAGGGAAAAGAGTATCAGAAGGCAATGGTAGTGACCGGATCGCGTTGGCGTCGGGTTTCTATCAAACCTCATAAAACCAGACAAAGGAGGATGTCAAGTTGATACATCTATCAACATGACCTGGATACATATATGGCAAAGTATACTGCGCCGGTCGACGAAGATACGCGTCAAAGGATTCTTGCATTACCAGGCAGAGTAAAATTCTCTGCCTTTATGCAAAAGGCAATAACCGTTTTTGTTGAGGAGCTTGAGAAGAACCCTGAACTGAAGCCCGAGAATTTTATCATCACTGTCACAGCCCGGAAAGATGCCTCAGATAGAAAAAGAAAGTGACGGCATGAAAAAAAGCATGATTATGATTACATGTGCAAAGGGGATCCCACCGTATTTGAGGGAGGAACTTCTTGCCATTGGGTTCCCCGTGCTCGGCGAAACCATTGCCGGGATAGCGACGGAGGGGACTATGGACGACACTCTCCGGCTCAACCTTTTTCTGCGCACTGCTCATCGTGTCCTTTTTCTCATACGTGAATTCTCTGCGCCTGATGCCGAGGCCCTTTATCAGGCAGTGTCGGAAATTCCATGGGAGGAATATATAGCCCCGGACGGATATGTCTGCGTTACCTCCAGCGTTGACAACCCGACAATCAGGGATTCGCGCTTTGCAAATGTAAAGTGCAAGGATGCCATTGTCGACAGGATCTTGGAAAAGTGCGGGCAGCGTCCTGACTCAGGTCCCGATCAGGACAGGGCAGTGGTAAATCTGTACTGGAAAGACGACCTATGCTCTCTGTATATAGACACCTCGGGAGAACCCCTCTCCCGGCGCGGGTATAGAAAGCTCCCCCTGACGGCGCCCATGCAGGAAACTCTTGCGGCTGCCGTTATACAGGCAACAGGCTGGATGTCTGTTCAGGCATCCGGCCAAAACAGCAGCGGCCACTTCATCAATCCCATGTGCGGCAGCGGCACCCTTGCCATAGAGGCAGCCCTGATAGGACTGAACAGAGCCCCCGGACTGTTACGGGACAATTTCGGGTTCATGCATATCAGGGGTTTTAATGAATCTCTATGGGACGATCTGCGTTTGCAAGCAAAAAAAGCAGCAAAGAAGGCACTGGATTGCAGGATTATTGCCACCGATATCAGGATAGAGGCTGTTGAGGCGGCAAAGAAAAATGCCGCTACAGCCGGTGTGGGGCATCTGGTGGAATTCGCTGTTTGTGATTATTCCGAGACCCCAATCCCCGATGTAGGGTCCGGGGGAAGGGGGACTGTAATGCTCAATCCGGAATATGGAGAAAGAATGGGAAAGATCAAAGAGCTTGAGAGTGTCTACAAGGGGATCGGCGATTTCTTTAAGCAGAAGTGCAGGGGATATACAGGTTATCTCTTTACCGGAAATCTCGACCTGGCAAAGAAGGTGGGACTAAGAGCAAAGCGAAGGGTTCCATTTTTTAACGGCGCGATAGAATGCAGGCTACTTGAGTATGAATTGTACCAGGGCAGCTTGAAGAATAAAAACGCAGAGATATAGCAAGGATAATGACATGACTCCTTGAATGGATTGGTGATCCCAACCCGTGTTTTCTTCCCTTTCGGATATTTTCTGCTACAAATTTGCTACACTGAAATGAGGCGAGAATCATTTGACTTTGTTATGATATGGGAAAGATTTATAGGAGGTTTGCCATGTATAAAATAACTGAAAGAATAGTATCTGATCCTGGTATATGCAGCGGGAAG
>JADFXI010000086.1 GCA_015233655.1 Nitrospirota bacterium | reverse complement strand
GAAGTATTATATTAAGAAGACCAATAACCATATTGTTACCTGTGACGCGTGCGGGCTGTTACAGGTAAATCCGAGAAATCATATTCTGAATTTCATGGACTTTGATAAGGCAGATGAGAGGGATGAAAAGTTAAAACAGCTGTTCAGTAAGATGGAGGGGAGCTCGGGCCAGTGCCTGGAGGACATGATGTCAAGGGAAGCGTTGATCAAAGCTGAACACTTCCGGAACAAGATCAGAAAAATAGAGCAGTACAAAAAGACAGGCAGGCTTTTGGATGTCGGCTGCGCTGAGGGCGCTTTCTTGTCCGCATGTTCATCCGGCAGCTTTGAGCTTTACGGTGTTGAACCTTCGGAATATATATTCCCGGAACTGAAAAAGGCTGTGCCGGGCGCCAATCTTTACAACACAACTCTTCTGGAGACGAAATTCCCGTCAAATTATTTTGACGTGATAGTTTTGATCAATACCATCGAGCACCTCTGGAACCCCGCGGAAATAATTGACGAGGCCCACAGGATATTAAAAGAAGATGGATTGCTGATGATAGAAATTCCTGATGCAGGACATTGGATAGCGCGCTTAATGGGCAAGAAATGGTTTCCAGTACTTATTCCGGACCATCTGGTATTTTTCTCTAAGGCAACAATGAACAGTCTGCTGAAAAAGACGGGCTTCGAAGTCCTGGACATCACGTCTTCACACAAAGTTGTCAGTCTGAGGCTATTGTTGTTCCACGCGGGCCGGGTTTTCAGAATAGGCTGGTCTTTCCTGAAACTATTTAAGAGAATCGGTCTTGCCGATAAAATAGTATCAATTCCCCAGTGGGATGAGATGATACTCTATGCGACAAAACGGGCCGGATGACCCGTTTTAGACATTTGCGTTGTTTTGCAACTGGCGTGAACATTAAGTTATATTAATGTTCTGACTATTTTTATGGCATTTTGGATTGTTGCTTTATGGAGGAACGTTTCATGAGAAGAATAATTGCCTTGTCAATAATAGTAACATTCATGTTCACCGGTACATATTCTGTCGCCGGTGTTACTAATGCCTCTGAACCGTCTGGAAAAGCGGAAGATTATAATCTGTCCGATTATGTACTCGGTCCCGGTGATAAGCTTGACATAAAGGTTTACAGAAATGACGAGCTCAGTTATTCACAGCAGATAGACTCGTCAGGCAAGATAACATATCCTCTTCTGGGAGATATGCAGGTCGCAGGCATGACTGCGTATGAGTTGCGGGCCAGTATCGCAAAAGGGCTTTCGAAATACCTGAAGGACCCGCAGGTCATAATAACCTTGACATCCTATCAGAGTAATAATATCACTGTCATGGGCAGCGTCGCTACGCAGGGTGTTTTATCAATTGTCCGCCGGCCGACCATAGTCGAAATCATATCGCGTGCAGGCGGATTCAGCGCCAGCGCAGATAGGACAAATGTGCTTGTCGTAAGAAAACAGCCGGGCGGCTCGACAGTGCTGAATCTCAATATAAAGAAGGCCCTGCAGGGCGATAAGACACAGGACATTTTGCTTATGAAGGACGACCTGGTATATGTGCCGACAGACACAAACAAAGTGATGGTGCTTGGAGAGGTAGCCAGCCCGGGTTTTGTCGGTCTGGACAAGGAGATGACCGACTCACCCATGTCCCTTCTGGAAGTCATTACGAGGGTCGGCGGGTTTAGCGCCAATGCAGACAGGACAGTTGTCACGATTATGAGAAAAGAAGGCGACCGGGTGGAATCGAAAAAATATAATCTGAAACAGCTCTTGGAAAAGGGAGATGTCAACCAGAACGTAATGGTGCAGAAGGGTGACATTGTATTTGTTCCCAAAAAAGAGCAGAAGGTCATGGTCATGGGAGAAGTCGCATCCACCGGTGCAGTAGCCTTTGATCCACCCATGAATATGGTCGAGTTGCTCGCCAGGTCCGGCGGTCTCACCGCCAATGCAAACAAGAATAATGTGGTGGTTATCCGGAACGATGACGAGGGCAAGCCCCAATTAATTGCTGTTGATATTCAAAAGGCGCTTGAGAATGGAGACACTTCACAGAACCCCGAACTGAAAAACGGCGATATAGTTTATGTTGCGCGGGACAACAAAAGGGTCATAGTTCTGGGAGAGGTCAAATCGCCGGGTTCGTTCAATTACACTGTTCCCATGACTATTTTGGACGCCATCAGCAGGGCCGGCGGGCTTGCCAATACTGCCAATGAGAGTAAGATCGTTGTAGTAAGGCAGGGAATACTGAAGATAATCAACATTAAAGATATCCTCAAAGGCGATCTTGAGCAGAACATAGTCCTGCAGAATGAAGACATTGTATATGCCCCTACGACATTTATAGCCGATGTCGAGTCTGTATTGGGCCACATCAACGCAATTTTCTCAACACTGACTACTATTGCCAGCCCCATGATTTTATGGCCGCAGGTTAAGGCAGCGGCCCAGGGCAAATCAACTACATCAACGATAACGATACCAGCAGGCTCATCCAAGTAGGAAGGGAAAACAGATATGGAATTAAGGAAATATTGGGCCGTTTTTTGGAGTAGAAGGCAGCTGTTCTATAGAGTCGCAGGGGGCATAGTGCTCCTTACCCTTGTTTTTGCTTTTTCCGCCACCCGGGTTTATAAGGCGACGACCAAAGTGCTCATAAAGACACAGGACGTCTCTTCGAGCATCAGCTCCGTTGTTCCTTCCTCTTTGGGCAAACTCGATTACACCACAGTCGACAATGTTGCCGGAACAGTCAGGGCCATGATCTCGAACAGGGACTCCCTGAACAGCGTGATAGAAGATTTAAAACTAAGGAAGAGAAGCGGGGCCCCTCTTTCACCCATTGAACTTCTCAAGTCCGGAATGCTGGACCTGTATTTCAACAAAACAGCAGTGAGAGTTGCGCAGGTATCGGATTCTGATGTAGTTGAGGTAAGCGGGTTCTCAGGAGACCCTGCGCTGGCTGTAAAAATATCGGTCTCATTGACATCAAAGTTTCTCGAAATGATGGCGAATCTGAACAGAGAGGACATAAGCAAGACCGTCGACATCCTGACTAAAGAGAGCTTGCGACTTAAAAATATGGTCGAAGATTCCGAAGACACTCTAAGGCAATACAAAGTTAATAACAAGGCGATAAACATGGATGAGAAGGCAACTACGTATACAAGCCAGTTGGTGACTACAGAGTTGTCTCTTGTAAAGATGTCCATAGAAAAGAAAGAGGAGCACCCGGATGTCAGGGCTGCCCTGGAACAGATCGCTGCCATCAAAAACGAACTAAAAGACATACCGGCCAGACAGATCGAGCTGTCGCGGCTACAGCGCTTAAGTAGTGCCATGCAAGGTGTTTATACATCTCTTCTGAGCGATCTTGAAAAAGCGAAAGTATTGAAGGCCATGAGCATCACAAATATGAGGGTCATAGAAGCGGCACAAATACCGGCAAGCGACAGGAACAGGTATATATATTTCCCGAGAAAGAAATTGATGCTGCTCTTTGCCCTGATTATGGGAAGTTTTTTGGGGGTAATTTCAGTTTTCTTTGCAGAATACTTGGACGACACAATAAAGAATCCGCGGGAATTAAAGGAATGGACAGGGCAGAAAGTTCTTGCCGCCATTCCCCTTGTGAGAGACGGCAAACCCTTTCCTCCAAAAGAGACTTCCGCTGTCTTTGGCGCTGTCGGCGACTTATGGCTATCAATGAGAATTGACGCAAAAAACCGCGGCAATGACAGACACCCCGGGATGTTGACCATAACGAGCTATGGGGAAAAGGAGGGAAAGAGCGTCATAGCTTCAAATCTGGGCCTGTTGCTGTCCAAAAGCGGCCTTAAGACACTTATTATTGATTTCAATCTTTCTGAGCCTTTCCTCTCAAAATCCTACAGCCGTACCCAGGACAAGAAAGAGGTGGAAAAAGGGCTGGCTGACTTCATCTCCGCAGCAAGGGAGAACAAAGCAGACAATACCCCGGCATTCAGGAAGCTGGATGACAACCTCTATATCCTGCCGACCGGTATAACGGGCCCGCAGAATATTCAGCTGATAAAAAATTCCCCGCATCTCCTGGATCTTCTGCAAGCTGCCAGACGCGAATTTGATGTAATCGTAGTTGATTCATCACCTCTCAGTAAAAGCAGGGAGCCCTTTTTGATGGCAAAAGAGAGCGATACCGCGATACTGGTGGTTGAAGCCGGAAAATATCAACTCGAAAATATAAGATGGGCCATAGAGGACCTGAATGAATCAGGCGTATTCATAGCCGGTGCAGTACTCAATAAGGTGTCCTGAACAGAGACTAATGAACAGCAGCAGTCTACTGACAAGGATAGCCAAGAATTCCATCGTAGGCTTCCTGGAGAAATTGATAGAAATTTCCGCCGGGGTTGTTTCAGTCGCGATCCTTGCGAGATACCTGGATATCGACAACTTCGGACTTTATACGCTGATCACGACTTTTGCCGGGGTCCTGCTGATGCTCTGCAGCGCCGGCCTCGACCGTGTAATGGTCCGTGACATAGCAGCCGACAAGGACCATCTCCTTAAATACCTTGAGGACGTAAAAGGAGCGAGGCTGATACTCGCCGGGATCAGCCTTTCTCTGATAATCATAATGTCTATTCCGTTGGGTCTGACCGGCAGATTGGCCCTTGGTTCTCTGTTTCTGTTTTCCTTATCAGAGCTTATATCTATGTATGTCGCGGTCTACCTTTCGGTCTTCAGGGCCTTTGAGAAAATGGAATACAATACGGTTGTAACCTTTCTTTCAAAGATAATAACCTTATTGTGTATTATTGCCGTTGCCTACTACAAACTCGGGTTCCTGGCTGTTTTTGCCGCAATGGGAGTGGGCAACATAGCCAAGGCCCTGCTTGCGATTTTAATATTCAGGAATAATTTCTCCTCTAAACATGTTCCTGTCAAGTTTGTGCGGTCTAAAGTCATAGTTCGGGATTCACTGGTTATCGCTGCTTCCACATTTTTTGCCATAGCGAGTATCAGGATGGGGGTCTTCATGTTAAAGGCCTTCGGCACCCTGAAAGATGTGGCATATTTTCAGGCCTCGAATGTTTTGCTGATTCAATTGCAATCCGTTTCAGCCGTTATTGTAATGGCGCTCTACCCGGTACTTTCGAGCTGGAAACATGATAGCGGACTGATAATGGAGAATGCCGCCAAAGTCCTTTTTATTCTGAGCCTGCCTCTTATGGCGCTCACTTTTTTCTTTGGCAGCGATATAATTATGCTTGTCTATGGTCACAAATACGCCTCCGCGATCCCGGCCATGCGCATACTTATACTGTCGGTGGTCTTTACCTTTCTGGCCCACCTTTTCGAGATCGGCCTGCTCTCCCAGCACAGGCAGCGTCTTACCACGGCAGCCTGGGGAATTGCCTTTTTTGTTAATCTTTGTCTTGGAGCAATCGCGGTCCCGCGATACGGTCTGATAGGATGCGCTGCTGTTATGACATTGTCCTATGCCGCGTTATTCGTCTCATTATATTTTTTCATGTCAAAGTATACTGTGTTCAAAATCAAGAAGGGCATCTTCATCAAACCCGGCATGGCATTCATCGCAATGGCAACCTATCTTTTTTATTTTTCGGCTGCCGGTGAAAGCGTTAACATCAAAATCGATGCAATAAATATTTCAATCTCTCTCATTCTTTACCTGACAGTATTATTCCTGACGAAGACATTCACCAACAAAGAGTGGGACTTTATAAAAAATGCGCTGCACCCAAAGAAGTTAAACGGATCATGATGAACACAATCAGGAATTCATGGCGGTCTGCAGATTTATTGTCCGGCGCCTCCTCCATGCGTGCAGGACTGTTCGTCCTGCTTGTTTCCGCTTTGGCTACGCTGGCTGCAACCCTGATAATCGGATACTTGACCCTGGAGCCGTTCACGGGCGCTTTTATTATCGCAGCCGGGATATCAGTGGCAGCTATTGCCGCACTGGTATTAATAAATGTGAAATCAGCCATTCCCCTATTAATGATTTTTGCCCCGATTACGTCTGTTTTCTGGTTCAAATTCAAAGTTTATACCGGAGGAAGGCCGTTCATAGCAAACTTTCTGATGATAGACGTTGTGGCGATAGTAGTTTTTGTCTGTTATTTGCTATACAGCAGCACGGTAAAGGGCAAAACATATTCATACGTTGCTAAAGCATATCAGGGCAACCTTAATATACTATTGTTCTTATTTACAGGCTGGATCTTTCTGTCGGTTTTATGGTCTCCGTCCACCATTTGCAGCCTGTACGCAAGCGCTCTGTTTATTATGCACTCGCTGATATATTTCACATTAGCAGCACTGATAAAAACAGAGAGGGACCTGAACACAGTGGTTAAGACCATGTTTGCACTGGCAGTGGTCATCTCAGTGACAATGCTCATATCCATAGTCCCCATCAAGTCGCTCGACATAAGGAAGATGTACCTGGTTGCCGACTGGCTGGCCCTGAAGGTAACTTTCAACGGCAACTCCATGAGGGCGGCCGGCCTGACCAACGAAAAAACCGCTTCGGAATTCATAGGATTAAGCATACTGGTTTCGATGGCGCTCTTCAGTCATACCAGGGACAAAAAAAGGAGATTGCTTCTGGCTTGCCTGATTGTCATTTCAGGTTTTGCTTTTTTATTTGCTCAGTCAAAAAGCGCTGCCACTGGACTGCTTGCAGGCCTGCTGCTCCTATCGTTTGCTTTAAACAAAACCAGGGCATATTTTATCAGGAACTTGTTCAGGTTTTTCTCAGTCTTCATATTAATGTTTGCAATATTTCTGACAGCTCAAGCCGGCCTTCTGTCCTTACGAAACATCAATAAGGAACAGTCTCTGCCCACCATCTATGCATCCAAAAGTCAGGTCCAGGACGCCCTGAGTTCAAGGTTAAAATGGTGGAACAACTGTTATAATAAAATGGCTGCCAGGGATGCCTATTTATACGGCCTCGGAATAGGCGGATGCGGTTACTATATACGCCTTCCCGGGGGAGAACCCGGTTTTGTCGGCACTGAAGTGGCAAATCCGCACAGTACTTATCTTTCTATTTTTTTTGACCTGGGCATAATAGGGAGCTTGTTGTTCTTGTCTCTTGTCTTATTATCTGCCATAAGGGTTTACCGGTTAATGAAGAAGTTGAGGGATGGCCTTGAGAAAGACATGTTGACGGCGTTATTATGCGGCGCGATGATTACCGGGATGCTCGCTGTAACAGAGGTAAGTTATTACCAGAGTGTCTCCATTTGGGTGCTGGCAGGGATCGCGGTTGCGGCTTTCCGGATAATTGTTTCAAAACAGGCGGAAGCCGAAGAACATGGCAAAACTTGATCAGCGGGAGGGCAGCGGATTTGTGCAGGGCTCAATAGTTCAACACATAACAGACGAAAACAAGATAATAATGGGTATTTTTGTCGCAGCTCTGCTGTTGAGAATAATCTTTCTCGCCAGTGCCGGCAGCGTATTTAAAAATTCCGGCCTGAATGATGATTATGAATATGGCGTCATCGCACGGTCTCTGATAAAGGGAGAAGGGTACAGCGTTCCAATAATAAGCAAGTCCGGTTGGAACTCTCCGGCCAAAGAGTTGGCCGGTTTCAGGCCCACAGGTGACCAACTCCCGTTTTATCCAATAGTGCTCGCAATTATATATTCCCTTTCCGGCGGCCCCGCCGCCTTATGGACGATAAAGCTTTTACAGGCTTTCTTTTCATCCCTCACCTGCGTACTCATTTACCTTTCCGCCTTAAGATTATTTAATCGACGGGCCGCTGTCGTTGCAGGGATTGTCTCCGGAATTTATCCCTTGTTCATCCTGAACGCAGCAAAGATAATCCCGGAGACGTTCCTGACGTTCTGGCTCTGCCTCTCGTTGCTCTGCCTGCTCATTATGCGTGATGAACTTTCTCTCAGGAATCAGATAGTATCGGGTCTCGTGATCGGGATTACACTGCTTAACTCCAATGTTATTGTCCCGTCTATTCCCTGTTTAGGCCTGTGGCTCCTTTGGCTGTCAGGCACCTGGAAAGAGAAAGTTATACGGACCCTTCTGGTCCTCGGCACTGCGTTTCTGATTGTTTCTCCCTGGGTCTTAAGGAACCAGATAGTCTTCAAGGAGTTCACTCCTTTGAAAACAACAATGGGTCTTAATTTCTGGCTGGGCAATAACCCGAGGGCCACCGGTACCTTCTTCCTTCCATCATCCGAGCCTATGGAGTCTATTTTGCCGAATAATTTTTATGAAGACTTCGGCATCTCTGAGACATTACAGGGCAAAAAACTTTATGTCGAGGCCATGTCTTATGTCAAAGAAAACCCTGTGCATTTCACGGGCCTGTTTTTGAAAAAACTATACTATTTCGCATGGTTCCCGCCTGACAATCTTATTTCGAGAGAAGGCAGGCTATACAAGAAACTGTTCAAGTTTCCGTATGGTCTCGTCCTTGCGGGCTGTGTTGCCGGGGCTGTTCTGTTTGTAAGGAGAAATGCCAGGGACGCCTTTCTTGTGTGCTCGGTCATTTGCTCCATCGCCGCGCTGTATTCAATTTTTGTAGTAGGTCATATAAGATATAGAATGCCTGTAGAACCATTTATGATACTTCTTGCTTCGTATGCCGTAATTTTTTTAGTTTTCAGAGACACAAGGGAGGCCTGCAAATGAAAATCACCCTGATTGAGCTGAGCGTGCCGGACACCAGCGCCATCGGCGTTCGCAGCCTCTCTTCGTATCTTAAGAAATACGGGCATAATGTCAGCATCATATTCCTTGCAAATGGTGGACACAAAACAGATTCCGGCAGGATTCAGCATTCCGATGAAGTTGTTGACCAGGCAACGTCCCTTTGCAAAGGTTCTGATCTGGTCGGCCTGTCATTTCTCTCTTCAGGATTTCACCGCGCCGTGCAGATTACGAAATCACTAAAGCAGCATTTGGATGTTCCCGTGATATGGGGTGGCATACACGCCACCATAGAAGTAGAACAATGCCTCGAATATGCTGACGGGGTCTGCCGCGGCGAAGGCGAGGAAGCCCTGCTCGACCTAGTGGACCGCATTAGTTCCGGACGGAACCATTATGAAACGGAAAATTTCTGTTTCAAGAAAGACGGCCGCATTATCCAAAATCCGGTACGTCCGCTCATTCAGGATCTGGATTCACTGCCGTTTCTTGACTATGTGCCTGGTTCGGAGCACTACGCATTGATTCAGAAACAAAACAAAATAGAGCGACTGGACTGGGACCTGCAAAAACATTTCCTGACGCCCAGAGTGGGCCGCCTTGACATCGGGGCCCAGACCGTTTACACCACGATGACATCGCGGGGCTGCCCTCACACATGCTCTTACTGTTTCCACAGCCTGTACCGTCCAATGTATAAGGGCCAGAGGTATATAAGAAGGAGAAGCGCTGAAAACGTCATGGATGAGTTGTCGCGCTTCCGGGCGGAGCACGATTTCAACGGAGTGATATGGTTTGCCGATGATGACTTCACTGCCGTGCTTCCTCGCGACATAGATTCTTTCGCAGAACTGTACGGGCGGAAAATCGGCCTGAAGTTCTTTTGTCTGGGCAGCCCTACGACAATCAGTGATCAAAAACTGAAAAGCCTCACTGCCGCCGGACTCAGCTACTTCGAATTCGGCATACAGACGGGAAGTTCCAAAACCAAAGCAGTATACAGGCGTTCTTTCAGCAATGACCACATAATCAAACAGACAGGATTAATCAACAGATTCAGGTCTGCCATTCCTCTCCCTTATTACGACTTCATTCTGGACAATCCGTGGGAGACTGAAGAAGACGAACTCGAAACGCTGAATCTGATATTGCAGATCCCGAAACCGTTCCACCTTGCCCTCGCCTCTTTCAGGTATTTTCCAGGGTCGGCACTATATGATCAGGCCAGGAAAGAGGGGCTGGTGGATACAGGATCTGAACAGTCTTATGCAGGGGAGTTCTGGAGGCTGAAAGGCAAATACAGCAACTTTCTTATATTCCTGTATGCGAACTACCCGGTCCCGTCACCATTAATCAAGCTCCTCGCCGCCAAGGCGATGTTCGGTCTTCTGAATAGAAAGGCATTATCTCCCTTCTATACCGCCTTTTTTATGCTTTCTGAAAAAGCCAAGCAGGCGTGGTCCATGATAAAACATATCATTTCGCGCCGTTTACCAGGGGAAACCAGGAGACAAAAGTAATAGGGGAAAATATGGAAGCTCCGGCAAGCAAAAACATCAGGTTTTTTCATTATTCGACGTATTTGATAGCTGCCGTCCTGTTGTCATTGTATTTTACAAACATGCATTTTATGTTCTGCACAGAGGCAAAAAGGGCCTCGCTTTCGATGCTGTTGCAGAATACCGCAGATGTTCCTACTCAATACAGAGTGCTAATCCCATGGACCGTTAACTTATTAATGGGTCTCAAATTGCCGTTCCATGCGTCGCCGGAGCGCATATTTGAAGCAATCGAATTTCTTTCGGCATTTTTCCTTCTGATAGCCTTCCGTCTCTATATTTCCTTTTTCATAAAAAACAGTCTGCTGTCCAGTCTGTTGTCCTTTGCCGTGTTTATCATTTTGCCTTACCAATATATATTTTACAGCCGGTCTTTCGGCGCCATTTATTATCCGTATGACATACC
Source organism: Nitrospirota bacterium (assembly GCA_015233655.1). GTDB lineage: Bacteria > Nitrospirota > Thermodesulfovibrionia > Thermodesulfovibrionales > Dissulfurispiraceae > JADFXI01. The sequence goes on along the minus strand of JADFXI010000086.1, from coordinate 2,031 downwards.
GTCCGTCCTTTTCTTCACGTTGGGGCTGGTCCTGATATACAAGAAAAACTGGTCTCTGTATTACCCGTTTTTTATCATCGCCACCTTTAACAGGGAAACAACTATTTTTCTGACTTTTATATGCCTGGTTACCGCGATTGAAAAAAACGGAAAGATAACTCTTTTGATACATTGCGTTGCCCAGTTGCTCATATGGGCCATTATCAAGAAATTTCTCGCGGTCCTCTATGCCGGAAACGCAGGCCCGGGATTTTTTGTCAATTTCTTCTTTGTCAACCTGTCCCTGATCACACATCCTGTCAACGCTGTACGGGTGGCAAGCAGCTTCGGTTTTATCTGGATAGGCGTCATTTATTATTTCAAGTTGATCACGGATGTGTTCGTTAAGAGAACACTCTTAGTGATATTTCCCTTTCTTATCGGGATGTTTATTGTGGGCAATGTCATGGAGCTAAGGATTTATGGGGAATTGATTCCCGTTATTTTATCCGCTTTTTTATTGATAGTAAACCATTTTCTCCATACTGAAGAGGGCCCGGAGCCACCAACTCGCGGAGCAAATAAAACATGAGACAAACGTGTTTTATACTGGTCACAATACTTGTGTCATTAAATCTGCTGCCGGTCTTTACCGACCACGGATATGCCCAACCGGCAAGCATTTCCGCTGATGAAATATCAAGGACGCTCGACGCAGTAAAAAGGAAGCCTACCGACCATAATTCGTTTGATAAAAGAGTAAGGGTACTTGAGGCGTGGTCCATGTTGTCTGTATCCGCAGGCCGTGAAGAGGAACTGCGGCGGACAGCTCCCCCGGGACTGCTTCAGAATATAATAATGTTGAAACAGAGCGGCAGGGAAGATGAAGCTTTCAGAATGCTCGACGACCTTTTTGTTAAGATGGAGGCCCTGGGGATACCGGTGCCGGCAACAAAACACGCAAGGACCGAATCCTCTCCAGTAACCGCCTATGTATCGGCGGATTATTCGAGATCTCTCGGGGCCTTTGGAAATTATGTTTTCGGGGCCACTGCCGACCCGCGCTTTAACCGGTCTGAATATCCTTTGATCAGCGATGCTGGGCTAAGAATGGTCGAGGTGACGGCCCCCCCCGTGCCTCCCGGTTCGTTGGATGTCAATGACCCTTCAAATTACAACTTTACGATATTGGACAGGCAAATCGAGTCACTCGTTAATATCGGCGTGAAACCGCTTCTTTGGTTCCCTCTGGATAAGAAGCCTGCCAATGTGGCCAACTACGCCACGTACGTGACAAATGTGGTGAAGCACCTTAATAATGGCTCGTGGTTCGGCCATGCATGGGATGTGAACGTTTTTCGTTTCGGTAACGAACCGGACAACCAGCCTTTCTGGGACGGAACCCAGCAGGAGTTTTTTGAGGCCTACGCTGCTGCGGCAAAGGCGCTGAAGAAGTTGAGCAGCAATTACGTTCTTGACACCGGCACCCTGATGATGGGTGTGGTCAACAGCACATCAGAACGGGCTTCTCTCAGCTCCTGGGTTACCAATTTTCTGGAATACGCGGAAAAGAACAATGTGCCCATAGACATATTCTCTATCCATGCATACTCAGGCATACCTTATTATCTTTTTTACAATAATTTCCGCTTGCTGAAAACAGAGTTGCAAAAACATCCCACTCTGAGCAATCTATATGGCTCACCGCGTCCGGGGAATGACGAATGGAACATTCTGCTCGGTGATTTATGGAGCGGAACTTACCATACCCAGTTTGATACGGCCTGGACAGCAAGCCATAATATTGTCGCGCTCATTAACATGATAGAGCAGGGAGTCGGTTTGTCCGTCCCCATGACAGGGGCCTCAAATCATTCCGAACCGGATTGCCATGATATTCTATTGGTCGATTGCAAACTCCGCGGCAAACCGTCCTACTACGCTTTCAAGGGATTCAGCCGGCTTTACGGGACCGACCGCCTTTACACTACAGGAACCGACCATATGAATTTTGCTGCAATTGCCGGCAGCGGCACCAACGGTATAACCATG
>JADFXI010000085.1 GCA_015233655.1 Nitrospirota bacterium | reverse complement strand
TTTCTCCCTGAGCAGGATCAAATCCGCATGCTTCACGCAATAGTTGGAAGGATACAGATGAGACAAGGCTGCTGTTTGCTAACATTGTTTATGATTACCGGGGGACAGTGTATTGTCATTGTCCGAGGAGCAATGAAAGATACGAGATGGCGTTTTGCGGATTTGAGAAGGACAGGAACACATTGAAGTACAAATGTCCGTCAGCAGCATATGGGATGAAATGCAAAGGGCATGCTCAGTGTTCGGAAGGGACAAAGGGGAAAATCGTGAGGATACCACTTGAAACAGATCGGAGGATATTTGTGCCGATAGCCAGAAGCAGTTATAAGTGGAAAAGGATGTATAATGGGCGGACTGCTGTTGAGCGAGTGAACAGCCGGATAGATTTATCCTTTGGATTCGAGCATCACTTCATCAGAGGGAAAGCAAAGATGACACTCAGGGTTGGGCTTGCGCTGATAGTGATGCTGTCGATGGCATTGGCAAGGATAAAGAGAAATCAGGCAGAGGATATGAGGTCTTTGATAAAACAAGCGGCTTAAACTGGAGCGAGCTATAAAAAGTTGTCATGGATAGAAAGCAGATTATACGTCTGCAAGGCGGGTATTCACTTTGAAAAGAATGGATTCCCGCTTAAACACTGCGGGAATGACGGCAAAATACGTACGGGTGGGAGAAATGGCCGGCTCATACAAGGCCGAAGGGATGTCATGTCAGCTACAACGCCGGATATTATCGTCGACAGAATCTCAAAGAGCTATTTCTCGAATCCCTCTGATAAAGACTCTCCTTGAAAAATCTTTTTTTCTGATGTTATTCTTTAGGCAATGCCTAACAATATATTTCTGCCTCGCATAGGGAGGCTGTTGAAAACGCAAGATCGTTTAAAGTCGTTTGTGTGCGTCGTTGTCCTGGTGTCGTCCATCTTAAGTTTTTATACTGCTTATTTTATCGTTTCATCTACCTACCAGCGCTCTTTTGTCAAAAACACACACGAAATTTCTGACGCCATATCTCAGCAGGTCATTAACTCAATGCTCCAGTTTATGGAAAAGGGGTGGACCAGAAAAGAGTTGAATGAGTTTTTTAACTCGATAAAAGACAGGCAGGCCAGATTCCCTTATAAAGTGGAGATATTCAGGGGAGAGGCCGTTGAAAAAGATTACGGGAAAATAGAGCAGCCGGGGATGGGTAGTAACATCGTGGATGTTTTTAAAACAGGAGACACGATAACCTTTAAACGTGATACTCTGCTGTTCAACATTTATCCTATCAAAGCCGCAGGAAGATGTCTGTCATGCCACGTCAATGCCAAGAGCGGCGATGTAATGGGTGTCTTAAGGGTCCAGCAGGACATAGGGCCCGTAATCGCTCAGGTAAAGAAGAAGTTCTTCACACTCTTTCTTATTCTTTCTCCCATGCCCTTTGTCATGGCGGGATTGATAGCGCTTTTCGTCAACAGGCGCATAAGGAGTTCCACCGTATTTTTGCGCGACAAGATAACGTCCGTAAATAAGGTCAGGGACCTGACATCTATTTCACTTGATGAGGAACATGCGGGATTTGCGGAATTCGATGAGATATTGAATGAGGTAAGAAGTTTCGTCAGCAGGATGAGGGACGTTGCCGTAGACAGGGAGATATTGGAGTTCGAGATAAAGGTTTTAGAGAAGTTCATTATTACCTCCGAGGTAGTGAGGGACTGGAAGGAACATGTAAAAAACATACTTATCGAAATAAACAAGGTCATGAAAGCGTATGCCCTTTTTTCGATCTTTCAGGTCGATGAAGAGCTTTACGACCTTGAGATATTCTGGAGGAACAAGCCAAGCGACATCACCCAGAAAAAATTCGAGAATATAATTAAGCAGAAAATCAAAGACAGCATCAGGTTTGGCAATGCGAACGAAATCAATATTATCCACAATATCGCGGACCCGTGCAAAAACCTGCTTGAACTTGAGGAAAAAGACATGGACCTCCTGACTAAATCTCTTTTTCTCGAAACGCCCCGCATCGGAGGTGTGGTTGGGATAGGCGTGCAGTCTGAATTGGCGCATGACAATATCCGGTCCCTGGTAATCGACGGCATACTGACAACACTGCTGAATGTCATAGGCTCGATCAAGGCTATATATAAATATACCAAGGACCTCGAATTCTACGCTACGAGGGACCCGCTGACCAATCTCTACAACCAGCGGGTATTCTGGGAAATGATGGGTTACGAGATAGGCCGGGCGCAGCGGAATGTGTACAAATTCAGCCTTCTGGTCCTCGATCTCGACAATTTCAAAAACATCAACGATTCATACGGGCATGTATTCGGCGATAATTTTCTGGCGGAATTCGCCGTGAGGGTCCGGGGCGCTTTGAGGCAGGGCGATATATTCGCAAGATACGGCGGTGACGAGTTTGTAGCGGTGCTGCCGGAGGCAGATGAAACTCAGGCGTTCGTTGTTGCGAGCAGGGCCATGGAAAGCATTAAGGACCTGTACCTTTCAGCTCCTGATGGTACGCAGGTCAAGGCAACTGTCTCGATAGGCGCCGCCGTTTACCCGGACCATGCGGATAATGCCAAGGATTTGTTCATATTCGCCGACAATATGATGTATAAGGCCAAGTCCCTCGGAAGAAACAGAATATCTATCGCAACCCATGAGGACATTCTCGAAGTTTTCAAGGCCTTGAGCGAGAAGACATTAATAGTTTCCAATGCGATAGAAGAAAAGAAGTTGATGCCCTATTTCCAGCCTGTTTTGAATACGGCCACGGGCGATATAGAGTGCCACGAGGTCTTCAGCAGGATAGTGACCGATAAAGGGATACTTACCGCCGGAGAATTCATAGACCTTGCCGAGAGACTCGGAGCAGCCGGCAAGCTCGACCTGATTCTCATAGAAAAGGTCTTCGAAATTGTACAGAATACCGGGTATAAGGGAAACATTTTTATTAACCTCTCGACTAAGTCCCTGATCATCGCTGAATTTTTGCCTCGCATCTTAAAACTCACCAATAAATATGCAATTGACAGAAGCAAAATTATTTTCGAAACGACTGAAAAGGACACATTGAAGAACATTACATTGCTCGAAAAATTTATCGACAACCTCAAATTCGAGGGCTTCAAGTTCGCCATCGATGATTTCGGCACAGGTTTTTCCTGTTTCTATTACGTGAAAAGGTTCCCACTCGACTACGTTAAGATCTCGGGTGAATTTATAAGAAGCATGCTCAGGAGCAGCAAGGACCTGGCTATCGTTAAAACAATGACAATGCTGGCAAGAGAGTTCAACATCAAGACAGTTGCGGAGCATGTTGAGAACAAAGACATACTCGATGCTGTCAGAGCTTTGGGTATTGATTATGCCCAGGGTGTTTACATTGGGTCGCCTTTGCCTGACTTGGCCAAAAAAAGTGAGGAGCAAAAATAAAAAAGTCCGGTCCTAAAATATGACGATAGAAGAAAAATTATCATCAGCTGGGATCACTCTGCCTGAGGCGCCCAAACCGCTCGGGTCTTATGTCGCCTGCGTCCGTACGGGCAACCTCCTGTTTCTAAGCGGCATGCTTCCGCTTAGAAACGGCAAACTGGCGCGCCAGGGAAGAGTCGGCGAAACCGTGTCGCTCTCTGAAGCGCAGGAAGACGCCGGGCAGGCAGTGATAAACGCATTGGCCGTAATTAAGGACCAGGCAGGAAGCCTTGAAGCTATAAAACAGTGCATAAAAATTAACGGCTATGTGGCATCAGCCCCTGATTTTAGTGATCAGCCCAAGGTATTAAATGGAGCATCTGACCTGTTGTTTAAGGTTCTTGCTGAAGCAGGCAGGCACGCGCGGGTGGCTGTGGGCGTTTCTGTCCTGCCGCTCAACGCGCCTATAGAAATAGATTTCATTTTTGAGATGTTTCCCGATTCTTAAATCTCTTGAGGCGGAAGTATGACTCCCTTTCCCGCTCCCCGATAAACTGCGTGATAGTCCTGACCTGGCGCGTAAGCTCAGGGAAGACTATTTCCTCCAATACCCTGATCTTTCTAGTGGTCCGAAGTATCTCAGTGCCGATTCTCTTCAATTTGCACTCGAACTCTGCAATCTTTATCATTGACTCAAGCAGTTTCTCGAAATAACCGGTGCAATCTTCGAGATGGGGAGTTGTGGCTAGGTAGTCATACCCCCTTTCTTCCGGCTCTCTTAGAGGATTTTCATAAGTGATGACATCTTTGTACTTAAGCCCCCAAATGCTCTTTTCGCTTATTTCTATGCCGAAGTCCCTCGCTGAGGCCGCAGCAATGGACTCTATCGTATCATTCCCTTCGCGTCCCAAACTGAGCCATAGTTCCAGGAGGGCCTTACCGTAAATATTTCTTATATCTTCCCGCGACCTTAGAAAAGGCCGCGTGGCATCCAGGAATTCTTTGACCAGGGCCTGTTTCCTTGCCCTGAGTATGGCTATGCTATTGGAGACCGACCGCGCCTTGTCTCTAAGCAAAAGAAGATTTGTCCTAGTGGGGTGTATCATGACGTATCCAGCGAGAATCTCTTCATTAAATCAAGACCTGTATCGAGGGTTTCACTTATAGACCTCCGCGACAGACCCTGATTTACAAATTCTCTTTCAAAGGCGTCCGCAAAGTCGAGCATCAGGATATCATTTTTCGTCATCGCGTCCCGGCCCACAATGGCCTCGAGTCTTCTGAGGTCCCTTCCGGCTGCATAATATTTATACAGGTGGTTCGATATGGACCTGTGATCTTCCCTGGTGCGGCCCGCCCCAATCCCCTTCTGCATGAGCCGCGACAGGCTCGGAAGCACATCGACAGGAGGGAATATGTTCACCTGATGCAGGTCCCTGCTAAGGACGATCTGGCCCTCTGTAATGTACCCTGTAAGATCAGGTATGGGATGCGTAATATCGTCTTCCGGCATGGTCACCACAGGGAGCATGGTAACTGAGCCTTTCCCGCCCCTGATCCTTCCGGCCCGTTCAAAGAGGGAAGCCAGGTCGGAGTACATATAGCCGGGATAACCCCTCCGGCCCGGCAACTCCTCTCGCGACGTGGATATTTCACGCAGGGCATCGCAGTAATTGGTCATGTCTGTGATGATGACAAGTACATCCATGCCTTTGTCAAATGCGAGATATTCAGCGGCAGTCAGGGCGAACCTCGGAGCAAGGAGCCTTTCCATGACAGGTTTGTCGGCCATGTTGGCAAAAGCGACGAAACCTGTCTTCATACCTTCAAGCACTTCCATATAATAAGAGTACTCATGGAAAGTCAGTCCGAGCGCGGCGAAGACAACAGTGAACTTTCCCCCTCCTTCGGTAAGCCTGGCATTTGTGAGAATGCCGGCCACCATTTCTTTTGAGGGAAGACCAGCACATGAGAATATAGGCAATTTCTGCCCTTTAACCAGAGTGTTCAGCCCGTCGATAACGGAATAACCGGTCTCTATAAACTCTCGGGGCCTGGCCCTTGCCGCCGGATTGATAGGGAACCCGTTAACAGGCTCCTGCTTCTCAGGAATGAACATCGGCGCCCCGTCTATCGGTTCAAATGAGCCGTTGAAAACCCGGCCGATTATTTCCGGGGACAGCGGGGCCTTTCTGACCGAATCGGTGAAAACAACGGTTGTATGCCCTATATCCAGTCCTGAGGTCTCCCCGTAAACTTCCACGAGGACAGTCCCGCCTTCGATCCTCAGGACTTCTCCCACCATAGACCTGCCGTCCGGGGCCAGGACATTCACAACCTCACCGATTCTTGCTTCAAACACATTCTGCACAAAGAGCAGCGAGCCTGCCAACGATGACACGGTGCGGTATCTGTGCTCAGAAAGTCTCATAACATTCACTCCACATGCGACGGTTTTTCTTTCAACTTGCCGAGTTCACTGTCATAGAAATCCAGTATCCCTTTAATGATGGAAAAAGTCTTTTCAGGGGGAGAAAAAGCGTCTTCCGTGAAAGAGTTCTGGGAAAGAAAATCGGTCCTGACCATGCCGGCCACTTTCATAAGGAGCCTGTCGGCGTCCTGCAACCCCTCTATCCCGATGATCTCGGCAATCTCCCTGAGTGACTCTTCTTTCTGGAGGATTTCCCTGCATCGCAGCTGCATTTTTTCCCATTCAGGAGAGACTTTATCATTGTAATATAACGTTGTCTTTTTTGAGTACAGCGAATAGCTCTGAAACCAGTTTATCGCAGGGAAGTGCCTTCTGTGCGCCAAAGATGTATCGAGCATGAGAAACACCCCGCCTGTCCTGAGGCAGGCCTGGGCAACAGGCTCGGTAAAGTCGCCGCCTGGAGGCGATACGGAGAGGATCATAGTTAGAGAACCTATCGCGCCGCTCATCGTCTCCACAACTCCCGCCCTTTCCAGGAATCCAGCCAGTCTAGATGCGAGATAGGTCGGATAGCCCTCTTCAGCCGGCATCTCTTCCAGTGAGGCGGATATCTCACGCAGGGCCTCCGCCCACCTGGATATGCTGTCGGCAAGAAAGAGGACATGATAGCCCATGTCCCTGTAATATTCAGCCATAGTCACTGCGGTATAGATGGACGCCTCTCTCGCAGCAACAGGCATATTAGATGTATTGACGACAAGTATGGTCCTTTCCATAAGCTGCTTCCCGCTCCACGGGTCCTTCAGCGTCTGGAATTCCTCGATCATCTCAGCCATCTCATTTCCACGCTCGCCGCATCCTACATATACTACTATGTCAACGTCGGCAAACTTGGCTATGGCCTGCTCCAGGACTGTCTTCCCTGTACCGAAACCTCCCGGAAGGATTGCGGTCCCGCCCCTCGCAAAGGGAAAGAGAAAATCAATACTTCTCTGGCCTGTTACCAGGGCCCCTGAGGACGGCAACTTCCTGCGATAAGGCCTCGGGATCCTCACAGGCCATTCAAAACAGCCCATTATCTCTTCGCCGTCCTCGAATCTCGCGAATGAATCGCCGAGAGTAATCTCCCCGTCGGCAATCCATGACAGTTTTTTACTCGTAGTGTTCCTGGCCGTGATGAAATGTTTGAACTGACGCTCCTGTACAAATCCGATAATTTCGCCCGGCGCTATGTCATCGCCAATTTTTTTTGAAGGAGAAAAAAGCCACTTCGCAGTATAGTCTATGGCATATATTTCCCTGCCTGAGATTATAAAGGGGCCCATTACATCCCTTAATCTTTCGAGCGGTCTCTGCAGGCCGTCAAACATGCCGGATATGATACCAGGCCCGAGTCTTACGGTAAGAGGCATACCGGCACCCTTGACAGGTTCGCCGACACCCAGACCGCTGGTGCTTTCGTATACCTGAACAACTGCGCCGTCCTCTTGCAGTCTTACAACTTCGCCCGTGAGCATGTCCCGCCCGACATAGACCCGTTCAAAGAGTTTAAGCCCCTTGAGATCAACATGCACAGTAGGCCCCGATATTCCACGTATCTTTCCAGTCATTCCTATAACCTCAGGTGATATCCTATAACTCTCTGTATCATCAGTGCCGTATAATCCACCCTCGTGATGCCGGGGCTCTCGGGGGCAGGCAGGGTAAGAAGGATTCCGTGCCATTCCTGCTCAATTTCCTGAAGACTCTCTTCCCCTATGCCTTCCACGAGGCGTTCATCAAGTATGACGAGGCCGATGCCGGACTCAGCGATTGTCTCTTTCAAAAGGGCCCCCGCATCCTCCACTTTAGTAATCAACTGTGTCACTCCAGCAAGACTGAATCCATGCCTTGCATCCGGCAATGTAATAAACGCCACTTTCTTCATTGCACCATCTCAGCCTCAATGATCTCCCGTTCAATATCACGCCCGTAAAGAAGGATGCTTATGTTCGTGGCCTCTATGGAACATCTCCACAGATAGTCCAGTATGAGCCCCACTGACAGGGGGTCTCTTCCGGCTTTTTTCAAAAGCCGTGTCACCATTTTGTAAAGTGATGTTTCCATATTGGCAAGCTCGGGTTCAATCCCCCCCAATTTGCGGACCAGCGAAGATATCTCTGCCAGGTCCTTTCCGGCAGCTATTTCATTGTGCGTGGCTTCACTGATGCTGCCGCCGGAAATAAACGGCGGCGACATTTTCACGCAGAGCCTTATATATTTGTAAAGTGCTAGGATGTTTCTTGAATCAACAACGGCCCTGAAGAAATCCTGCATTACCGGATGCAGCTTTGAATGCATTGCATACTCCAGATACCTGATGGACAATGCGCTCTCAAATCCGGGCAATCCCGACTCTGCAAAAACATTACCCAGACCCGCGAATCTATTAGACAGAGAGGTGAAACAGTCCTCCAGTCCTTCGACAGCGGAAAGAAGATTTTCACCACATCTCAGGACATCCTTGATCTTTTCCGAAAGGAGGCTCCCGGACAGAATTCTCTCAATCTTGCCGGCCTCCTTGCCTTTGGCATATCTGAGACAAATAAATATGGTCCTCAACTCGACATACAGGAAGAAAGGACTGAATACCTGCCGCAAGGCCCCGTTCATAAGTGAATAGACCCAGCCAAACTCCTTCAGGAGATGTTCCTGGATGGCCTCCGGATAGTCATCACTTATAATGCTCCCGTAACGGGCGGAAGCCATATGGCCGGGCGATACACTACCCAATATAAGCGGCCTCCAGTCTTTGATCAGGTGCGACCGCCTGCCCCTGATTCTCGCCAGGAGATAGTCGACCGGATAACCCCTATCATCAATTTTTCTCAGGAACTCCGCATTCCTCGATTTTCCCATATATATCTTTTATCAACTCCGGCAGGACCACTGCCCAGGCATTCTCGAGCCTTTTTTCGAATGTGTTTATTATACGGACCCGCCCGTCCTCTCCCTCGACATCTACCCCGGCGGTAATGCTGCTGTCCGCTATGACCTCCGCGCCCGGAAAATGTACCCTGGCGCTGCCCTCATCAACTGGATTGACCCTGACAACCTTCCACTTACAAGCAGGAAGTTCATTGACAAGCGCATCAAACACTTCAGGGTACTGCTTATCCCGCAAACAGACCAGGGACTCTGAAGCAGCGGCATATAGATTTGCCGAGAGCTCTTTTTCGGCAGAAAGCAGGATCAGCCTCGCTTTCCTGCGGGCCTCTGAAATCATCCCCCCCGTTTGTTCCCTGACAGCGACAAGATTCGAACTGCCAAGGGACGCCCTGACACGGCTGGACCGCTCAGCCGCATCCGCCCTGATCCGGTCGGCTTCGGCCTCAGCTTCCTGGCGGAGAGTAAGAGCATTTTCTTCTCCCCGCTTGCGGAGCGCTTCAATAAGCTCCTGGCAGCTCATGCTACTTTACCGAAAGCAGTATCATGGTTGCTATGACAAAACCAAGTATAACCATTGTTTCCGGAACAGCTACAAGGATTACGATGGCCCCGCTCAGTTCCGGTTTTTCGGCCAGGGTCCCCGCGCCGGCCGAGCCGATCCTCGACTGGGCCCATGCGGTCGCGAACGCAGTGAGCCCAATTGCGAGCGCTGCAGCGAATGATATCAGTACCTTTTCCATAAATCCTCCTCATTAAATGAAAAATTTAACACCCTTGCCTCATTTTTTCAAAGGTTCAAACTTCCTGCCGCCATGCTCCAGAAACTTGCTGAAGAACTCTACGTAATGCAGTCTCAGCGAATGTATGGTCGGAGAAAAAACACCGAGAATAAGGTTAAGAAGATGGAGCAAACTCGCAATAATCAATCCCGTAATAATGTCTCCGGTCATCCCGGCGATACGGTTTGCCGTAAAAGCGAGAAGGACTGAGGTCAGTCCGATAGCCATAATTCTCACATACGATATCATGTTGCCTATGCTCTTCAGAAGTTCCAGAGGCGCCAGCAGGCCGCCTGTGAAGAGGAGGAATGGAGTGAGGACTATTATTACTATGACAGTCGGCCTTGCAAGCAAGCCGGGAAGCATCCCAAAGGATGATGCAATGGAAACGATAATACCTATCGAGACAAGTATCATTAAAAGCTTGTAGAACGCCTCTCTCCTGCTGCCTTTCCTTATGGCGGCGATGAAACCGAGAGATAGCCCCAGGAGTACATGAGCGACTCCCACAGAAAGCGAAAACAGTACCATGGGCGCAATCGCGTCGCGCCGTTCGATGCAGACGGGTTCCAGGCCGAAAAGCCTATGGCCCAGATCGCCAAAGAATTCGCCGTAGAGTATGCCGAAAAAAATCGAATAGAGCGAAGATATAAACAGTATCTTGAAAACATCGGCCAGCTCTTTTTTTCTGCGAAACCGCTTTGTCATAATAACGGAAAGACAAAGGAGAATAAGCCCGTATCCTGTATCTCCCAGTATCATTCCGAAGAAAATCGGGAAAAAGATGCCGATGAAGGGTGTCGGGTCAAAAGACGAGTACTTCGGCAGCGGCAGGTATCTTACAAGAAGTTCAAAGGGCTTGAAGTACGGCGGATTCTTCAGGACAATCGGTACCATGTCCATCTGCTCTTCCAGTATCTCCTTCTCTACAACAGTCACTTGCCCCCCGAAAGTCTCCGCTACATTTTTCCTGACTTTTGCCAGTTCAGCAGAAGGCATCCATCCATATATGAAGAAACACATCCTTGTCTCAAAAGCAGAAGCGGTTATCCTTAAAAGCGACAGCCTCTCTTCCAGGCCCTCTTTTACCCTGCTGTAGATTGGCGCCCAACGCAGGGCGAAGCGTTCCAATTCTCCTGATATGCCTTCGATTTCAGCTGAAATGAGGGACAACCTCTGTTTTACATGCCTGCTCTTTTCGGTGAAGTTAAGGTCCTTGAAATCAGGGGGGAAGGTGAGTTCCGGAAGTTGCTTATCGCTGAGGTATTGCCGCGCCTTTTCCGTCATGCTTTTTTCGATGATTATTAATCCCACAAGAGATCCGTCTTCCGCGGCTTCTGTGAGAAGCTCGAACTTCCTGTCTGTCATCTCAGACAGCAATTGCCGTATTCGCTCCACCATATCGGGTTCTTTGATGGTGAGGCCTATGAAGTCGAGGTCCGGGGTCTCCTCGGTCGTCCCGAGAAGGGAGACAAGGCCATCCAGTAAAATACGATACCGGTCCAGTTCGGCCTTTTCTTTCTCGAGCGCACTCTTCTTTTCGCACAATTCCATGCATCGTGCCGTGTGTCCATCGATCGTCTTGGCTATGGTATCAAGCACCGAGAAAGGATCTATATAGCTCGTTCTGAAAGTTATTTTTGGAAGATATGAAAAGAACACATCAACTTTGATACGCAGGTCCTCAAGGAAAGAACGTTCAGACAGCATTTCCCTGTCAGGAAGGTAATGCTTGATATATGCTTCATCCCCTTTTTCGACAAACCCGGTCAATTCAGGCTCAATCTGAAATACCCCGAGGTCCCATAAGCATGTAATAACGTCCCTGAGCAGGTCCCTCGGACCGACAATCTCAACTTTTGATATCCTGACAATCAAAGTATTCCACCTGGCAATATCCTCGTAATACGTTTCAATGCGATGTCCTTCAGGGATTCACTGCCCAGGCCCTTGAGAATCCCCGCCCTTGCAACCGCCTTCTCAACAATCTCCGCGGCTTCTGCTTCGGCCTCCGCCTTCGCCCCTACGATCGACCGGGCCAACTCTTCTCTTACCCTTTCTTCCTCCCGGACAATCTCTTCTTCGGCGTCGTTTCTGACCTTATCAAGCCATTCGCATACTCTCTTTTTTTCCAGATCGAGGTTCTTCTGGATGTCCGATTCCACCGCTATTACATCGCGCAGCATATCGCTTTCCATACTGCTATTCTATCAGTATTCCAAGAATAATCAAGGGTCCTGCACAGCTTTTATCATCGTCGATAAAAACAGACATGGGGCCTTGACATAACTTTTTGGTGTGATATCATAAGTGGTATGAAACATACCCTGACAGCGGTCTTACTTATTATTCTCTGTCTGCCGGCAGCATCCTTTGCGTCTTCAAACGAAGACTGCCTGGCGTGTCACGGCAAGGAGGGGAGCAAAGGATATGTGGATCCAGTAATTTATGGCGCATCCGTTCACCAGGCAATCAGATGCAGCGGGTGCCATATTGATGTAACCGCTTATCCGCACCGCACTGAAATAATAAAAGTCCAATGCGGTATCTGCCATCTCCTCGGCAGGGAAGGCGCCCCTACGGCCCAGGCCCGCCAGTACCAATTAAGCGTGCATGGCAAGGCGGCACAGGCCGGCATGTCCGAGGCGCCGCGTTGCCAGACATGCCATGGGTCTCACTATATTTTCGACTCGAAAAATGAGCGTTCGACAACAAGCAGGATGAAAATCCCTGCTCTGTGTTCCCAATGCCATCCTGCTGAGTTCACGGCATATGCCGGCAGCATACACGGCAAAGAACTGCTGGAGAAAAATAATCTCGCTGCGGCAACATGCTTTGACTGCCACATGGAACACCGCATATCGAACGTCAATGAGCCTCAATGGAAGCTCGCGCTGATAAATGAGTGCGGCTCCTGTCATTCCACCGAGATGGATACGTATAAAAAGACGTACCATGGGAAAGTCACGAAACTCGGCTACTCAACAGTGGCAAAGTGTTCCGATTGTCACGGTTCGCATAATATTCTTCCTGTTTTTTATAAGGAGTCGATGATTGCGACCGAAAACATTCAGGCAACATGCAAAAATTGTCATAAAAACGCCACTGCCAGTTTTGCCAAATTCTATGCACATCCTGAAGAAAGTAACAGAGCGAAATATCCGATCCTTTACTATACCTATAAATTCATGACATTGCTTCTCATAGGGGTATTCACTTTCTTCCTTACCCATACAATTCTGTGGGCCTACCGCGCCCTCAGGGAGAAAATGCAGTCAGGAAAAGGAGGCAAGTAGCG
>JADFXI010000084.1 GCA_015233655.1 Nitrospirota bacterium | reverse complement strand
AACAGTTATTAAATAAAACTCCGGAAATTGAAATGCATTAATAACATTTTAGCCAAACCAGCCTGTGCAATTTGTCATAGCGTTCATCTACGGTTCAGCCTCATATTATGTATGCAGATTTTTCCCGCTGACTATTTTCCTGTTGTCGCTTCTATGCCTGGCGCTTTCAGTCAGGCAAAACCTGGACAATCAGCGCAATTCCATAAGACACGGGCTGACTCCTGTCTATGTTATCGTTCTTATGTCTTTGCTGGGTTTTTGTTCCGCATACTTCCGCAGTCTTCCGTCCGAGGACCTGTCAGCGATTGCCGGCAGGACAATACTGGTCGAAGGAAAGGCACGTTCCGAGGCCGTCCCCCTCTATTCCCGTCCCGGCAGCTTCTCTAACAGTATGGACATTACAGATGCCGCTGATACGGCAGGAAGGATACTGGAGCTGAAAGAAATGAGGGTCATCGGACCCTGCGCCATGACCCCCGGGATGATGTATCGCATAACGGCCCATGTCCCTGCCGACGCATATTTTATGAATCCCGGCAGCAGGGCAGGGCTCTCCGTATTTGCAGAAGTGATCGAGCCTCTCGATAGTTCTTACGGCAGTGCCGCAGCATGCCCCACGGGATTTTTTCAGGAATCCAGACGCCGGCTTAATGCCGCCTTCAAAAAATGGCTCTCACCCGCCGCGTCATCTTTTGTCATGGCGCTTATTACCGGCGAGCGTGGGCTGATTTCAAAAGAAACGAATAATGCTTTCAATGTTACGGGATTGGCCCATCTGCTGCACAAAGCCGGACTGCATTTCGGACTGCTTTTTTTCTTTCTTTTCGGGACGACCCGCTTTCTCGTCAAAACTCTTCCTGATAAATTATTCACCCGGCTCACCCTTTATGCCTCGCCGTCTCAAATCGCGGCCATAATAAGTTTGCCGTTCATGGTCTGGTACCTCGGAATTTCATCTCCTGACTTCGGCACAGCAAGGGCTTTTATAATGGTCTGCTTTTTTCTTTTCGGTCTCCTGGTCCAACGCAGGGGGCTTTGGCTCAACAGCCTCATGCTGGCTGTCTTTATTATTGTTATATGGCGGCCTGATTCACTGACTGAGCTGTCGTTTCAGATGTCGGTTGCCGCCGTGCTTTGCATCGGGCATGCCGTCGGCGGCAAACAGGAACAGAAAGGGGCCTCTATCATTTCATATATAAGGTCATCATTGCTTATTACTCTGGCTGCAAGTGCCGGAACCGCACCTCTCATTATCTATTACTTTCATATCTTTTCCGTTATTTCGCCTATTACGAATCTTATTGTTATTCCTGCGGTCGGTTTCGTAATCCTGCCGCTTGCTTTCATATCTTCTTTTATCATTCTCTTATTTGATGTTTTTCCGTTTCATTCCATACTCGATTTGGTTGTAAATCATGTTATATCGTTTGTTCATTATGTCGGGCAGTGGGAATTTGCCGCCCTCAGGATTCCGGCATTTCCACCTGCGCTGATTATCTTTTTTTACACCGGACTATGCATGTTTACAGCCATAGTATATTCGCGGAGCAAAGAAAATGCGCGAAGCACCGCATCCGGCAACGGACATTCGCAGGCTCCGCGCGCCTTCATATCTAATGTCCGCTCGTTGCTCTTGCCTTGCGCGGTAGCGTTGCTCCCGACAGTAATTTATCTGATTGTTGCAACTCTGGCACGTCCCATGCTCTCGGTAACTTTCTTGGACGTGGGCCAGGGAGACGGCGCCGTTATTGAACTGCCCGACCGCCGCACCATTGTCATGGACACAGGCAGCACCGGTTTCCAGGTAGAGGAGTTTTTGCGCTACAGGGGCACCAATGAAATCGAGGCCGTTATGCTCTCTCATGGACATCATGATCATACGGGCGGACTGGAACATATTGTTAATGATTTTAAAGTGCGTGCCATCTGGGACAACGACCGTCTGATACATAGTGCAAACATAATGGCAAGGGTCCCGCACAGGGGATTGCAGAGGGGCGATATAATCCGGGGCAGGGGATTTACCATCACGGTCCTTCACCCTTATGAGGGTTTCTATTGCGCCGGGACAAACAAATCCGAGGAAAACTCTGAAGAGAACAATGATTCGCTTATAGTGCGAATCCAGGGAGACGCTGCTTCTTTCCTGTTTACAGGGGATGTGGAAAGAGAGGCGGAGGACGATGCCGCTCATACCGGTCCCGCACTCAAAAGCACTGTTCTGAAAGTGGCCCACCACGGCAGCCGCTCGTCGTCTACCGAGGAATTTATGAGTGCTGTTTCGCCGGATATTGCGGTAATCAGCTCAGGCAGGAAAAACAGGTTTGGGCACCCGCATGAAGAAACCCTTGCAAGACTTTCCGGCTGCAGGGTATTCAGAACAGACAGGGACGGGGCCATAAGGATTAGCGAAGGTGAGAACGGCATGGTGCTGGTGAAGACATGGAAAAAGTTCAGGATGACGGAAGCGCATGACAGCGGTGACGAATGGATGAATATAAACAGACTTTTCTGGGGCTGGTAGTTTAATAAACTGTTCCGGCGATGTTTATGTGATTGTCACGGCGTTGCGGACAATATTATACTGAAAGGTATGGATGAACATTCGCGGAGCGATAAATCGATTACGATAACATATGCTATTACCTGCCCCAGGGAAGACATCGGGACCATAAGCGAAAATATAGCGTTGGAGCAGACCGTTGAGGTTCCTGCGGCAGTAATCAGGGATGCCCGGATCTTTAAAGACATAGTCGGCAAGGTGCTCGGAATCGATGAAGCAGGCGGCCCCGCAGGGGAGCGGTTCAATGTCAGAATAGCCTATTCTGCTATCGTGTCCAATTTTGAAATACCTCAATTTCTCAATCTCCTGTACGGGAACATTTCTTTCAAGCCCGGGATCAAGGTCATCGATATCGAATTCAGTGATGAGTTTATTCAGTCCTTCACAGGGCCCAGGTTCGGCATAGAGGGGACCAGAAAACTTCTGGGCGTCTATGACAGACCGCTTGTGGCAACGGCCCTGAAGCCGATGGGAACATCGGTTGAAGATTTGGCAGAGATGTGTTACCGGTTTGCCCTTGGAGGCATCGATATCATTAAAGATGACCACGGTCTGGTCGATTTCCCCTTTTGCAGGTTTGAAGAAAGGGTTGCGAAGTGCGTTCAGGCCGTCGAAAGCGCGCAGCAGAAGACCGGGAAAAGGACAATGTATTTCCCTAATATAACCGACCGTTTTGACAGGATCGAAAGAAACGCGGAGTTTGCGGTAAAATCGAAGGCCGGAGGGTTGCTGATTTCGCCTTTCATTACAGGGCTTGATTGTGTGAGATACATTGCCGGGAACGCATTGTTCGACTTGCCCATAATGTCTCATCCTTCCCTGACCGGGATCTTTTATTCGTCTCCCGAATGCGGCATCGCTCCAGAGATTGTCATTGGAAAGATTTTCAGGCTTGCCGGAATAGACAGTTCGGTCTATCCGAATTATGGAGGCAGATTTTCTTTTTCCAAAGACACCTGTCTTTCGATAGCGCACTCGCTTACCGAGGGCATGGCCCATATAAGATCATCTTTTCCGACCCCTGCCGGAGGGATGGAACTGGAGAACATCACGGAGATCGTAAAATTTTACGGCAATGATATTATTCTGCTTGTCGGAGGCTCTCTATATGGCCGCTCAGATGACCTGACGGCCAATGCGAGATACTTTTGTGAAAAAGTAAAGGAGGCGAAGCAATGAGTGTTGTTCATCGCTTTACAGGAGAAGACTTAAATTATAACTGGGAGGGTGCGATCCCCAGGGGGTACTTGAAGGAAAACACCAGGGGTGCCGACGGCAAGGTCCTTATAGGCAAAGCCGACGGCGCTAAACAATTCATCATCAGGTATTTCAGGGTAGAACCGGGCGGCTGGACAGCCCTCGAAAACCACCCGCACGACCACGGCATTGTTATTTTGCACGGCAGGGCGCTGGTCTTGCTGGGCAAAGTGGAAGTCGAGGTCGGGCCCAGGGACGCCGTCTATATAAGTCCCGACGAAGTCCATCAGCTGCGGCCGATCGGCGACGAAGCGCTCGGCTTCCTTTGTATAGTGCCGCCGAAGGAGAATGAAATCGGCTGACAGCCGATTGGCCGACTTTTTAGAGCGACCTTGACGATACCATGAAAGCAAGGGTAGAATTTGTGAGATTGCGGTAAAAAAGGGACATTCAAAGTGGGATTAAAAGAATCGGGTGTTGCACTGGCCCTTTGTGCTTATATAGCGTATTTTGCATTCATATGGAAGAGTTGCGTGCTCTTTTTTACGCTGCGGAAGACATATCTGCAGCCGCAGAAAGGCCCTGTTTCTAAAGATACTCCTCTGACAGTACTTAAGGCGGTAAGGGACATTTTCTTGTTTTCGAGGCTGTTCCGCGTAAATCCGCGCTTGTGGTGCGCTGAATTTTTTTTCCACGCAGCTTTTGTTTTTGTCATTTTGAGGCATCTGAGGTATGTGATGGATCCGGTCCCTGTCTGGGTGGCCGTTCTGCAGGGCCCTGGAGAATTGGCCGGCTATGTCCTGGTGCTTGCGCTCTGCCTTATTTTTATCTTTAAAATATTGGTAGAGCGTAAGGAATATGTTTCAAGCCAAAATTTTTTTCTATTGGGCCTTTTGTTTTTTTTGGGCGTCACGGGCTTCATCATGAAAATGGCTATCAGGGCCGACATCGTAGGCATCAAGTATTTTATGCTCAGTGTGTTTAAGCTCGCACCGGCGGTCCCGCCCCGCAGCGGATTGTTTGTGCTGCATTATATTGCGGCCCTGATTTTGCTGGCCTGGCTGCCCTCTCATATATTTGCTGCGCCATTTTCCATAATGGATGCGCGTAAGCGCGAGGAAAGCATAAGGTTGCTGATGCATGACCGATAGAGATATCTTCACACGATACTTGTCCCCGCAACAACTGATAGAGCTTGAGGCCTGCACGCAGTGTGGCGAATGCCTTAAGTATTGCCCTGTTCAGACCGTGACTGGCAGGCCTTCAATTTCCCCGCCCGAGAAAATCCGTATGTTCAGGGAATTCATAAAGGCAACCAGCGGACTGAAGGCGAGGTTGTTCGGCCCGCCTGAGGCGGGGGCCATTGACCGTGCGCTCCTTGAGGACTTTGTGAAGGCGGTGTATGAATGCACCGCATGCGGCGCATGCGGCCAGAACTGTACTGTGGGTATCTTCACGCAAAGGCTCTGGCCTGTGCTGAGAAGAGAAATGGTCAAAAGGGGACTTGGTCCCATCGGTCCGCAGGCAAACCTTCCTAAGGCCATCGAAAGAACAGGCAACCCTTACGATAAACCGGCGGCGGACAGGTTCAACTCGTGGTTCCCCGAGAATGTTCGAGTGTCTGAAAAGGCCGACATCGGATACTATGCAGGATGCACCGGGGCTTATGAGTCTCATCCTATGGTCAAGGGAGACGCCCTGGTTCTTGGGTCTTCAGGCGAGCCATTTACCATGCTGTCTCCGGAAGATGAAGTCTGCTGCGGATTCCCTCTATTCATTACGGGTCAGCACGATATGCTCGAAGACCTCATTAAGAGGCTTGTCGAAGCATACAAGTCTAAAGGCATAAAAGTCCTCGTCTGCTCATGCCCCTGCTGCGTAAACATAATGTCTCGCGATTGGCCGCTATTCTATGGGCGGGAACTGCCGTTCAAAATACGTCATATTACACAGTTTGCGGTCGATGCGCTCAATAACGGGAAACTGACTATAAAGAAGGAACTCAGGGAACGTCTCATTTATCACGACCCCTGTTATCTGAGCCGTGGCGTCGGGATTATAGAAGAGCCCAGGTCTATTCTCAGGAGCATACCCGGCGTCAGCCTGGTGGAATTTGACCTGCATGGTTTCAACTCGCGGTGCTGCGGTGCCGGAGGCGCGGCCCGGAAGGTTTTCCATGACAATGCGGTAGCCATGGGCAGGCTGACTATTGACGAGGCTGTAGAAAAGAAGGCGGATAGGCTGATAATAAGCTGTCCGGCATGTCATGCGAAGATGCATGAGGCGATGCAGGGGCATGACAGACAGATCAGAATTACCGATATTATGGAACTATTGGCAAGCCTGTTATGACCTCTGGACTCTCCGGTGCTTATGGCATTTAAAGCATTCGAATTTGGGGGGATGGGTCTCTTTAAAGGCCGCCTGTTTGCCGGGTCCGTGGCAGGCCAGGCATTCCGCGCTGCTTTCTGCCTGTACATTCCTGTGAAGGACATCGTCCGGAACGCGAGGATAACGTTTTCCAGAGATGGAATACAGTATGCCAAGTACGACAAGAACGAAAACAATAAAACCTATTGTGCTTTTCATTAGAGAATTTTACCATAGCCGGTACTTATGAGGGAATGCCGAATTTATGCCGGAAAATCAATATGTGTCCAGGGCCCTCTCTTTTTATCCTTGAAATATTGACACATTGGCGATAACATAAAAAAGCGTAGTGCCTTAGGGCGATGCTCAGAGACAAAAGGCAGCAGGTTGAATAAAGAACTAGAAATAAGCACCAGATTTTTATTTTCCGGACTTTGCTTTCTGCGAAAGCCCCTGCGCTCAATTCGCTATGCCATTGGTTCCATTGCAGCGGTATTTTGCCTCTTCATAGGACTTGCGGCAGCGGCTGATATGTCGCAGAAGTCCCGAATGATTGTTCCCTACAAGGTTGCGCAGGAGAAAGTCGCCAGTTTGGATGATGTGGCAAGACTTGTTGCGCTCGGTCCTGACGAAGGTAAGTTTGAACTTGTGGATTCACGCCCGTTTCTTCGCTACAGTGAAGGACACATCCCAGGGGCCATTTCGATCCCTGATGCCGACTTTGACAAATTCACCTGGAAACTTACAAGAGACAAGGACAGGCTTATTGTTTTTTATTGTGCCGGTCCTGGCCGTCAGTCATGCATCAACTCTGACATAAAGGCTGAAAAACTGGGATACACCAGGGTGAAAATTTTCCCGGACGGACTGTACGGTTGGAAAAAAGCGGGCTATCTTGTAGCGTCCTCGGTGCAGAGCCTCAGGGTTTACCTGGAAAAGGAAATTCCGGTTGTGCTTGTGGATCTCAGGCCGGTGGACGAGGCCCGGAAAGGTCACATAATCAGTGCGGTCTCCATCCCTGGAAAAGACATTCCGACAGCCAAGGACAGGTTCCCCTCAGACAAATCTGCGCTTATAGTGTTGTATGACAATGATACCAAGTCAGCAGCTGACGACTTCATATCGGTGAGGGGGTGGGGTTATACCAATACCTCGGTCCTTGAAGGCGGATTTGAGGAATGGAAGCGCTTGGGCGGACTTGTTGTCAGCGGAAATGTGGCGACAAGGATTACCTATATGCCGAAATTGAGACCGGGAGAAATCTCCGTCGAGGAATTCAAGCGTATAGCGGAAACTCCGTTGCCTGACAAACTGATGCTCGATGGCCGTGATGAGGATGAGGCGGCACAGGGTATGCTTAAGGGAGCTATTAACGTCCCTTCGTGGGACATCAGAAACAGGCAGAATGAGATACTGATGGACAAGGAGCTTATCGTGTATTGCACCACGGGAGTGAGGGCTGAAATCACTTATCATATACTCAAAGAGTTCGGTTACAGCAAGGTACGCTTCCTTAATGCCAACATCAGGATTGACAGGGATGGAAAATATACGATTACTAAAGAATAGGCAATGGTCAGAAGTCTTGTCGGCAGGAATCATTGGCATCTTGCTGCTGACTATTGGTTCAGTACCGGTCTGTGGGGCTTCTGAAAATTATGCCCCGACGAGTACTGGAGGAAACAGGCCTCTCTATACAGGCACATCAGCTTCGCTCGTCCCCTGGGTTGAAGACCTCGACTTGTGGGATACCTTCACCTTTCAGATACTGGGCCAACCATCAAACGGGTCTGCAAGTATAGTCGGCAACAAGTTGGAGTATGTCCCTGCCGGCGCCTTCACAGGCACTGACAACTTTACATATCAGGTCCAGGACCAGGGAGGGAATACAATTTCTGGGTCTGCCGCAGTGCGTGTATATTCTAGCGGAGATATTACAAACTGCAAAAAGAACGGCACGGTTTATTCGTGCGGTGCTAACAACGGCCAGCTCCAATCCCGCCCCAACGCTAACCTGTGCACTTTCTACAGCATAAGCAGCACGCGTGTAACAGATACCGGGGCCTATGTGACTATGGACTATTTCATAAACTGGCCGTCGTCCGGCACGTCACCTAAAGCCGTCGTTGTCCTGATAGGCGGAGGGGATTTCAATTTGGGACTCTCCGGTAATACGACGACCGGAGTACCTCTCAGCACCGGTGGCGGAAATTTCCTTGTACGCACAGCTCAATTGTTTGCGGATGCCGGGTATCTGGCCATTGCTATAAACAAGCCGTCTGATCAGCCGCCTGCCGGGTCGACCGATACGACCGCCGATGCCGATCAGTACCGCATTTCGGTCAAGCATGCGGTCGATGTTCTGACCATTCTGAAGCATATAAATACTGAGAATCTCGATGTGTTTATCGCGGGAACAAGCCGTGGGGCCATATCAGCAGTGGCTCTTAACCTTATAGCTGCCGGCATTTCGGTTTCGAGTTCTTTGACGAGTGACCCGAATAATGCCCATGTTTATATAGGCAAACCCGGGGTGTCAAACCTGCAGCCGTCTTTTGTATCACGGCCTGTTCATGTCCTTTGGAACACAAATGATCTTTGCTCTTATGCCACCCCGGCAAATTCTCAGTCGCTCTATAATACCCTTGCGGCATTTACCACAGCCGCCTACAGCGCAGCAAGCGGTGGTGTCAGGGTAACCGCTGCGGGTGGCAACGTTACGCCGGATGTCTGCGGGGCCTTTGACTATCATGGATATTTTGGTATTGAAACAACGGCTGTCGGGTATATTACGAGTTGGCTGGATGCACAGGTCAGCTCGTTATCAGGCAACAAACGTCCGGAAGCTGCATTTACGACCATATCCGCTGCTGGAGCGCCGGTATCAATTGATTTATCAACTTTGACCAGGGACCAGGAAGGCAACACAATGTCGTATGCACTTTCTCATGCGGTATCCAGTCTTGGCGGAAGTGTCGCCATTAGCGGATCTACTGCTACATATACACCTCCTGCCAATGCAGGCAGCAAGACGGATTATTTTGTCTACGTTGTAACAGACGGACATGGTGGAGTCAATGCGGCAGTAGTCACTGTGCAAAATGGAGCGGCATCATCGATTGCACATACACTTAACGCACCTTCAACTACCACAGTGTCCCGTAGTGGGGCCTTTGGGCCTATAGCTTCTTCAATCACAAACAACACGAGTTCAAGCTATTCGCTATATGTATACGCAGCCGTCTACACCCCAAAAGGCTTATATGTCGATAATATTACTGTGCCGATGACTCTTTCTGCAGGTCAAACAGTAACTAAAAATGATATAACAAAATGGATACCTGCTATTGCTGATACAGGCGCTTATTATTTCTGTGAAGCATTATACGATACAAGCTGGAATGTAATAGATAGTAAGTGCCTTAGCTTTACAGTACAGTAAATCCATCTTTACTTTCCCTTCGCCTATCGCCCGCTTCTCTTATACAGCCCGATAATTTGTGTCTGCGCAAGGACGTGTCCTTTCATCGCCTTTTCGATGTCAGCCTTCTTTGCGCCTGCGGGCAGGCCGAGGGTTGTGTCCAGGGCATACAGTTTGAAAAAATAGCGATGCGTACCGGACGGCGGACATGGGCCTCCATAGGGTTGCTTTCTGAAATCGTTCAGTCCCAGCAACGCGCCTTTAGGAACATCGTTTTCTTTTATAACGTTCGTGTTTGGCGCAATGTTCCAGACGAGCCAGTGTACCCATGTGCCCATCGGAGCGTCAGGGTCGTCGACAATCAGGGCCAGGGACTTAGTGCCTGAAGGGATGTTTTCTATGGCCAGAGGAGGATTTATATCGCTTCCGTCACAGGTGTATTTGGAAGGGATGGACCCATTGTTCTGAAAAGCAGTGCTGGATAACATAAAGTCGCTCATTGCTGCGCCCTCCTTGACAAAGGTGATTAGTGATAAAAAGACAACGGTAATTATCGAGGCCAATGACTGCGCCCGCATAGTCTTCGAACTTGTCGTCACGTCGTTACTACCAGCACTGAGCAGCCTGCCAGCGCTATGACCCTTTCTGTGGCACTACCCATGAGAATTCTGACGAGTCCGCTCTTTCCATACGCACCCATGACTATCAAGTCAACTCCCCTGCCGCCGGCGGTCTCGACAATAGTCTCATATGACCTTCCAATCGGGGTAACGGCCTCTGCCTGCACACCCTGACTTTGCGCCATTTTTACAGCGCTTTCAGTTATGAACTGCGCTTCCTGAATCTCATTTGCGGTCCGGACAGAGGAGAGTACGACCAGAGAGCTTCCGCAGCGGCCGGCAATGCTGATGGCTTGGGCAACAGCTGCGTTGCCATGTTCGGAGCCATCGCTCGCAACCAATACTTTCTGATAACCTATCCTCGACTCCTTCGGCACAACAAGCACATTGCAGGCCGCATATCCTATGACTTTAGCCGCGACTGATCCGACAAGGAGCTTCCCCAATCCTTTATGTCCCCGTCTGCCCACAATTATCATATTGACGTTCTTTTTTGTTGCTTCGTCCAAAATATGCCGGCATGGTTCTCCTCCCTGATGAAAGATAATTTCACAGTTCAGTCCTTCTGCTGCGGCATTGGCTTTTATAGATGCCAGATGGCTTGCCACTTCGGCTTCCTCTTTCTCAAAAAATTTGGAGCCGATCGTCTCATATTCGGGATTAGTTTCAAGCACAGACACTACATAAAGCTTGCTGTTACATCTTTTTGCAAAATCAATTGCTTCGAGTATCGCTCCCTTGCTGAATTCAGAACGGTCTGTTGCCAGAAGCACACTATCAAGTCTTGAAACCGGGCATATTGGTGACGGATTCATTGTGACCCCCTTTGCGCCCTGGGCGCAATCCTTTATAAATGATATGTCAACCCCGGCTTTTTTTCAATGCTTGTTCGGGTGGGGCGGCCGAACGCCCCGCATGAATACGCAAGCTGCTATCAGAGCCACCACAGCAGCACCGAGAAAAGACCCTGCAAAACCGATGCGGGATGCGATGAAGCCTGAAATTATGGGGCCGCTCGTATGGCCTGTATCCATTATGGAACCCAGTATCCCCATGGCCGAGCCCCGGCCCTCCTTTGAACTCATATCAGCAATGAAAGCCGACGTTGCCGAGGTGACGACAGAACGGCTGAAGCCGAACATTATTCCTATAGCCAGGATGCCGGGAAAGGACCGTGTGATCGAGAAGGCTGCTATGCAGGCCGCGCCAAGAACGGCACCCGCGATAATCTGTGGACGTCTGCCATGCCTGTCTGAGAACCTTCCCATCAATGGTTTGGCGAGAGCTACTGTGATGACCTGCGATGACAGAATTATCCCTACATGATAGGCGTTAAGTCCCTCTTTGATCGCATAGAGCGGAAGAAAAGTCTCAAATGTTCCATAAGTAAAGAGTATCGCTGCTTCCACTGCTGCGGTAAGTATTATCGCCCGGTGTGACAGCACGGCCCGCAATTCCTTTATCGCCTCATCCCATCCCTTTCCATTTCTATTCTCTCTGGCAGGTGATTGTATGCCGGGAATGAGGAGCAGGGCAGCCAGCCCGGTAAGGCCGCAGACAAGGTAGACAGCTTTGAAACTTGCCGGCGGATCGTTAGCAAGCATCCCTATGACGCTCCCGCCGACTATCGGCGCGGCAAAACGACCGGCAAGAGTTGCCGTCGAAAACCACCCCATCTTCTCCCCACGTTCTGCATGGAAAAGGTCCGACACCAGGGCCATGCCGACGGGCACGAAAATGGCCGTTGCCAGGCCGTGGTAAAATCTCACGAGCGCCAGCTGCCATATTGACGTCACGTACATATACATGAACGGCGCTGTGAAGAATACGACACCTGCAATCACAAGCATTCTTTTTCTTCCCCATCGGTCGGAAAGGACCCCTGCCGGTATGCTTGCGACAATGCCTGTGAAGGCGGATACGGAGGCAACAAGACCGACTCCGGATGGGTCTGCTCCGAGAAAAGTCGCAAAGAGCGGCAGTACGGGGCTCTTGGAGATGGTAGAGCTGAAAATGGCAAAAAGTCCTGTAGCGCAAAGAAGCAGAAAAGGACTCGATCTGAACATGCTTATGCAAACCTCCTACCGATACTAGGTTATTTTTATTATTGCAGGTCAGGTATTGTATAATAATAGATAGCAGTGTAAGCAAAGGCACGGTATAATTACCGTGTCCTGTTTTACGGAGGTTTGAGATGAATGGATTGAAGACAATGGTTCTGATGGTGGCACTTACATTAATGCTGGTTGCCGTCGGCGGGCTGTTGGGCGGCAGGTCAGGCATGACGTTTGCGCTTATCATGGCCTTTGGCATGAATTTTATAACTTACTGGTTCAGCGACAAGATAGTTCTCAAAATGTATGGCGCCGCGGCAGTCACTGAAGCTGATGCTCCCGGACTTTATGAAACAGTGAGAAGGCTGTCCCATAGGGCTGAAATCCCCATGCCCAGGATTTATATGATAGAAGAGGACCAGCCGAACGCTTTCGCGACCGGACGCGACCCGGACCATGGCGCGGTTGCCGTAACGAGGGGAATATTAAGGATACTCACTCCGGAAGAACTCGAAGGCGTCATCGCCCATGAATTGAGCCATATAAAGCACAGGGACATACTGGTCAGTACGGTTGCTGCCGCCATAGCCGGCGCTATAAGTTATCTTGCGCAGATGGCGCAGTGGGCCATGATCTTCGGCGGCGGCAGGGATGATGAAGAAGGTGGCGGCAGTCCTGT
>JADFXI010000083.1:3219-13227 GCA_015233655.1 Nitrospirota bacterium | reverse complement strand
TGGACTGCGACAGCATCGAAGAGACGTCTGAACAAATTACCGGTTATTTCGACGAGATCATTCCAACTTTTTACGATAGTGAAGACAGGGAAAATCGTTCCATGGAATCCGTGGACAGGGAAGGGATAAAAAAAGTATTTCCTCTCATAAGCCTATCCATCGGCATTGCCTGCAATAGCAAAAGGCAATTTGATCACTATGGGGAGATGGCTGAAGTTGCGTCAGAGATGAAAAAATATGCCAAAACGGTACGCGGCAGCTGTGTCAAGATGGATAAAAGGCATATAAAGAAAGACTGATGTATGTTAATTACTCGGTAGCGAGCCAGCAGGATATGTATGTGCGGCAAACGACTTTTTTGAACTTTTGCTACTGCTGCCACTGTTCGCGTTTAACACCGTGGGAGCCGACTCGCCATAACAATGCCCCCAGCGCGGCTACTGACACTAAGAACGCGGGCGTGGAAAGCGCCGGAGCTGATACCAAGCTGCGTTGCACCATCTGCATTTCAGTTGCCTGTAAATAGCTGCCCGACGTCATCTGGATTCTCCAGTACTGATGCGCTCCCGATTCATTTACCTGATACATTACAAAGCCCGTACCGTTATTGTACGGAACATTGATGTTGGTTACGTTTGTGCTATACCAGTTTATATTGTTGTCCGAGTACTGCAGCGCCCCGCTCCATGCCATTGCACCAACGGAATTCCTTTGCACGTTGACAGCGCTGATGTCCACTGCGGAGCCAAAATTCTGTCCTATGGAAACCACTCCGCTTCCGGTCAGGGAGCACCCGGTGCCGTTATTGCCGTCAAATGTCTTGTACGCTTCATAGCCGCTCTGCTGAGTGCCCGTATATATTGTCTGGGCCGCTGACGACACTACCACATCAAAGGTTGCTGATATCGTGTGATTGGCTGTCACGTTGTTGAAGGCATAACTGCTTATTAGTCCCTGTGACACTCCGTCTATCAAGACATCCGTTATCGCGTATCCTGTTGAGGGTGTAATCGCGTAGGCCTGGCTGCCGCCGCTATTGACTGTGGTAGTGCCGGATGGCGTTATGCTTCCGCCATTGCCCCAATACGCTGTAAGTGTATAAGTTTTGATTGCAAACGAGGCTGATATTGTATGATTTGCTGTGACATTGCTGAATGTATAAGTAGTTACCGCTCCCACCGATGCCCCGTCAACCTTGACATCAGCGATAACGTAGGCCGTATTGGGAGTGATTGTGAAAGTCTGCGTACCGCTGCTATTTACGTTGACCACACCAGAAGGACTGATGCTTCCATCGGCTCCGGCAGAGGCAGTGATAGTTGCCACGCCAAAGTAAGCAGTTATAGTATGATTCGCCTTAACATTGCTGAAGGTGTAACTGCTTGCTGCTCCTATCGATGCACCGTCTACCACAACATTCGATACTGCGTAACCCAGGTTGGCAGGGAAGGTGTAAGTCTGGCTGCCTCCTGTATCTACCGTAACTGTACAGCAAGGAACGACGCCTCCATTGGCACCGGCAGAAGCAGTGATATTGTAAGTTGTCATACCAAACATTGCCAATATCGTATGATCGGAAGTCACATTGTTGAACGTGTATGTGTTCACCGGGCCCTGTGACACTCCGTCAACCTGGACATCGGCAATGTAATAATTTATATTCGGTGTAATAGAAAAAGTCTTGCTGCTGCCTGAAGTGACGGATATGTTTCCCGAAGGGGAGATGCTGCCATTTCCTGTTGCCACAGCCTCGATTGTGGGGGTGCCGCTGCTGCTCTGGCCGCCGCCCTGCATATGAATCACGCGTTTGTTATCATCATATGTGTATGTAGTAGAGCCGGCAAAAGAGACGGCAGAAGGAATCAAAATGAGTGCCGTAATCATTAACAGTAATAATCGTCTAGGCGCCATTGTGAGCTTCATATCTCCTTCTTTACCCGAAAAGATTAACTGCCGCTGCAAAGAGTGTGAGAAGGAATATCAATTCCCACTTGATGCTGTTGCAATGAGCTTGATCCTAAAGAACCGATGGTGCCCTGAAGTCCCAATGTCTGAAAGAAAAAGAAGAAATAATATGCCTGCTTTAAACCTTCTTGCCATCTTTCTATTCCTCCTGATCTGCCGGAATTCTTATTCCGGATTGATTATCGACAAACAACAATTTCCACTCCTTAGGAAAAGTGCACAGTAAAGCAGCCCGCCTTTTTTGCCCGCAAAAGTACAATTGACTTAAACTATTTTGAAGCAGATACTGGTGCAATTCCAAGCATTTCACCAAAACCTCTGCTTACTTCCTTCGCAAAGTCCTTTTCAACGTCTTCAATCCCCGTCATTGCGCCAAGCATCCCACCCCATGCAAATGACTTACCCGCTTCTCCTTTGCAAATACTGTTTCCAGAATGCCCATCTTTAACCTCAACGTCGGCATTTATCTTCATTGCTCCAAGGCCTGCAAGCATTGCACGTGCAAAGCGATTGCCTTCGTCGTATTTTGTGAATTGGATGATAAGGAGCAGATCGTCGGGCTGTATATTATCGATATGAATGCTCTCAAACCGCTTCGGGCAACACCCTCCACTTATTTCCGCTCTTACACGGTCTTTTATACGGGTCTGTGCTGAATCCGGAATAACGACTCCATCAGCGGCAGCGGTCTTGATTGTAAGGGATTTGAATTGCGTAAAATCGGTCTTCGAATCAGGTTTTAACGACAGAGTAGTCGTTCCACAACCTGTAAGCACTATAACAGCCAGGATCACGAAATACAAAATTTGTTTTTTCACAAGAACCTCCTTTGAGTTAAATTTCGTTAGTAAAATGCCATAAGTCAAAAAAGGGAACAGGTTACTTTTTCTCATAACTGTATCCTCTGCACTTACCAAAATAAAACCGTCCCATTTTCTCTCTTATCTGTTAATCCCCTATCTGCCCCCGGCATAGTTTACTCAGCCGCCTAAAAAGTAGCCCGTCCATTTTTTTATCCCATTATTTCCTCATAGCATCACATTTCAGAGAGAAATTATTTGGATCATTGGGATTAGCACGAGGCGGTTTAATATATGGAACGGGCTCCGCAATTTTAGTTCTAGCACTACTATCAGGTTTAACATTGACTGCAAAGTTAAACGACTTCAGTTCTGGGCGTCCTTTTTTTATCGCTTTCCCAAAAACAGGTTTTTTTATTGTTAATGTTATTTCCATTCCTCGTAATCTAAAGTGTCTTACCAGCCCATACTCTGGATAATCAGCACATTCCCCTATTATTTCTTGAACCAGAAAACGACCTCGACTTTCCCAGTCACGTGATTGTTTTGGATTATCAGTCAAAAGTGTGCTATAGGTTTCTATGGAATATAGTGACGTCAAACGACACTCGAAATCACCTGAGTAATCAAAGTCAGGGTCTCCTTCATAATTGTCAGTATGACATTCAACCTTATATAAAGGTCTGTCGTCAGATCCAACGATGACAGCCACGACTGATGCAGTTGAAGCATTATTAAACTCAAAATTTTCTTCAAATGGTTTAATGATAGGCCACGTTTTATTAGCCCCCTCATCCGCCGTCACAATGTGTAGGGATAATAAGCAAAAGCAAGAAACTGTTATTAATTGTAAAATTCTATTCATGGTTTATATGCGGTTCCGGTTGGACATTTAAAATTTGATGGTATATTTAATATAATGTTTTTAGTACCCATATCGACGCTTAAGCCTGGTATTTCCACGATAAATGTGTTAGGAAACATTTGCTGCAATGCGGTGCGTACATTCAATCCAGGAATAGGCGATTTTCCGCCGATTACATCTGTAATCCCATTAAACAACGTATTTTTACCTAATGAACCACTTATATCATCAACATAACCCGAAAGAACATTTTTGCTTACTCCAAACTGTTCTGGAATTATAGCTGCCGATCCTTCTCTTACTTCAACACCAGGAAAAGCGCCCTCCTCGCCAATGAGGTCAGCGTTACCTTGCAAAATACGGGCATGACCGACGCAGTTTATAGAACTTTGTACTTTATCATCTGAACTAGCATAAAGCTGATAATTGATACCTTCGTCGCCAAACCAATTACTCTCAGCATAACTTGCCCCACTTGCTCCAATATATCCCCCCGCCATCCCTCCGGCGAAATACGCCAAGCCATTCAGGCCACCTGTGGCGCCGGAATATGCTGCGCCAGCGCCAAGCATGGCATAAGCACCGGTACCACCAAATGCTCCATATATGCCGCCACCTGCGCCGCCCAACATACCTCCTATTATCGCACCTTGTAATATATCTCTGAAACTTCCTCCATTCAGTGCCGCTGAAGTTGCTCCCGCTGCCGAGCCAGCAAGAATAGCGGCTATCACCGGCGATGCCGTGCCGCCGCTGGCTATAAACACTATTCCT
Organism: Nitrospirota bacterium; assembly: GCA_015233655.1. Classification (GTDB taxonomy): domain Bacteria; phylum Nitrospirota; class Thermodesulfovibrionia; order Thermodesulfovibrionales; family Dissulfurispiraceae; genus JADFXI01. The sequence continues at coordinate 8,823 of JADFXI010000083.1, read as the reverse complement.
CCGACAATCCCGCTTATCAGCGACTTAAAAAAGCTCCAAAACTTGAAATGCCCGCTTGGATCAGTAGCCTGTCCACTTTTTACCTATGTACCTACAGAACTAAAAAAATTCATAACAATTAGACAACGCATGAACAACAATTGCGGCTATAAGCCCACCTTGAAGGTATACCACTCCAAATATAATAGAATCAGCGAACATGGAAAATCCAAGGAACATGATTCCATATAATGAAATAAGCGTCATATTAAATAGATGAGGCAATGTGAAGAGAAATGACGATAAGAGCAAAGCGCCTATATTGTTCCATTTTAATTTCAATATCTCCAGAAAATAGCCCCTAAATAATGTCTCTTCAAAGAAAGGCGCCCACAATACGACAATGAATATTTTGGCCAAATCATAAATAGAGTTTCCTGGCAATGCTGGTGCGACCCCCAAATGCCGCCTTATTTTATAAGTTAGCCAAGATCCGACCATTCCAGTCAAAACAGCATAAAACATGTTTCGTTTTACTATAATTTTTGGAAGCGCTCCTGTTTTTAAGAAAATGTATAAACCTGCAATCAGTGGAGAAATAGCAGACGCAAAAAGTAGATACGTACTTCTTGCAAGAGCGTCGGGCAAATTACTTTTAAACAACGGTTTTATGAAAACCCATAAAAGCGAATAACTCATCATTAAAATCAAGAAACTTTTCAAAACTAAAATAAGTTGTCTTACCTTTGTATTACTCTCTTTCATTATTTTGGCACCTATTTATTGCCTATCTTATGATGCAGAATTATCTAAGAGATATTTTTGCTCCATGTTGTCAAAATATCGTTTTACACCATTTACGAAGCCTTTAATTGCTTCATTTATACCTTGCCCTGCTAACTCGGGGTCAATAAATCGGAAATATCCGTCCGTCCTAGATGGATTCACACTTGGCACCGAGTCATTTATCGGGTTATCTAACATAGGTTCCATCTTCGGATAATAACCTCCCCCCAACCCCCCCTCATCATAGCACGGCCTGGTACCACCGCATCCATTCATGGCCAATAGATTTCCGTCAGGCTTCACTGAGTATGAAACATCTTTGCTCACAGTCAATTCTTGAGATGTTTGACTGGATTGATAAGCATTTACATCCTTGACCGGGGAAAACCAATTATTCCAGTTATCCTTTACATAACTCGCTCCACTATACCCAGCAATGCCCCCCATTACCCCTCCAGCAAAATACGCCAACCCATTCAATCCACCCGTTGCAGTGGCATAGGCCGCACCACCTGCAAGCATAGCATAAGCGCCTGTATTGCCAAATGCTGAATATATGCCGCCACCAACTCCACCCAACATGCCACCTAGCAATGCACCTTGTAAAATATTTCCGCCGTTTAGCGCTGCTACTGTCGCTCCGGCTGCCGCGCCTGCCAGCATTCCAGTTATTACTGCTCCCCATGCTGGAGGACAAATTGCAGCAATTATTCCTCCTACAATACCACCAAGGACAGATTTAAAAAATTTTTTCCAGGTGAAATGCCCTGACGGGTCAGTATAGGTTAAAGGATTATTGAGGCAATACGAGTATCTATTCAGCGATTGCGGGTCATGAATATTTTGACCTATACTATCAGGACTGGTGAACCTGCACAATATGGGATCATAGTACCTTGCATTGTAGTAGTACAACCCTGTCTCAGGGTCCTCTTCCTGTCCGGTGTACTTGTACTTTACATCAACCGCTCCCGATGTCCATTTGCTTCTCACCTGTCCAAACGGATAGTAGTTAATCTCCTGGACTTTATTGCCATTCTGGTCAGTGATGATACTGCTGCTGTTTAAGTGGTCGCCATGGTAGTAGTACGTGTTTGAAGAGTTCTTTGACGCTATCCTTGTAGAGCCTGCAAAGATATATTTGGTGCAACTGCCGCTCTTGCACTCATAGAGCTTGCCGATGTAGATGGTTGTCCCGGAGGGTGCGATCTTCTTGACCCTTTGTCCGGCATAGTCATACACCGAGGTCACAGTGCCGCTGCTGCCGGATAGGGTCACAGCCCTGTTGTCGTAATCATAGGTGATGGTATAGCCGGTCCTGCTTGTCATGTTACCGTTTGCATCATACTGATAGCTGTATGAGCCGGCCTGTGTTGCGGCATGCGGGTGCCCGGAGTTGTAAGAGTATGAGCCTACCTGTGAGTTATAGGTCATGTTGCCTATCTGATTGTACTGGTATGTAATCGTGCCATAAGCTGAACTTTGCGCCTGTGTGAGCCTGTTAAGCTCATCGTAAAGGAAATTCTGTGTGCTGGTTCCGTTGATGCCGTCCGCTATCATCTGCACATTGCCTGCGTTATCATATCCATAGGACAGGTTCTGCAGTCCTCCGGTTGTGCTTATAGAGGCGAGCCGGTTGTTCATTGAATCATAATTTTTTGTGGTGGCAACCCCGTTGGCATACTGAATAGTTCCCGGCTGCCCCAGCGCATTGTAGTCTGAATAGTTCACATACCCCGGTATGCTGCTTAAGTTGCCGCCGCTGTCATAGAAATAGTTGATGGTTTCTGCGTCAGGGTACGTGATGCTGAAAATGCGGCCCAGGGCATCGTATTCGGTCTGCGTGGTATAAGTTGCCGTATCAACGGTTTTTACATCCTTGGATACCCTGCCCATTGTGTCATAGTAGTATTGCTCTTTGTCATTGCTTGAGTTGTAACTCACGGTGGTGAGCCGTCCTATTGGATTAGTCGAAAAACCTTCGTCGTAGGTGTAGTTCACATCATTGCATGATGCTATGCAATTGACATAATGTTTGTTCGTGATCCTGTTTAGAGAATCATAGGTGAATTGTATTTGCCGGCCCTTTGCATCGGTCTGGGTTTTGAGATTGCCGTTGGCATCATAGGAGTAGCTCCAATAACCCATATCAGGGTCCTGCATGGATGTTTTTCGTGACAGGCTGTCATAGCTGATTGTGGTCTGGTTGTTACCAGCGTCCGTGGTCTTCACTAGATTGCCCAGCACATCATATTGATACGTGGTGGTTGCATAAGCGGTCTGGTTGGGATAGCCTCCCGTGTATTCAACTACAGTGACGAGTCTGCCGTAGGCGTCCTTTTGCTCCGCTTTGACATGCGAGTTTTCATCGACCAACCAGGTCCACCCCTGATAGTACGATTTCCAACGGTAAGTTTGATCGGGGTTAGTGATAAGGGTCACCCGACCCAGAGGATCATAGGTGTAGTAAGTCCAACGTGTTGTTTCAAGTTTAGTGCCGCTGGAATCGGTAAAGTAAGGGACTGAAGTGCTTTGGACTCTTCCGTTTTTGTCGTAGTTTGTCTCTGCGACTATGTATTTCCCGTCAGGGCCCTGTTTCCGCGTCTTAATCGTCCTGCCAAGTCCGTCGTAGTAAGTGTCCTGCGACACAGAGGCGACTGCGCCTGCATATGGATCGTCTACCTGCTGTGACCTTCCGAATGCGTCGTATTGATAGGTGACCGTGTTGTTGTTCGGGTCTGTCTTGGATGTTGGCTTTCCGTACCTGGGGTCGTAATGTGTGGTGGTGGTCTGCGACAAGGCATTGGTATTGGTCTCGGGATACGTATAGGTAGTAGAGTCGTAACCGATTGTTGTCGTATAGTTCAAGGCATCGGTAATCTTGCTCACATTGCCGTAAGCGTCATGGTAGTACGTGATAACGGGATTGCCTCCGCCGGTGGAGAGCCATGACTGTTTCGTCTGGAGATTCGCTTTCGAGTCATAGCCGAACCAGGCTTCTGCCTTCTTTGTTCCTGTTCCGTCACTTATACCGGTGCTTGTACAGGCAGGGGATGATGTTGCCCCGGTGCTGTCATTTGTATAGGTATGAACAGGGCGGTTCAGTACCCAGTTGTTCGTATCGGGAGTATTATATTCGGTAAAATCATATCTCGCATCGCTTATTGATGCATCTCCCCATGAATACTTTCTGGTGACGTTGCCATAGCTGTCATAGCAGAAGGTTGTCTGTATATCTTTGCACTGGGTGAGATCGGTTTGGGTCGCACCGTCACAGAGATACTCATACGTGTCGGCCAGATAGGGGAAAGTCACTCCTGTGTGAGGAGTTGTCGTAGAGTAGGAATTCCAGGTGGCGGCATAGATAAACCCATTGGAGTCTTTGAATTCCTGGCTTTGAACAAGTCCTTTTGTTGATTCGTCCTGTCCTTGTTTTGAATCGCCCTGCAGATACCAGGTCTCAACTGTATTGCTATAAGGGTCTGTTGCCTTGACGTAGCCGAACCCCCGAAACTCCCTGTTCTGAAAAAGACCGTATGCATAGGTATAATTTGCAGTTGCCACAACACCGTTGTCGTCATTCACTGTAATGGATGAAACAGCCTGGGTGACCACCGGTAAAAACGTATTGGTATATGATGTGGACGGCTTGTAAGTAAAAGTCGTTGAGCCGCCTAGCGAACTGGTCACTGTGCTGAGCAGGTCTGGGATAGGACCGGTTGAGAGGTAAACATAGGTAAAGGGACTGTCGCAACCGCTGTCGCCATTATTTGAACAACCGCTGATCAGCAAATCGGTCTTGCCGTCACCGTTAAAGTCTGCCACCAGAATCCTGGTAATCGTGAGACCGGATATTGCCGGCAGCGGGGTGCTCCATGTTGCCGGAGATACAAAATTGTCTTTTGCGGAATATATCCGGGTGACGGCACTTGCACCCTGACCGGAAAGCACGGCAATCTCTGCTCTGCCATCACCATCGAAATCCCCCACTACCGTGCTGGATGAAAAATCGCCTGTTAACGCTGATACCGAAAATGCGTTGCCTGTTGAGTAAAGGATTCGCGCATAGCCGTCGCTGCAGCCATAGGCCAATATGTCCGCTTTTCCATCGCCGTTGAAATCGCCGGTGGCGTAATAGTTACATTGCGGGACCTGGCCGTATAGAGGCCACACTGATGAATTATATGTACCGTTGCTTTGAGAAATGGAGACGGAAATTAAATTCAAATTACCTGTCGGCATATTGGCAAAATCATTTATTCCATCGCCGTTGAAGTCGCCGCTTATCGTTGTATACGGCACTGTAGAGGATTGCGAAAAAGAGAGTTGTCCGCTTGAATAGCTGGAATTGTATAGAAAACTACACGACGACCCAACGCTTATGATCAAGTCTGCCGCTCCATCACCATTGAAGTCCCCTGCAAAAGCACTTGTGACGCTCATACTATTGAAGTTGCTTTTTATAACGCTGTTGTAGACAATGCAGGTGGGAATGGTGGTGCTCACATTGACCGATTGGGAAAAGCTGGTGCCCTGCGATAAATATACTGATGTGGAGTTGGTAAAAGCAGCATTTGAACTGTCCGCAATATCAGCTAAGCCGTCGCCGTTGAAATCTCCTGCAACAGCGTAGGCGCCGATTAGAGGGCCCGAAACCGGTGATGCAAATCCGCCTGAGTTTGTCTGATATGTAAAGGTCACTTGCGGAAGCGTACTTGTGCCGTCACTGCCGTACCGTGTAATGCTGCTTAATAGAGAACGTCCTGTGACACCGCTTGTCGTGTATGAAAAATTATAGCTTCGGACAAACTGGGTGCTTGCGTACATGTCAATTTCGCT